>CAJYQC010000564.1 GCA_913776885.1 uncultured Variovorax sp.
GCTTCGGGCGCGAGGTGCGAGGCGAAGGGCAGCAGCACCTGGGCCGCGACCGCGCAGGTGCCGACCACGAAGGAAGCGGCCAGGAAGGTGACGGCCGAGTTCGACAGCGCGATGCCCACCAGCCCGATCACCGCGCCGAAGAGCGCACCGACGATGAGCCTGCGGTTCTCGACCACGTCGGCCAGCGGCACCAGCAGCAGCAGGCCCGCGCCGTAGCCGAGCTGGGTGAGCGTCATGATGAGCCCGGCCAGGCCGGCGTGCAGCTGCAGCGTGTCGGAGATGGGGCCGATGAGCGGCTGGGCGTAGTAGATGTTGGCTACGCACAGGCCGCAGGCGACGGCGAAGACCAGCGTGAGGGCCGGGCTGAGGCCCGGTGCGGCGGGGTGGGCGGAATGGGCGGAGTCAGCGGCTTGTGCCGTGGAGGAAGGAGAGGACACGGAGGGATCCCGGTTTGCGAGAGGTCTGCCCTCGGGTTAACCCGAGGGCCGGGCACCATAGCACGCGGGGCGGGTTTCTGCAGGCGCGGGCCTTGGGCCGTGGGCGCGCGGCGATCCCGTCTTGAGCCTGGCTCCAGAGTCCATGACGGTGGTGTCCGCCAAGAGGCAGGATTGCATGGAACTCAACAACCCGCGGTCACTGTGCAGCCGCAGTCCCTCGTGCGTTCAGCGCGGGTGGTCCATGGTGCGTGATGAATCCTCTTGCGCGGAGGGCTCGAGCGCAGGCAGCAGGGGCGTCACTATCTCGGTAACCCGCTGGGCGTTGCCGATGCCGATCTCGCGCATCGGGCCGGACAGCCGCGTGTCTGCGGCGGCTGACAACCAGAAGGCGTGCGAGGCACGAAACGCCTGCTGCCACACGTCGGACCTGGCTCCCAGGGATTGGAACGACGGGGTGACCAGCGTCAACTCCGGCTCGATGCCGCCGCCTGTGGGCGCATACATCATCGGGAGCATGTCATAGGCCGGAGACACGTCACGGGGCCGGCCGTGCGCATCGGTCATGAGGGAGAGATTTTCGAAATGGCGATCGCCGTTGCCAATCAGCTCCGAGAAGGCTGTCAGGACGAGGACCTTGCGTACGGAGTCCGCCCCGAGGATCGCCGCTTCTTCGCATCGCTGAGCGAATGCCGGCCAGTTGTCCCTCATTCCGAACAACTCGTCGTCGATCGCGCCGGCGGAAATCATGCCCCGTCTTCCAAAGCGGCCCACTCGATCAAAACGCTCGACTTCGAGAAACCCATACCCGTCGCTTTCGAAATAGTGCGCTGACGCGGCCTCGATGCCGGCCTCTTGCAGCGCACGCAAAGCCAGTTCCTCCAGGATGAGCAACTCCGACGATCTGGTCCCGACGCGTGCGAACTTCACGATGAGATGGCCGCGGGTTTCGGTTTCGCATGTGAACTTGGGCTGCTCGCCGCCTGCGCTGCTGCCAGCGCCCGTCTGGGTCGTGGAACTCGCAAGTTGTGGATAGACACGGGCAATGTCTGCACTCGCGATCGGCGCAACCTGTCGGGACGCCATGTGCGTGGCAAACGAATCGGCTCCCCACATGAGAGATCCCGCTACGTCCGAGCCCATGGAGCAAAGAAACTTCACGCGGTGATCGTCGGACCAGTCCCGCAAGGATGCAGGCACCCCCAGCTCCGCGGCAACCACCTTTGCGATCCGTGCCCCCAGGTAGCCCGATGGCGCCGCGAACGCCATGGCAGGAGGCAGTCCTTCGTGAAGGCGACTGTCCTGGCCATCCAGGTCAACCCAGGTACCGCCTCCACTAAGAAAACTGACCTTTCCCGATTCCTTCACCCGACCTTCTTCGTCCACCCGAAACACAGGTTGGGGCGAAGGAACCGGGTCACTGCGGACAAGCGCGTAGCGTGGGGTTCGCACACCCGGTTCTCTGAAACGGATGACTTCGCGTCCTAGTTCCTGAATAGTTCGGGAAAGGGTGGGCTGGCTCGTACCAAGAAGCGCCAGAAGCTCGTTGGTTGGCCTCGGTCCCTGAGACAACGCCTGTCGAACAATGGCGATACGGTTCATCTCATTGCCTGCTTTCAGCGTGGTGTGGCGTTGAATGAATCATTGAATGAATAGTTCAAAGAATTGATGAAATTGTATCGAGATGCGCTTCTGTTCGCCCGGAAACGATGTGTCGTGTGCGTCATCGTCGGCGGGCGCCGAGGAGGCAAGCGCGCGGCAATCTCGTCTTGAAGACGGTCCTTCGATCAGCGCACTGCGCTTGGCTGCCAGCGATGCGGCTGACCGAGCGCAGGGCCTGGCGCCAACGTGAGCGAGACGAACTCGGCTTGCGGGTCGCCGGCCTTCGAGGTGATGCCGCTCACGTCGACCATGCGGCGCCACTTTGGGCCTTCCGCTGGAGCCGTTCAGTCGACCGTGGTCGGCCGGCCCGAGGCCACCCAGGCATCGAGCCCGCCGGTCAGCGGCAGGGCCCGGCGCGCACCGCGCGCCAGCAGCACGCGCGCGGCCTGCGCGGCCGACACCTCGTTGGGGCAGTTGCAGTACAGCACCACGTCGCGCCCCGCCGCGTGCGACAGGTCGAGGCTGCGCTGCTGCAGCGCCTTGAGCGTGTACGACTGTGCGCCCGGGATGCGGCGCGGATCGACCTGTACGCCGGCCTTGCCGCGCACGTCGATCACCAGCGGGGGCTCTTCGCCGCTGAGCAGTTCGTGCAGCTCTTCCACCGAGATGCGGGGCATGCCCGTGAGCCGCATGAAGGCGCGCCGGCGCCAGTAGCGCACCGCCAGGATCACGAGCAGCACCACGCCCAGCGCCGCGGTGGCCACGCCGCCGGCCTGCGCCATGATGGCCAGCACCTCCTGGATCTGGTTGCGAAACACCCAGCCCAGCCCGAGGAAGAGTCCGGTCCACACCAGCGCCGCGCCAGTGTCGAAGCCGATGAATCGCCGCACCGACATGCCCAGCGCTCCCGCCATCGGCGGCGCCACAACCGACACGCCCGGCACAAACTTGGCCGCCACCAGCGAGAGCCCGCCCCAGTCGGTGATGAGCGATTCGCCGCGCCGCACGCAGGTGTCGGGCGACAGCGAGATGCGGCACAGCAGGCGCATGAAGCGGTAGCCGAAGCGCCGCCCCGCATAGAACCACGCTCCGTCGCCCAGCAGGTTGGCGATGACCGCCGCCACCACCACGCCGGCCACCGAGACATCGCCCGCGGCCAGCAGTGCTCCGGTGAGCACCAGCACCGCAGCCGCCGGCACCGGCAGGCCCAGCCGCGCAGCGAAGCTGGCCGCAAAAACCACCAGGATCGCGTTCTGCACCAGCAGGGACATCAGCTGCGCCATGCCTGCCCCTGTCTTGGCCCGGATTCCGGTGGAAATTGCGGTTGTTGCGAGCTGTTCATGCCGGCAGCGATTGTCCGGCATGGCCCAAGAACGTACTGCCCTGCGGACATTCGCGGGATGCCGCGGAACCGGCTTTGCCGGGCTGCAGGCACCGCCCCCGGTGAGGGGGTCGGCGGCCGCACGAAGTGGACAAGCATGGGGGAGGGCTAATTCGCTACGCTGAAGCCGAAGGTATTCCAGCCTTCTTCGCTCGACGCACAGACCTGCCCGCCATGCATGCTCGCCACCGCCTTCACGATGGCCAGCCCCAGCCCATGGCCGTGGTGTTCGCCACCGTCGTTGCGGGCCTCGTCGACGCGGTAGAACCGGTCGAACAGGTGCTGCAGGTGCTGCGCGTCGATGGGCTCGCCGGGGTTCGACACGGTGATCCAGGTGGCAGCGGCTTCCTCGCGCAGCCTCACGGCGATCTGCGCGCCGGGCTTCGAGTGCTCGATGGCGTTCTGCAGCAGGTTCGACATGGCGCGGCGGAAGAGCGCGCTCTCCAGCCGGGCCTCGGCCTGAACGTCGCCCTCGATGACGACCTGGGCACGCGTCTCGTCGAGCACGAACTCGAAGAACTCGATGGTCTTGCGCACTTCCTGCGCCACGGGCGTGAGCATCAGCCCCGTCGCCACCTCGCCGCGGTCGGCCCGCGCGAGGAAGAGCATGTCGTTGACGATGGAGCGCACCCGCTCCAGGTCTTCGAGGTTGGCCTGCAGCACCTCCTGGAACTCGCCCGCGCTGCGCTGGCGCGAGAGCGCCACCTGCGTGCTGCCGATGAGGTTGGCCAGCGGCGTGCGCAGCTCGTGCGCCACGTCGGCGTTGAAGGCTTCGAGCTGGCCGTAGGCCTCTTCGAGCCGGCTCAGCGCACCGTTGAAGGCTTCGGCCAGCGCAGAGAGCTCGACCGGCAGCCGCTCCACCTGCAGCCGCTGCGAAAGCGTCTTGGGCCGCAGCCCCTGCGCCTCCCTCGACAGCCGCTCCAGCGGCCGCAGCCCC
>CAJYQC010000565.1 GCA_913776885.1 uncultured Variovorax sp.
CGACCCAGGCGTGCAGCTCTTCTTCGGTGGGGGGCGGGGCTAGGCGGATCATGGTCTGGCTTCGGCGGGTTCGTTCACTTGAGGCGACGCAGTCCGGGGCGTGCCGGGGCCGAGGCGCCGTCCATCAGTTCCTGCAGCCGGACGCGGGCACGCGACAGGCGCGACATCACCGTGCCGACCGGCACTCCGAGCACCTTGGCGACTTCGGCGTAGGACAGGTCCTCGAGCGTCACCAGCAGCAGAACGGCGCGCTGCTCCTCGGGCAGCTGCATCAGGCAGCGCTGCAGATCCAGGCCCGTGCCGTGGTCGCGGCCGGTGTCTGCAAGGCCCTGGATCTCCTGGGCCGCGTCTTCGAGCGGCACCACCGCATGGGGCGGCGGCGTGCGCCGCACCTGGCTCGCGAAGATGTTGTGCATCACCGTGAAGAGCCAGGCGCGCAGGTCGCTGCCCACGACCCACAGTCGCCACTTGCCGCAGGCGCGTTCCAGCGTGTCCTGCACCAGATCGTCGGCCGCCCAGGCGTTGCCCGTGAGCGCCCGCGCGTAGCGGCGCAGGCTCGGGATGTGCTCGACGAGCAGGCGGGCGTCCATGGGGAGGGCAGGATGTCCGGTCGATCAGGGCTTGGCAGTCTTCCAGGACCCGTTGACGCCGTCGCCGGTCCTGTCGCCGGGCTTGGTGTCCTTGACCCAGTAGTACAGCGGCCAGCCCTTGGCTGCCCACTGCTTCTTGCCGTCGTCGCGGGTGACGATTGTGAAGTCGCCGCTCGGCTTGTCGCCATCTGCCGCCATGAAGGGCGGCCAGTTGGTGGCGCAGGCGCCGTTGCACACCGACTTGCCGCTGCCTGCCGTGTCCTTGTCGAAGGTGTAGAGCGTCATGCCGTTCGGCCCGACGAGCGCGCCGTCGGCGGGCTTGGGCTGGGCGAAGGCGGGGAGGGCGAGAGCGGCGGTCAGCAGGACTGCGGCAGACGCACGCAGGCACGACATTGAAGGCGGCATGGAGAACTCCTTGTGTTGGCGACACCGGTGTTCCGGTGACATTCGCACAAACGCCTGCGATGCGGTTTTTATTCCATCGTCCGCAAAAAAAGATTTCTCAGCGGTTGCGGCTCTTCATCGCCCGCTCGACCTCGCGCTTGCCTTCGCGGTCCTTGATGGTGTCGCGCTTGTCATGCTCGGCCTTGCCCTTGGCCAGCGCGATCTCGCACTTCACCTTGCCCGATTTCCAGTGCAGGTTGAGCGGCACCAGCGTGTAGCCCTTCTGCTCGACCTTCCCGATCAGGCGGCGGATCTCGTCCTTCTTGAGCAGCAGCTTCTTGGTGCGCACCGAGTCGGGGTTGACGTGGGTGGAGGCGCTCTTGAGCGGGTTGATCTGGCAGCCCAGCACGAAGAGCTCGCCGTTGCGTATCACGACGTAGCCGTCGGTGAGCTGCACCTTGCCTTCGCGCAGCGCCTTCACTTCCCAGCCTTCGAGGACCATGCCGGCCTCGAAGCGCTCTTCGAAGAAGTAGTTGTACGCGGCCTTCTTGTTGTCGGCGATGCGGGAGGAGGTATCTTGTTTCTTGGTAGTGGCCATGGCTCGGAAATATGGGGGCTGCATGGCTTCAATACAATCCGTCGCGCACGCTGTGCCGATTCTATGAAAACAGTCAACAAGTCCGTCCTCATCTGGTACAGCGCCGAAGAGATGTATGCGCTCGTCACCGACGTCGCCAAATATCCGCAGTTTCTTCCGTGGTGCGACAAGTCCCGCGTCATCGAGGAGGACGAAGCCGGCATGACGGCCGAAGTCGGCCTCGCCTTCGCCGGATTGCGCCAGAGCTTCACCACCCGCAACACCCACATTCCGGGTCGCGAGGTGCAGTTGAAGCTGGTCGACGGCCCGTTCTCCAACCTCGACGGCAAGTGGAAATTCACGCCCGTGGGAGAAGAGGGCGAACGCGCCTGCCGCGTCGAGCTGCATCTGAGCTACGGCTTCAGCAACTTCGCCCTGCAGGCCCTTGTGGGGCCGGTGTTCGACACCATCGCCTCCAGCCTCGTCGAGGCCTTCGTCAAGCGCGCCGAGCAGGTCTACGGCTCGCCCTGACCCCCTGCGGCGATGGGCATCGACGTCACGCTGAGCTGTTCGCCCGCGCCGCGGGAGGTGTTCGAGCAGGTGCTGCGCCTGCCGCAAGGTGCGACGCTGGCCGATGCAGTGCAGGCCAGCGAGTTGCCCCGGCGCTTTCCGGATCTCGATTGGCGCCAGACGATGACGCCGGGCATCTGGGGCAAGGCTGTCGAATGGGACCAGGCACTGAAGGACGGCGACCGTGCCGAGCTGTGCCGCCCGCTCACGGTCGATCCGAAGGTCGCGCGTCGGGAGCGCTTCCAGCGCCAGGGCACGCGGGGGACCGGCCTGTTCGCGAACCGCCGCAAGGGCGGGAAAGCCGGCTACTGAGAGACCGCTGCCGGCGACTGCTGGCGGCTGGCTACTTGCAGTCGCTGTTGATCACGTCCTGGATGCGCTTCTGCTCGGCGGCGCGGGCGTTGTCGTCCATGATCTCGCGCTCGCCCTTGGCGTTGACCCGCGCGAGGCGGATGCCGCTGTCGACCGTGGCCTTGCTCTGGCGGGCCAGGGCGCAGTTGTCGGCCTTGGCCTTGGCCGCCTTGGCTTCTTCGGCGGCCTGTTTGGCCTTCTGCTCGGCCTCGGCCTTCTTCGTCTTTTCCTCGAGTTCCTTGTCGACGCCGGTGGGCTTCGGGGCCGCGGCAGCCTTCGGCGCGGCGACTGGGGTTTCGGCGGTGCCTTCCGCGGCCGCCGGTGCGTCGACGTTCGGGTTGGCGGTGGAGCGCGCGGCGGGCGGCGGGCCGACGCGGCGCAGGATGTTCTTCTCGGGCACGTCGGGCGGCGGGGCCTGATCGCTGTAGACCTTCTTGCCGTTCTTGTCGAGCCATTGCCATTGGGCGCTTGCCGACAGCGGCAGCGCAACCACACATCCCAATACCAGCCAGTGGACGAATTTCATCCCCGAAGTTTAGCCCGGCCTTACGTTTTGCAACATCCGGCGCGGGTGGTTTTGCAACGTTCGTCAATTGCCTGTACGGGCAAACCCCGTGCCGGCCTCGTTACAATCCTTCTTTTGGAGCTTCACCCATGCGCCTTCTCGGCAAAGCGCTGACCTTCGACGACGTGTTGTTGGTGCCAGCCTTCTCCCAGGTCCTGCCCAAGGACACCTCCCTCGCCACCAAGTTCTCCCGCAACATCACGCTGAACCTGCCGCTCGTCTCCGCGGCCATGGACACCGTGACCGAAGCCCGCCTCGCGATCGCCATCGCGCAGGAAGGCGGCATCGGGATCGTGCACAAGAATCTCACCGCGCAGCAGCAGGCCGCTGAAGTGGCCCGGGTGAAGCGCTACGAGTCCGGCGTGCTGCGCGATCCGGTCGTGATCACGCCGAC
>CAJYQC010000566.1 GCA_913776885.1 uncultured Variovorax sp.
TGGCGTTCTGCTTGGCCAGCTGGTAGGCCAGCCTGGCGGCCGGCTGCAGCGAGCTGTTGTCGGCCGCCACGAAGCCGGCCAGGTCGTGCAGCGACTTCAGCACCAGCCGTTCGGCGTCGCCGCGCGGCCCCTTGCCGCGGCCGTAGGCCACCAGGAAGGCCTGCACGCGCCTGCGCAGCTCGGGCGTGTATTCGCGCCGCACCACGATCTGCGCGTGCGGGATGAGGTCGGACTCCCACAGCACCTGAAGCCGCTCGGTCTCGGCCGGAAAGCGCGTCTTGAAGCGCTCGAAGTCGGCCGTGTTGTTGGTGGCCACGTCGGCCTCGTTGTTGGCCACGGCCAGCGCGTTGGCCTGGTGGGTGCCCACGGCCTCGCTGCGAAAGCGCGTCTCCATCGCGATGTGGTTGGGCAGGAAGAGCTGCAGCTGCGGCACGATGAAGCCCGACACCGACTGCTTCTCACCGCGCGCCAGCCGCCAGCGGTCGGGCTGGTCGAGCAGGTTCTTCAGCGAATTGAAGGGCGGCGCCTTGCGCGACAGCAGCAGCGCGCGGTAGCCGGGCAGGCCGTCGTGGCGCACCACCTGCGCCACCACCTTCATGCGCCGCTGGGTGACGGCGTCGAGCGCCATCTTCCCCGAGAGGAAGGCCATGTCGACCTCACCGCGCTGGATGGCCTGCTCCAGCGCCTCATACGAATTGACCGACAGCACGCTCACCGGCCGGTTGATGGCCCGGCTGAGCTCCGCCAGCAGCGGGTCCCAGTCGCTGCGCGACTCGAACGCGCCGCCCAGCGGCAGGATGCCGAAGCGCACCGGGCCGTCGAGCGGGTCGGCCTGGGCGGAGGCCGCGAAGGGCAGCAGCGCAGCCAATGCCAGGGTGCCCGCGCGGAGCAGGGCGGCTGAGAACTCGGCGAATCGGCGCATGGAAGCCTGCATTTCTGGAGCGAAAGACATAGGGCCGGCGCGCATCGGCGGGTCTAACATGGGCGGCGCGGACGCCATTAAATATCAATTGCAAACATTTGTTGTGATGTTTTTCCCAGCTTTCCTGCCCCGGACCGCCCTCCCAAGCTTGGCGCCCATGCCTGTGATGCCTTCTTCATGAACTGGAACTTCCGCGTCATCCGCAGCCTGGGGCGCCTGACCTTCGCCCAGCAGCTGATCCTGCTGGCGATGGTGCCGGCGGCGCTGGCCACGCTGGCGGCCATCGCCGTGCTGACGCGCCAGCACCTGGGCAACCTTACCGAGCTGATGCGCGCCAACGCGCAGACCGTGGCGCTGCAGGTGGCCACCGTGGCGCAGGCGCCGCTGGCGCGCATGGACCGCCGCGCGCTCGCGCGCACCGCCCAGTCGGGCACCTACCAGCCCAACGTGCAGCAGGTGCAGATCTGGACGGAGGACGGCGAGATCGTCGCCAACTCCGAGACCATGGACCGCGCCCGCGCCGAGGGCCTGCAGGTGGTGGTGCCCATCGTGAGCGACGACGGCCGCCACAACGGCAAGGTGATGGTCGAGATGAGCCTGGCGGCCGTGCAGAGCGCGCGGCGCTCGGTGTGGCTCAACGTGGGGCTGGTGCTGGCGGTCAGCCTGGTGGGCGTGGGCCTGGCCGGCTGGTGGGCGGCCCGGCGCATCAGCGAGCCGATCCGCGCGCTAGGCAAGGCGGTCGACCGGCTGGGCGCGGGCGAGGACGCCAGCGTGGCCATCGAGGGCACGGCCGAGGTGCGCCACCTGCAGCAGGGCTTCAACGAGGCCGCGCGCGCGCTCGCAGAAAGCCACCGGCTGCTGCAGACCCGCATCAACGACGCCACCGCCGAGCTGGCGCGCAAGAACCAGCTGCTCGAGGTGGCCAGCCAGGCCAAGACCCGGCTGCTGGCCGCCGCCAGCCACGACCTGCGCCAGCCGCTGCACGCGCTCACGCTCTTCTCCGACGGGCTGGCCAACGGCGAGAGCGATCCGGTGAAGCTGCAGCGCATCGGCCACATCCGCGAGTGCGTCGATTCGCTGGACCGCCTGTTCTCCGAACTGCTGAACCTCTCGCAGCTCGACGCGGGCGTCCTGCAGCCGCAGTGGATCGACTTTCCGCTCGACCGGCTGTTCGAGGAGATCAGCCGCAACTTCCGCCCCGTGGCCGAGCAGCAGGGCCTGCGGCTGGTGGTGCGCAAGACCGACGTGTGGGTGCGCTGCGACTACGTGATGCTCTCGCGCATCCTGAACAACCTGGTTTCGAACTCGCTGCGCCACACCATCGAGGGCGGCGTGCTGATCGGCGCGCGGCGGCGCGGCCGGGGCGTGCGCATCGACGTGGTCGACACCGGCGTGGGCATCGCCGCGCACCACCAGGCTCGGGTGTTCGAGGAGTTCTACCAGGTGGAGCCCGCGGGCCGGCAGGCGGCATCGCGCGGCGCGCGCGGCATGGGGCTGGGCCTGGCCACGGTGCAGCGGCTGGCCGAGCTGCTCAACACGCGCGTGGACCTGACATCGAAGCTGAACAAGGGCACCTGCGTGCGGGTGCTGGTGCGCTCGGCCGCCGCCGCGCTGCCGGTGCCCGCGGCAGCACCCGCCTTCGCCGCCATCGAGGAAGAAGAGAGCCTGGCCGGCGTGCGCATCCTCGTGATCGACGACGAGCGCACCATCCTCGAGGGCCTGACGGTGGTGCTTTCCAACTGGGGCGCCGAGGTGCTGCCCGCGCAGACCCGCGCCGAAGCGCTGGCCATGGCCGACGGCTGGTCGCAGCCGCCCGACGTGGTCATCAGCGACCTGCTGCTGCAAGGCGGCGACAACGGCCTGGACGTGATCGCCGCACTGGAGCGCCACTCGCGCGGCATCGGCCCAGCCACCGCCCGCCTCCTGGTGACCGGCGAGACCAAGCCCGACCGCCTGCGCGAAGTGGCGAGCGCCGGCATCACGGTGCTCTACAAGCCCGTGTCGCCGCGCGTGCTGCGCCAGGCGATCCAGGCGCAGCGCGCCGCGGCGGCGCAGGCAGCCAGCGCTTAAAAGGCGCTCTCCTAGCGCGAAACACCGCGGAACCGGCTTTGCCGGGCCGCAGGTGTTGCCCCGGAAGGCTTCGCCGGGCCGCAGGTGTTGCCCCCGCAAGGGCGAAGGCGCGCGCGACACGAAGTGCGCGAAGCCTGGAGGAGAACCAGCTACGCCATCAGGCATAGGCCTTGCGGCCATCGCCGCGAGGG
Organism: uncultured Variovorax sp.; assembly: GCA_913776885.1. Lineage (GTDB taxonomy): Bacteria > Pseudomonadota > Gammaproteobacteria > Burkholderiales > Burkholderiaceae_C > Variovorax. The sequence goes on from CAJYQC010000566.1 coordinate 3,184, forward strand.
AATTCATCACAGCGGCAGGCTGCCGCGGACGCTGACATAAGCCCTCCGCCTTATCGCGCGAAGAGGGGGTCGTCCTTACATTGGGTCATCGCCTCTCGCTGCGAAAGCAGTCCATGTTTGTTGCCGTGATTCCCGTTCTCCCGCCCTCTTCGAGAAGGCCGTGGCGCGCCGTCCTCGTCGCGCTGGCGGCGGTGCTCGCCTGGACCGCTGCAGCCGACGGTGCGGCAGCCGCGAGCCTCACGGTGCTGATGGGCGACGACATGGCTGCCTCTTCCGAGTTCGTGCAACAACTGCGTGCCGACCAGGAGCCCGGCGGCAGGTTCGAGCTGGTGCGCGTCTCGCCCGGGGGCGCATCCGCCGCGCAGCCCGAAGCGGCCGCACCCGCCTTCGCACCCGAGCCCGAGCGCGCCGCCAACGCAGGCGTGCGAACCCGCAGCCTGCGCAGTGCTGCTGCCGACGCTCCTCTCACCATGGCCGTCGGCCCTGCCGCCGCGCGCGCAGCCATCGAGCGTCCGGGCCAGGAGCCGCTGGTGCTGGCGATGCTCAGCCGGCTCGAGTACGAGACGCTCAAGGCCTCCAGCCCGGCATTGCGCCGCGCCGACCGCCGCGTGGGCGTGCTGCTGCGCGACCCGGCCATGGCCGACCAGCTCGCGCTGGTCAATGCGGTGCTGCCGCAGAAGCACCGCGTGGGCGTGGTCGCCACGCCGGAATCGGAGCCGCTGGTGCGCGAACTGCAGCGCGCCGCCCAGGGCGCAAACCCGGCATGGGACCTGCGCGTGGAATACGTGCCCGATGCGCGGTCGATCGCCTCGGCCCTGCGGCTGGTGGTGCCGCAGAGCGACGCGCTGATGGTGCTGCCCGACCTCATCGGCGACAACCAGGCGGCCACGCTGTCGGTGCTGCGCGCCGGTGCGAGCGCGGGCCTGCCGGTGTTCGGCGCCAGCGAGGGGCTGGTGCGGTCGGGCGGACTGGCGGCGGCGGTCTCCACGCCCTCGCAGCTCGCGCAGCAGGCGCGGCAGCTCGGGCAGAAGGTCGCGAGCGCAGCCGGCAGCAGCGGCGGCACCGGCAGCGGCAGCAACGCACCGCTGGTGGAAGCCGCGACGCCGGCCGCCGTGCGGGTCAACGCCACCGTGGCGCGCGGACTCGGCCTGCGCCTGCCGCAGGAGCGGGAGCTGACCGACCGGCTCGCGGCCCCGCGATGAGCAGCCCTCCACCTTCCCTCGACCCGGCGCAGCCCTCGGGGGCGGAGGGCGCGGGCTCGCCGGGCCCATCGGCTTCGCCGCCGCCTGCGTCCTTCCGCTCACCGCACACGCTGGTGCTGCGCGGCAACCTCCAGCGCGACCTGTTCCGCCTCGGCGTGGTGCCGTGCGCGGCGGTGGCGCTGGCGCTCACCGGCTGGTTCACGCACAACCGGCTGCAGACCCTCGAAGCCGCGTTCGACGCCGAAGGCCAGGCGGTCGCGAAGCAGGTGGCGGCCATGTCCGACCTGAGCCTCTACGCGGGCGACGTGCCTGCCCTGCAGAACGTCGCCAACGCCGCGCTGCGCGGCGGGCAGGTCACGCGCGTGGAGATCAGCAACAGTGCCGGCATCTACGTGACCGCCGGGCCCAAGACGCCGTCGCTCGCGCAGTTGCGCATGTTCACCTCGCCGGTCACGCTGCGCGAGGCCTCGCGCGCCAGCGCCTTCGCGCCCGCGGGCTCCACCGCGGCGGGCGACGCGCCCATCGGCCTGGTGCAGACCTTCCGCGACACCACGGCCTACACGCGCGAGCGCAGCCGCTCGCTGATCGCGGGCGTCGGCATCGCGCTGGTCGCGCTGATCGCGGCATGGGCCTCGGTGCGGCACATGGCGCGCACGGTCGCGCGGCCGCTGCGGCGCGTGTCACGCACGGTCGCGGCGCTGGAGGCGGGGCATTTCGAGGTGCGTTGCGACGTGGTGGAAGGCGGCGCGCGCGGCACGCACGAGCTTGCTGTGCTCGCGCACGACATCGACCGGCTGGCCGAGCGCCTGCAGCACAACCGCCAGGTCAGCGAGGAGCAGGTTCGCGAGGCGACCGCCGTCGCACTGCAGCGCATGGCCGAGGCCGAGCAGGCGGCCCTCTCTCGCGCGCGCTTCCTCGCGGCCGCGAGCCACGACCTGCGCCAGCCGCTGCACGCCATGGGCCTGTTCATCGACGGCCTGCTGCCCGGCGCGTCTGCAGCGCAGCGCCCCGCGGTGCTGCGGCTGCAGGAGAGCACCGAGTTCATGGGCGTGCTGCTGGACGACCTGCTGGAGATCTCTCGGCTCGACGCGCAGGTGCTCACGCCGGCCATCGTCAAGGTGCCGCTCGCCGAGCTGTTCGACCAGCTCGACGCACAGCACGCCGCGGCCGCAGCGGAGGCGCGCGTGCGGCTGCGCTGGAGCGACCGCGGGCTGGCCGTGCGATCCGATGCGTCGATGCTGCGGCGCATCGTCGGCAACCTGGTCACCAACGCGCTGCGCCATGCGCCCGAGGGCGGCACGGTGCTGGTGGCGGCGCGGCGCGGCGCGGGCGGCGTGCGCATCGAGGTGCGCGACAACGGCGTGGGCATCGCGCCCATCCACCAGAGCCGCATCTTCGAGGAGTTCTACCAGGTGGCCAACACCGAGCGCGACCGCCGCCGCGGCTTCGGGCTGGGCCTGGCGATCTGCGCGCGGATCGCCGCGCTGCTGGGCACGCGCATCACCGTGCGCTCGGCGCTGCAGGCCGGCAGCACCTTCGCCTTCACGCTGCCGGCCGCACGCCTGGCCGACGTGGCGCCTCCCCAGCCACCGCAGATCGCGCCCGCGCCGCTGGCCGGCCTGCGCTGCCTGGTGGTGGACGACGACCCCGCCATCCTCGACGGCAGCCGCGCGCTGCTGGAGCAATGGGGCTGCCAGGTCGAATGCGTGGGCACCGGCGCCGAGGCCATCGCGCGCCTGGGCCGCGGCGACATCCACTACGACGCGGTGCTGTGCGACCTGCAGCTCGCAGGCGATGGCGACGGCGTGGAGGTGATCGATGCCGCCCGGCGGCTGCAGCCCGATGCGCTGGCGGTGCTGGTGTCGGGCGCCACCGGGCCCGAAGTGCTGCAGCGGCTGCGCCACGGCGGCGTGATGCTGCTGACCAAGCCGGTCGCGCCGGCCAAGCTGCGCGCGCTGCTCACGACGCGGCGGCGAGTCATGGCCTGAGCCGGCGGCTTGGCGCAATGAGTGGAGCTTCGCCGCCCTGGCCACGACGTGGTGAGGTTCGACCGGGGCGCGAAGCGGCTACTGGACGGGACCGATATCGACGAGCTCGTCGGAGGACTCCGCGAAACGCCAGGCATCGTCGACGGGCTTCCACAGCACATTGGCCGATGGCCCGGCGAACTCGCCTTCGAGCTGGAGCCGCGCGATCACAGACGCCGGCGAAGACGCCATCGCCAAGGCGCCGGCAGCCAGTTGCAGCGCCTTGCGGCGCGTCGGTTCGTGTTTCGATGTCATCGTGAATCCCTCATTGGATCGCAACGGCTTCGGCCGGCGCCCCCGGCACCGCGACGCGGAACTTAAGGCCGTCGAGCAGCCTGTCCCACAGCGCGATGGCTTCCTCGTCACTGAGCGAGGAAGCCGGCGCCGCGCCGATGCGGTCGGCCATGACCTTGGTGTGCATCGTCACGTCGAGGTTGCCCGGGCGCGCAACGCTGCCGCCGTCCTCGCCGATGAACATCCATTCGAAGTCGTGCGTGCCGTCGTCGCGACGCACCAGCGACTCTTCGCCGTTCCAGCCGTGGACGTTCTTCCTGCCCTCGCGCAGGGTCGTGAGCTTGGGGTAGCGGCTGCCGGCCTCGCGCTTGCGGTCGGCGATGAGCTTGAGCAGGCCGTCGCTGTTGCCGGCGAACTTGGTGTTGACGGTCTGGTTGCTCTCGACGCTGAAGACCACGTCGGGCAGGGCCGCCATGTGCAGGCCGACCTGCGTGAGCACGTTGCCTCTGGAGCCGTCGAGGCGGCGGAAGCCGAACTCGTGGCACAGGCCTTGTTCGGTGGGGACTTCGTCGGGCTCTCGGGGTCGCAGATTCTGGGCAATTTCGATCGTGTCTCGGAGGATGGAATCGGCAGTCGCTCCGTTGTCCGTCCCCCTGTGATTCAAAAAGATATGTGGTCCTACAACGTGATAGATACGAAGCCCTTCCAAATCGAGTTCCTTGGCTGATCCGCTCTTGTATGAGCGAATCAGCCACGTATCCGGCGCCGGGCCTTTGCCAAAGTAGTTGATCTGAGCGGTTTTGTTCGCTGCCAGAATCTTGGCCCGTTCGGCCTCCATCACTTTCTCGATGTCATTGGCCTGGTTGGGCAAAGTCGGAAAGTCGCGCCCGAAGGCCAGGCGCGAGTCCATGGGAACTGTGAGTACATAGCGTCCGAAACACAGCAGCTTGGTGTGCTCGAACAGCTTCTCAATGCGAGGGTTCTTCATCGGGTTGGTTTCCTTTTCATGATTGCGCAAGCACTTCAGTCCTTCTTGTCCCACCACGCTGGATCGAATTCGTTGGCAATGCGCACGATGCCGTACAGCGTCGAGGCGTTGGCATCCGGATTCCTGTAGCTGTTCTGATGGTCGTAGCCGCGCTGGACGAACTTGAGCTTGGCCTTCACCTTGCTGGCACTGCGCTCGACGGGCACCGTGCCATCGGCCGCCGCATGGGGTGGCTGAAGCTTGAGGATGAGTTCCGTACCGTAGTTGCCGCGTACCTTCAGCAAGCCTTTCTTGTTGTCGCCCCTTTCGCCGGGCACGAAGGTCCAGTTGGCAGGGTCTCCTGCCTTCGCGGCGTCCCCATCGACCACACGCCACGACACCTCGTTCCAGGCCAGTTGCTTGGGTTCGTTGCCGTAGTGGGCATAGGTGTTCTTGTGGAAGGTGCTTTCGATAGCGTTGGCGAACCTGATGGCATCCTTGATTCGCTCCATAGTCGCTTTCGGTCCGATCTGTTCTTCAGCCTTGCCACCCTCACTAGACGGTTTCCCTGCCTGCCCAGCCGGATCAATCCACTCCGGATTGATCAACCGCCACCACTTGCCCGCATCCTGCGTGTAGATCTCCTCCACGGCATCGCCTTGCGGAAGGCGCGCGAGGAAGTTGCCCTCCTGGTCCTGCACATGCAGCCACTGCGTGCCGTATGCGGCCGCGGGCAGCAGTTCGAGGCCGCCTTGTGCGTTGGCCAGCACCGCCGTGACTTTCTCCCCGTCATCGCCCAGCAAGCCCTGGATGATGTTCGCGACGATGTCCAGGGGACCTCCGCCCTCGAAGCCGGCGCGCATGCGCTTGTAGGCTGCCGCGGCGCCGGTGGTGGGCATCACCCCGTGCACGATGCCCAGCACCTTGTCCTTGATGTTGCCGTAGTCCGGATGGATCAGCGCGCGCGCCAGGATGCCGCCCATGCTGTGCGTGACCAGGATGACGCCGGGGCAGTCGAAGCCGTTGTCGTTGTAGGTCTGCACGAGCTTGTCGATCTTCGGTGCGAGCGACCTCGCTTCATCGCCGTTGCTCTTGAGCCAGTTGTAGCCGAAGGCGTGCACGGGGTACCAGCAGTTGCCGATCTTCATGAGGTCGGCCTCGGAAAGCGCGGGGCCCTCCTGCGCGCCGAAGCCCGACGGCGCGCGCCCCACCATCGCCTGCGGGTCTTCGCTGTTCGACCACCATGAGGACACCTTCACCTGCTCGCCCCGGCCTTGCAGCATGTCGTTGAGGCGGCTTTCCATGTGCTTGATGATGTCGCCGTAGGCGCTGAACATCACCTCGCTCCAGCCGCGTGCACGGGCCTTCTGCGCGGCCGAGAAGCTCTGTTTGTTCGCCGCGAGCGGATGGTTCGGATCGGCCTTGGGGTCGTCGATCAGCAGCTTGCTGACGGGGCCCAGCTTGTCGGGCACGTGGGCGTGGCGCTTGTCGGAGCTGACGGTCGCATCGCCCGTCGCGTCGTACCCTGCCGGGCCGTTGTCGGTGACCTCGTAGCGGTCCACCTCCACCTCGTCGGGGTCCAGGCGCATCTGGCGCTGCGCCGGGCTGTCACCGCGCCGGCCCAGCACGTCGCCTGTGTCGTCGGGCCGCCAGGCGATGTTGTCCTTGCGCTTGAGCAGCGCCTGCCGCGCCCTGGACAGCCGCAGGTTGCTGCCCATGATGCCCGGCAGGAAGACGATGGGGATGAGCTTTCCCGGCGGCACATGCACGCGAATCCTGCGCTTGTCGGCCACGGGCGTGATGACCACGCCCACTTCGGCGAAGCCGCCGATGCCGAGCGAGAAATCGGTCCAGATGTCCTGGTCTTCTCCCTGTACCGCCATCACGCGCTCCCTCCGGCAGTCGAACCTTCCTTGATCCTCCCGAGCCAGCGCACCTTGTAGAACTCCGGCGCATCGGCACGCTGCACATGCGTGGAGCCGTCGCTGGCGGTGATGGCTCCATCTCGGTCCGATACTCGTGCGCTGGCGGGCGCAGGGCCGCGCGGTGGCGGCTCTCCTTCGCGTGCGAGCCTGAACACCTGCCGGGCCGCCGTCGAGTTGTCCTCGTCGAGGTGATGGAATATGAGTTCCTGATCGAAAGCGGCGTTCGGGTCCTGGTTCACCAGTTGCGTCGCGCGGCTCGCAGGGCCCACGAAGCTGTGGGTCGCGGCGTGTTCGCGCCACAGGCCGTTGGTGCCGTGCACGATGCCCTGCGCGTTCCAGCGGCTGAAGCTGGAGCCACCGTTGATCAGCACTTCCTCTTTGGCCGTGATGGTGATGCGCTCCGCCTCTAGCTTGATGTTGAGCCTGCCGAGCAGGTTGATGCTGTTGCGCAGGGCCTGGATGTCGATGTCCGCGTTGCCTGCGATCAGCCGCATGCCGGCCTTGCAGGCGAACAGGCGCACCGCGTCCCGCGCGCTGGCGAGCAGGCTCCTGCCCGCGCTCACGCTGGTGTGCGCGCCGCTGCTGAGGGCGCTGTGCCCCGCGCTGGCGATGTGCGTGGAGCCCTGCGTGGTGGCCTGGATGCCGGCCGGGCTGGCCAGCGTCAGGTGCGGCCGCGCGAACTCGGGGAACTCGCCCTGCACCGCCGCGTCGGGGCTGCCCCGGATGGCCTCGTCCTGTTCCTTGAGTTCGCGGACCACCTCGTCCTGGTCGCCCGCATCCTGCGCCCCGGCGTCGTGTGCCATCCGGCCCATGCCCTCGTGCAGCTCGCGACTTCGCGCCAGCCGCTCAACCGTCTCGCGCATGTCCGTGAGGTGCGCCTGTGCATTCGGTCGCGCCTCGGTGGTGACGAGCAGCCCAGCGCTTGCGCGCACCGCGCCGTGCCCGTCGGTGCGCAGTTCGAAGCCCTGGCCGCGGTCGTCCTGGCGGCCTGCGGTGCTCTCGATGCGGCCGATGTGCCCGAGGCTGATGCTGCTGCTGAGGTGGTCGCTCTTGAGCTGGGCCTGCGGCTTGCCGCTCGTGTCGTCCAGCGCAAGATGGTTGCCGCGTTCGCCGCCGCCGAGTTCGCGGCTGCGATAGCCGGCAATATGCTTCTGCGCGGGCAGCGCCCAGGCGGGCATGAGGTCGGCGTTGTGCACGCGGCCGATGACGATGGGGCAGTCCGGATCGCCGTTGAGGAAGTCGACGACGACCTCCTGCCCGATGCGGGGCAGCGCCACCTCGCCGAAGTTCGCGCCCGCCCAGCTGGAGGACACGCGCATCCAGCAGCTGGTGTTCTCGTCGTGGCGGCCGAGCCGGTCCCAGTGGAACTGCACCTTGATGCGACCGTGCTGGTCGGTCCAGATTTCTTCCGTAGGAGGACCGACCACGACGGCGGTCTGAGGACCATGCGTGCGCGGCTTGGGTGTCATGCGCCGGGGCCGCCATGGAAGGCTCGTGGGCTGTGCCTCGAACGCGAAGCGCTGCACCGAGCCTTCGGAGGATTGCGTTCCCTCTGTGGCCTGGAGGTTCTCCCGCAGGTCGTAGCTCACGCCCAGCAGCAGGTATTGCCGGTTCTGGCCGGCACGGGGATGCTCGGCCAGGCGCATGGTGAAGCCCGGCGCGAGGTCGCGCCTGTTGGAGCGGCCGCTGGCACGGCTGCGTTCGCTGTGCTGCTCCTCGTTGCGGACGGCCGCGTAGGCGTCGCCGTCCTCCAGCCGCGCATAGCCGCCGGGCCACTCGTACTGCTCGTAGCGGTCGTGGTCGTGGCCGCCTGCCTTCTGCCGCGACTGGCTCAGGTCTGCCCTGGGGTGCAGGTCGTCGTAGTCGTCATGCAGGAATCGGCCGGGCCGAACCTCGTCGCAAGCGGTCCATTCGTAGACGCGCTCGCCGGCATCGGGGCCGCCGGTCATGCCGGCATGCTCGTCGACATGGAAGCGCAGCTCTTCGCCGCCGGGCAACGGTCCGTGCGAACCGGCGATGTCGTCGGCGAAGACCAACACGTGCTGCGCGTCTTCATGGCGGAAGTAGTAATACACGCCTTCGTGCTCGCAGAGGCGGGAGACGAAGTCGAAGTCGCTCTCGCCGTACTGCACGCAGTAGTTCCAGCGACGGTACGTTCGGCTGAGCCTGCGCTCGAGCGGATAACCGTATCGCTCGAGCACGGCCGCGACGATCTCGGGAACGCTCTGGTCCTGGAATATCCTGAAGTCGGAACGCAGCGTCGCCAGCCAAAGCCAGGGGCGCAGCTTCATCCGGTAGAAGCAATGTCGGTCGTCCTCGCCCGAAAGACCGAATCGGGTGACGATGCCATCCAGGTGCCTCGCCTCGCCGCCTTCGGTCTGGATGACGACGGTGGCGGACTTTCCCAGCATCGCGTTCGGGTCGATCGCGTCGTGGCCGCCCAGCAGGTCGAGATCGAAGCTGTAGAGCCGGCTCAGTTCCTCGCGGCCGGCCAGCCGGTGGAACCGAAGGGCATCGCCTGCGGGCGTGCGGACGCTGACGCGCCGCCTCATGGCAGAAAGGCGCGTGCGGGCGCGCTGTTGACGTTGGACATGGAACTCCCTGGACAGACCGTCTCTCGTGCCGAGGACGAAGACCTTGTTTGTTCGGGATTCTGTGTGCCGGGGGCACCCATGCCGATGACGGCTCGCGAGCCGTTCGCGCCCTGCGTGAACTACTGCGCGATCATTCCTGCGTGCATGAAGAGGACTCGCCTCTTCGCGCAACGCTTCTTTAACGCCACCTTGCAGCGGCGTTTACACGCCTCAGAAATCCGCGCAGCCGTTGCGCTTCTCGGTGTCGACGCAGCTCGACAGGTTGGGCCGCGAACGTACGCGCGACCATTCGCGCGCCAGCACGTCGCCGCCCTGCGATGCGCGGTCGCCGTCGAGCGGGCCGGTGGCGAAGCAGATCGGCGGCGGCCCGATGTTGCGGTCGTACAGCCATGTGTCGGGCAGGTCGCGCAGCACGTCGGGCCGCGGCACCGAGGGCGCGCCGGCGACGCGCAGGCTGCCCGGCACCACGTTGACCCTGTAGCCCTCGGCCGAGGTGAAGCTGCCGTTGATCGGGTAGGTGCCCGGCAGGCTTCCTGGCAGTGCAGGAGAGAACAGGGTGCCCGAGAAGCCCGCGCCCGTGTCGCCCAGGATCAGGCCGCTCACGATGTAGCTGAAGAGCGGGTTCGCGGCGCCGAAGGGCCGCGTCGCGTCGCCGATGAGCACGGTGGCCACCGGCTGCTGCGCGTAGATGAAGTGGTTGGCACCTGCGGGGATGCCCACCGTGCACAGGCCCGAGTAGGCGCAGTGGTAGAGGTTGGGATAGAGCCCCGAGCCCGCGAGGCCGCCGCGCGTCTCGCCCACCCAGGTGTCGGCCCACACGCGCCACGGTGCGCCGCCGATGGTGTAGCTGCCCGTGTTCTGGAAGCGCGAGGCCGCCACCAGGTCGGTGCCGCCGGTGCTGCTCACGTTGGCGCCCAGCAGCAGGTCGCCGCTGAGCGTTCGCACGAACACGGTGTCGGCGGCCATCGACGTGGCCGACACGAGCTGCGGCGCGTTGCCCGCCGCGTCGTAGCCGGTGACGCTCACCGGGCCGAGCTTGACCGTGTCGACATCCACGTAGCGGAAGGCGCCGGCCGCGCCACCGCCCAGGGTGTCGGCGCTGACGTTGTTCGCGGCGCGGTCCAGCAGCACGCTGCCGCCGGTTGAGCGCGCCAGCAGCGTGCCGGCGGTGATCGGTGCCGCGGCCGTCTGCGTGATGTCGCCGGCGGAGACCAGCCCCACGGTCGACGCGGTGATCGCGCCGCCGAGCTGGATGCCGCCGCCACTGCCGTTTTGCAATGTCAGCGCGCCGGGCAGCGCGAGCGGGCCCACCACGGCGATGTTGCCGGCGTGGGCGTTGCTTCCGGCCACGATCGTGGGCGCGTCCAGCCTGGAGAACTCGTTGGCCGACACCGCGAAGCCCGTGGCCGCGGTGCCGCCCAGCGTGATGGTGTCCGCCGTGCGGTCGACCGCGTTGCCCGCCGCGTCGACGCCGCCGGGGCGCAGGTTCAGCACGTTGCCGGCGCGCACGCTGCCGGCCAGCACCAGCGCGTCGGTGGTGCCGTTGTTGCCGGCGCGCAGCACCACGCTGTTGTTGCCGCTGACGCGCGCTCCGGCAGCGACCGTGAGGCCGGTGCCGTTGGCCCGCGATTCGCCCGCGATGTCGACGTTGCCCAGGCCCAGCGTGGTGACGAACGACGTGCCGCCCACCAGCACGCCGCCCGAGGGCGCATCGAGCGGCCCCGGCGTCACCAGGCCGCGGATGCCGATGTTGCCGTCGACGCTGCGGATCACCGTCGCGCCGGTGATGTCCACGCTCTGCACCGACAGCGGCGAGGTGCTGTAGGTGTAGCTGGCGCCGACGCCGGCGATGGAGATGTCGCCGCCGGTGGTGAGGATCTGGCTGGCTGCCGCGCCGTTCTGTATGCGCACGCCGTCGCCGTGCTGGCCGATGCCCGAGATCGACACGTCGCCGGTGCTGCTGGTGATGGTCACGCCGGTGAGGTCGACCGTGGGCACCGTGTTGACGACCGTGGTCGGCAGGCTGCGCGTGCCGGTGATCGACACGGAGCCGCCCGCTCCGGCGTCGCCTGCCGCGGTGCGCGTGTCGATGGTGGTGCTGTTGAGCGAGATCGCCGAGCCGGAGCTCGCGCCGGCGGCGGCGTTCATCGTCACGTCGCCGCCGTTGGTGGCGATGCTGCCGTTGTAGCTGATCGCCCCGCCCTGCCCGCCCACGCCGGCGTTGAACACGACGTTGAGCGCGCCGCCGGTCGACTGGATCGAGTTGGTGGCGCCGGAGCTGCCGATGTTGTGCGCCGCGTCGAGCTGGAAGGTCACCGGCGCGCCGCCGGTGGTGCGCTGGATGGCCGCGAGCGTGTCGAAGCTGATGTTGCCGTCGGTCGCCAGCCCGCCCGTGCCGGTGGTGATCGTCACGCTGGTGCCCTTGTCGAGCGCCGCGTTGATGTCGCCGTCCTGCACCGTGGAGTTCGCGAGCGGCACGAAGGGGTCGCCCGTGAGGCTGCCGCTGGCGGTGCCGTGGGCGATGGTGACGTTGTACGGATCGATGGTCCAGGTGCCTGCCGTGCCCGACGTGCCCGACTGGGCCGACGCGTCCACGCGAAGCCCCGCCAGCGCGAAGTGCGGCGCCGACGTCTCGACGTTGCCGCCGCTGCCCCCGCCCGCGCCGCGCGCGGAGATGCTGCCGTAGGCGCGCAGCGTGTCGCCCGAGATCACGTTGATGGTGCCGCCGTTGCCGCCCGCCGAGCCGGCGCTGGCGTCCAGGCTGCTGTTGCTGCCGAGCGCGATGACGTTGGTGGCCCTGATGTCGATGCTGCCGCCGCCGGTGGCGCCGCCGGCATCGAGCGTGGCGGGCAGGACCGTACCGTCGAAGTCCTGCGCGCCCTCCACCAGCACGTTGCGTCCGGTCAGCGAGATGCGCCCGCCCTGGCCGGTGCTGCTGGCCACCGACAGCATGGCGCCGTCGGGCGCAGCGCTGGCGCCGAAGCCCGAGCCGGAGTCGGAGCCGAGGGCGTTCATGCGCAGCGAGATGTCGGTGCCCTGCGCGTCGAGCGCAATGGTTCCGCCCGCGGTTCGCAGCGGGTTCGGCTGCGACGAGTCGGCACTCACCGCCACGCCGTAGACCGGTATGCCGGTCGGCGTGGTGACCACCGCGCCACCGCTGTCCAGCGCGGCGGTGAAACCTGCGCTGCCTGCCTTGCCGACGATGTCGATGCGCCGGCCATCGCCTGCGCTCACGCTACCCGACAGCGCCACCCCGTTGCCGCCGCCGGCCGTGCGGCCATTGGCCGCGAAATCGAGGTACTTGGTCAGCGCCTGCAGGTTCGCGCCCGTTCCCTCGATGCGCACGTCGCCGCCGGCCTCGATCGTCGAGCTGTCGACGTTCACCGCCGTAGTGGTGTCGATGGAGCCGGCCGGCAGCGTGTTGTCGGTCCAGTTCACGCCGCGTCCGGTGATGCTCACGTTGCCTGGAGTCGAGACCTTGGTGCCTTCGCCCAGGCGCACGCCGTCGCCGCCGAGCGAAGCCAGTCCGTCGATGGCGACGCCACCGCTGCCGCCCTGCACTGCACTGCCCAGCAGCAGCACGCCGCCGGTGCCCACGTAGGCGAAGTTGGTGCTGCTGTCCTGCGAGTCGACCCGCGTGCGTCCCTGGCCGCGCAGCGAGACCTGCCCGGCGCCGCCGGTCGCGAGCGTGCTGTTGCTCAGGAAGATGCCGTCGCTCCACGTCAGTTCGCTGTGCGACAGCGAACCGCCGATCGCGCGTCCGTTGTCCGCGTCGCCCTGGCCGAAGAAACGGATGTTGCCACCGTTGGCGTTGATGGCCGCGTCACTCATGACGATCGATGCGCCGTAGTCGAGTTCGAAGTTCGGTTCTCCGCTGTTGACGTTTACCAGCGCGGCATTCTTCGCCACCAGCCCGGTCGAGTCGGCGTTGAAGTCGACGTTGAGCGCACCCACGCGCGCGTCGATGGCCGAACCGTTGCTCATCGCGATGCCGCCGGCCGAGTCGACGCGCAGCGTGGCACTGCCGCCTTCGTTCTTGACCACCTGCGCGTCATTGCCGAAGGTCACGCCCGCACTGTCGCCGGTGCGCGAGCTCGAGAGCGTCACGTCGGTGCCGCGCCCGAGCGCGGCGCCCACGCCCCTCGCGCTCACGTCGCTGAAGGACAGCGCAGGGTAGGCGCTGTCGTAGGCCGGCATGTCGGCATCCGCGTCCACGGTGAGGTCGTTGCCCGTCGCAACGGTCCAGCGCCCGTTGGCACCACCCTGTGCGCCGCCTGCGGCCTCCACGCGCGCCGGATCGATGCGCACGAAGTCGCCACTGGTGGTGATGCTGCCGCCAGCGCCGCTGCCCGCCCCCCGCGCGGTGAGTTCGCCGAAGACCTGCACATGCGATTCGCGCTGTGGCAGCGGATTGGCGCCATCGCCCGCGAAGGCCGCGCCGCTGGCCGAGCCCACGGCGATCGTGCCGCCCGCGCCCGGGCCGGTGGCGTCGGCGCGCAGCACCGCGTTCGGCGACAGCGCCACGTCGTAGCCCTGCACCGTGACCGAGCCGCCGCCGGCCTGGCCGCTGGCATCGGCCACGCCCTTGATGCCGTCGGCCAGCCCCTGCACGGTCACCCTGCCGCCCAGCACGCGGATGTCGCCGCCGCGTTCGCCCGCGGCCGCGCCGGTGGCGTCGAGCGTGCCGCCGGTGAGCTGCACCTCGTTGTCCCCGCCGCCGCCCAGGAAGATCTCGCCGTTGCGCGTGCCCACGCTGCGCGCACGCACCGTGCCGCGCTGGTTGACCACCAGCTCGCCGACCGTGGCCGAGCGGCCGACCAGCGCCACGCGCCCGCCATCGGCCTGGAGGGTGCCGCTGTTGCTCACGCTGGCGTGCGTGGCCATCGCGTCGGTCGCGATGACGATGTTGGTCAGCCCGTCTCCGGCCAGGTCGAGCGTGATCTTGCGGCCCGAGGCCAGCGCGACGGTGCCGCCGTCGGCCGTGATGCGGCCGCTGTTGGGATCGTCCTCGCCGATGCGCGCATTGGCCACCGTGGCACCCATCAGCACCACCGGGCCGCCGCCGGTCGCGGTGATGCGGCCGTTGTTGATGACCGTTGCCGTGCTGGCATCCGCGCGCTCGAAACTGAATTTCGTCGTTGCCGGATTGAGGAAGTCGGCGTCGCTGGTCGTCATGGCCAGCGTGGACGCGACGATGCCCCCCACGTTCACCGTCGAGCCCTGGCTGAACAGCACCCCCGAGGGGTTCACCAGCACGATGCGCCCATTGGCGTTGAGCTGGCCTGCGATGGTCGAGAGCTCGTTGCCGGTCACGCGGTTGAGCAGCACGCTCGACGCCCCGGGCTGCACGATGTTCACCACGCCGCCCGTGCCGATGGAGAAGCTCGTCCAGTTGACGATGCCCCGTGCGAGCCCCTGGTTGATGGTCATCACGTTCGCGGCCTGCGACATCGTGACGTTGCCGGCCAGCGGCGTGAAGCCCATGGGCAGCACCTGCGCCATGGCCGGCGCCGCGCCCGCGCAGATCAGCGACAGCGCGATGGGCCGCAGTTGCAGGCGCCGCGCGGGTGCCCGCGAAGATGGATTGCGTTGTTTCATTTCAGTCTTCCATCACGCTTTCGGATAACCCGCATTGCACGAATCCGGCAAGGCCGATCCGCGGACACTGCGGAACCGGCTTCGCCGGGCCGCTGGTGTCGCCCCCGGCGAGGGGGTTGGCGAAGCGACACGAAGTGCGCGCAGCCTGGGGGCGTGCCATGTCAGAACGCCTTGACGAGCTGCACGAAGAGGCGCGGGTTGCGCCCGCCGCCATCGGTCTGTGCGGGCGGCGTGCCGGCGCGCCAGGCCAGCGTCGCGTTGATCGAGAAATTGCCCGGGCGCGACCAGCTCAGGCCCACGCCGTAGCCGCGCAGGCTGTGGCTGTTCACGCCGTCGTAAGGCGTCGGGTTGCGCACGATCTTTCCGTGCGCGGCGTCGTAGAACAGGAAGGGCGTGAGTTCCTCGTTGAGCGACCAGCGCCACTCGACGGTGCCGATCACGCCCTGGTCCACCAGCAGTTCGCCCGACGGGTAGGCGCGCACCGCGCGCGCGCCGCCGAGCGAGAGCTTCTCCGACGCATCGAGATTCTTGCTGGCCCACTGGCCGCCCACCGACAGATACAGCGAATGGCGCGGCACGATGGCCTGCAGGCGCGAGAACTGGAAGCTCAGCTTGGTGAAGCCGCCCGCGGTGTTGTGGCCCGTGATGCTGCGGTCGAAGTCGCGGCTCTCCGGATCGCGGATGGAGAGGTTGCCGTGGTACAGCGTGCCGGAGCTGGCCCAGTAACCGCCGCCGAGCAGCTCGTCGCGGCGCTCCCACGTCCAGCCCAGGCTCAGGCCGTTCACGCGCTTCTTCGAATTGAAGTCGGCCGTGCGCAGCTCGTCGGTGAGGTCCTTCACGTCCACGCCCAGGCGCAGGAACAGGTTCTGCTGGCGCTGGCGGATCAGCGGATAGCTCAGCGAGAAGTCGAGCACGTTGGCGCGCCCGCGCGCGTCGAGATCGGCGAACTGCCCGCCCAGCTCGTAGCTCACGCGCGAGAGGCCCACGCCCGCGCGCAGCCCGCTGGTGCCGACGGGCGCCTCGTAGGCGATGCGGCCGAACTGCAGCGCGTTGCTGTTGGACACCAGCACGCGCATGTCGAGGTTGTCGCCGATGCCGAAGGGGCTGAGCCAGCGCGCAGTGCCGCCCAGGCGGTAGCGGCCCGACTCCCTGGTGCCGTGGTTGTCGCCCTCGGCCGTGAAGGCCCAGCGCGGCGCGGCGGCCACCTCGACCGACAGATCGGTGGTGCCGGGCTGCGTGCCTTCCTGCAGGCCCGACGACACCTTGACGCCCGGCTGGTCAGACAGCAGCAGCATCGCGCGCTCATAGGACTGCGCGCTGACCGCCTCGCCGGGTTGCAGCGGCGCGAGGAAGCCTCGCACACGCGACTCGGCGATGGGCGCGTCGGGCGCGACGACGACGTCGACCTTGCCGAGGCGGCCCTCGATGACGCTGATCTCCACGATGCCGTCGCGCACCGTCTGCACCGGCACCACGGCCTGCGCGAGGAAGTACCCGCGCTCCTTGTAGCGCGCGGTGATGGCCTTGGCGAGTTCCTCGAGATCGCCGAGCGTGACCTCGCGGCCGATGTAGGGGCCGGTGATGGCCTGCAGCTCCTCGTTGCTCAGTGCCTTCACGCCGTTCAGGCGCAGGTCGTTGAGCCTGAAGCTCGCACCGGCGGCACCGCCCCTGTCGCGCGGCGCCGCGGGCAGGCTCTGCGGCGCAACGGTGCCAGTGGGCGCCTGGGCGACCGGCCGGTCGCAGGTGCCGCAGGGGTCCGTGGTCGGCAGCAGTTCGGTGGCGTTGCCGTCCGCTTCGGCGGCATGCGTACCCTGGGCCGCGACGAACAGGGTCGCGCCGACCAGGGCCGTGACCGCGAAGGCGACGGGCGTGTGGCGTTGACTGACGCGCTTCTTCTTAGTGAGCATGGCGGTTCTTCTTTTTCGTGGGGGCCGCCGCGCACGGCCGCCCGAAGCGGCCGGCCCGCCCCCGGCAGGGGGTTGGCGGACCGGCACGAAGTGCGGGGAGACTGGGGGCGAACGACATCTCACCCTCCCACTGTGAGACGCCAGTTGCCGATCAGGTTGAACGGCGCCCAGAAGAAGGGATGGGACATCTTGGGATCCTTCAGCACCGCGAGCTGCCCCGCCTGCATCGCCTTCTGGATGTCGCGGCCCTTCGAGAGCTCGCCGTAGAGCGTGCTCATCAGCACGGCGGTCGCGTCGTCGGACACCGGCCACAGCGATGCGATCAGGCTCGAACTGCCGGCCGAAAGGAACGAGCGCGTGAAGCCCAGCACCTCGTCGCCCTGCGCGATGCGCCCCAGTCCCGATTCGCAGGCCGAGAGCGTGACCAGCGCAGTGCCGTCCATCGGCAGCCCGAGGATCTCGTGCGCCTCCAGGAAGTTCTGCTTGCCGCCCTCGTTGGCCAGCAGGATGCGCGAATAGAGCGGATCGACCGCGTCGGCCTCCGCATGCGCGGCGACGTGCATCAGCGGCGAG
Organism: uncultured Variovorax sp.; assembly: GCA_913776885.1. Classification (GTDB taxonomy): domain Bacteria; phylum Pseudomonadota; class Gammaproteobacteria; order Burkholderiales; family Burkholderiaceae_C; genus Variovorax. Next base: position 20,211 of record CAJYQC010000566.1, read on the forward strand.
CGCGAGGCCACGTCACGGAACTGCGTCTTGGTGGCGGCAGCGCCCATGTACACGGTGTTGCGCGGGAAGAGCTGCGCGAGCTGTTTCACCTCGGTCTCGGCGCCGGGCAGGTCGTACTTGTCCTCGATGCGCGGATTGCCGAAGGCGGTGAGCGAGGCGTTCACGCGCGGCGTGCGCTGCGCGAGCTGCACCGCGATGCTCATCGACGGCGCCACCGCCACCGGGTGCGTCTCGATGATGTAGCGGCCGTCAAGCCGCAGCGCCTGGAACGGCAGGTAGTGCAGCGGCCCGTGCGGCACCACCACCAGCCGCTGGCCCCGCGCGATGCCCAGCGGGCCGAGCAGCGCGGCCCCCAGCTTGTCGGCGTTGGTGATGGCGGTGCGCCGCCCGCGCACGATGGAATTGCGGAAGGTCTCGACCAGCTCGTTGAGCTCGTCGCGCTTCACCGCCACGCTCTTCTCCACGATGCTGTCCGGGCCCACCACCCACACCACGAGGCGCTCGGGCAGCGAATGGAACTGCACCACGCGCTCGTCGGCCGCCAGCGTGCGCTGCAGCGTCGCGAGGTCGACGGTGTTGGCGGCCTGCTCGTTGATCTTCGCGCGGCCGCGCACCGCATCGAGCAGGGCGCGCGCGCGGCTGCGTTCGCTCACCTCGAAGGCCTGGCGCGCATCGCCCGCATCGCTGTACACGGCCACGCCGCGCTCGAACACGGTCTGCAGGTCCGAGAACAGGCCCATCTTGAATTCCTCGCTGCGGAACCGGGCGCGCACCTTGTCGACGTCGCCCAGCGCGCGGCCCACGGCCTCGGCAGCGGCCTGCTTCTGGCCCAGCGCGAGCTCGCTGCGCGCCACGCCGTCCCAGGCCCAGAGGCGGTAGTACTCGGTGTCGGCGCCCACCTGCCGCGCAGTGAGCGCGCGGTAGGCATCGCGCGCCTCGGCGGGCTTGTTCTCGGCCAGCAGCAGCCGTGCGCGGGTGCGGTCGAGCTGCGCGGTGAGCGGCGCGTCCTTGGGCGGCGCCATGGTGCCGAGCACTTCGCGCGCCCGCGCCGCGTCACCCGCTTCGATCAGCGCATTGACCAGCGATGCCTGCACCAGCGGCGCATAGCGCTGCGAGCTGTTGGCCAGCGCCTCGTCATAGCTGAGCACCGCGCCCGAATAGTCGCCGCGGCGCGAGCGCACGTCGCCGATCACCTTCTGCACGGGCCCGACCACGAGTTTCGGGTCGCGCGCCTGGTGCCTGAGCGCCTCGCGCGCGAACTCCTCGGCCTTCTCGAGTTGGCCAGAGTAGCTGTAGACGATGGCCAGGTCGCGGTTGGCCATGGCCATGAGGTTGGGGTCGTTGGTGGCGTTGGCCAGGTGCAGCGCCTTGCTGGCGGCGCGCACGCTCTGGCGGAACTCGCCCGCTTCGGCCAGTGCGACGGCCTGGCTGCAGTATTGGTAGCCGGAGAGCTTGACCGAGTCCTGCCCGTAGAGCACCGCGCCTTCGCTGGTGAGCGCCAGCAGCGTGTCGGTGTCGGCGAGGCGCGCCTGCTCAGCCTTGCTGGCGGCAACTTCGGCGCTCGTCGCCTGCTGCGCCCATGCCACGGGGCCATGGCCCATCAGAAGAATGCCTGCAAGACCGAGCGCGCCTGCGATGCCGACACGACCACGTGCAGGGCGCTGCCTTCCCCATCTCGAAAACCACGCCATTGGACCCCCGCGTATGGCCCTGTGGGTCCGCTGGTGCGGACCGCCGACGTCGCGGGAGTGCGCGCCGTTCAGGCCTCGGGAAGAAAGTCTAGGAGCGCCCCCTGGCCGCGCCTATTCGCAATACGGTATACGGCTAAAGGACTAGGGCTCGTTCACGCTGTTTGCGCAGGCGCCTCGGTGCTCCGTGGGGTCTGGTGCGAAGCGTCCATGCGCATTCGGTCACGGCATGCCGCAAAGCCTGCGCGCAGTGCCCAGCGCGCGATGCATCGGCTTCCATAATGCGCGCCCAGAGCACGCGCACGAACGCAGCGGGCCGCACAAGAGAGAGCCGTGAGGGAGTTCATGTCACATCAACGTCGGGTGCGCGGGCGCGCCCGCGCATTCGTATGAGCCGGCGCGCCAGGATCCCGGCCGCTTCCAACCAGCCTACCTACAGCACCCCCGCAGCGCCTCGCATCGGCGCCGCATTGCGCCGCTCGGGGCTGTGCGCCGCGGGCTGCGGCCAAGCCGTGGAGTGCGGACCGCTGGGCTGGTGGCCGTGTTGCTCCAAGCCGTGCCTGCAGGCCTGGAGCGATCGGCTGCCGGAGGCGGCACCGCCCAAGCGGATCGAGCGCATGACGCTGTCCGAATGGCCGCCCCGGCAGGCCGCGGGCGGCAGCGGCAGCTGAAGTGCCGGCCTCTGCTCAGGCCGGCACGGCGTCGATGCCTGCGCGGTCCCAGTGGCGATGCTTGGCGATGGCAGCGATGAAGCGCTGCGCGATCTCCGTCGCCGCGGTGCTGTCGCCCAGGTTGGTGACGGGCGTTGCCGCCACCACCACGCCGGCAGGCGCTTCGCCGGGCGGCGTCTGCTCGTCGACGCCCAGCGAAGAGAGCAGCCGCACACCCTCGCCCACCGTACAGACCGCCTTGCAGTGCTTGTAGGCCTCCAGCACGAAGTGCACCGCGTCACCCATGCCCGCGAGCGCCGCGGCGCCATCGGCACCGGCTGGCACGAGCACGGCGTCGAACATCACCGAGGGCGTGTTGACGAAGGTCGCGTCCACCTCGATCTGGCGCCTGGAGGCGCTGGCGACGGTGCCCAGGCGCGGGCCCACCACCTTGCATTGCGCGCCCGCATGCTCGAGCGCGTCGCGGATCGGCTTGAGCGACGCGGAGTCGACGCCGTCTGCCACCAGGATCGCGATCTTGCGCGTGCGGATGGAGCCGTCGCCGGTGTCGGCCATGCTCAGCGCGGGCGACTCGTCGATGGGCAGCGACATGCGGTGGTCGCGGAAGCCCGCGCGACCGGCCGCCGCCCTGGCATCCGGCTCGCCGATGCCCAGCGGCTCGGCGACGCGGCGCGCCAGCTTCTCGTCGACGTGCGCGAGGTTGTCGACCATGCGCTGGCGGATCGCCGGCACTTCCAGCTTCGAGAGTTCGAAGCGGAAGGCCGCGATGATGTGCTCCTTCTCAGCCGCGCTCTGGCTGTCGAAGAACAGGCGCGCCTGCGTGAAGTGGTCGTCGAATGAGGCGCTGCGCCGCCGCACCTTGGGCGGATCGATCTCCTCGGGGAAAGACTGGAAGCCGTGGCTGCCGCCGTCCACGCGGAACTCGGTGCCGCTGCCCAGCGTGTTGGGCTCGTAGGCCACCTGGCCGCGCGCGATGGTCTGGCGGTGCATGCCGTCGCGCTGGAAGTTGTGGAAGGGGCACACGCCCTTGTTGATCGGCAGCTCGTGGAAGTTCGCGCCGCCCAGCCGCGAGATCTGCGTGTCGGTGTACGAGAACAGTCGGCCCTGCAGCAGCGGGTCGTTCGTGAAGTCGATGCCGGGCACGAGGTGGCCCGGGTGGAAGGCCACCTGCTCGGTCTCGGCGAAGAAATTGTCGGGGTTGCGGTTGAGCACCAGCCGGCCGATCTTCTGCACCGGCACCATTTCCTCGGGAATGAGCTTGGTGGGGTCGAGCAGGTCGAAGCCCAGCGAGTGTTCCTTGTCCTGCGGAATCAGCTGCACGCCGAGCTCCCACTCGGGGAAGTCGCCGTTCTCGATGGCTTCCCACAGGTCGCGGCGGTGGAAGTCGGGGTCCTTGCCGGCGATCTTCTGCGCCTCGTCCCACGCGAGGCCGTGCACGCCGAGCTTGGGCTTCCAGTGGAACTTCACGAAGTGGCTCTCGCCCCGGCTGTTGATGAAGCGGAAGGTGTGCACGCCGAAGCCTTCCATCATGCGAAGGCTGCGCGGAATGGCGCGGTCGCTCATGGCCCACATCAGCATGTGGGTGCTCTCGGGCATCAGCGAGACGAAGTCCCAGAAGGTGTCGTGCGCGCTCGCGGCCTGCGGCATCTCGTGGTGCGGCTCGGGCTTGACGGCGTGGATCAGGTCGGGGAACTTGATCGCGTCCTGGATGAAGAACACCGGAACGTTGTTGCCCACGAGGTCGTAGTTGCCCTCGCGGGTGTAGAACTTGACTGCGAAGCCGCGCACGTCGCGCACCGAGTCGGCAGAGCCGCGCGAGCCGGCCACGGTGGAGAAGCGCACGAACACCGGCGTCTTCGCCTCCGGGTCCTGCAGGAAGTCGGCGCAGGTGAACTGCGACATCGACTTGTAGACCTGGAAGTAGCCGTGCGCCGCCGAGCCGCGCGCATGCACTGCGCGCTCGGGGATGCGCTCGTGGTCGAAGTGGGTGATCTTCTCGCGCAGGATGAAGTCTTCGAGCAGCGTCGGGCCGCGCACACCCGCTCTCAGCGAGTTGTGGTTGTCGGGAAGCTGCAGCCCCTGGTTGGTGGTGAGCGTGGTGGGGTGCTCGACGGTGAAGCCTTCGAGCTGCTGCTGCTTGGGGTTCGCAGCGTCGCCCGCGCCGGCCTTCGAGGCGCTGGCGCGGCGGCCTGCGGCGGCCTTGTTCTGAGGTGACATCGGGGACTTGCCGGAATCTTTCTTCATTGGTGAAGTTTCATGACGAGAGAAGAAGAAACTGCTTCCTCAGCCTGCCTCACCGCTGTCCAGGAACATGTCCAGCACGTTGACCAGGGCAATGAGGCAGATGCAGCCCGCCACTGCGGCGACACCCCAGACGAGGATCTCGTCTCCCCAGGTGCTGGTGAACGAATCGAAAAGCGTCGAAAACTCCATGATTTCCCCTCCGGATTTCGCCCCACTGGTGGCGGATGACTTGCAAGAGATGAAAGGTTATGTTTTGCGCCGCGCATACACCGTAGTGGCGCCCCCTTCGCGCCTGTGGGAGAAAACGCGCGGGCACAGTAGGAGTCCGCCGACAGCGCAACGCGGCCGCCTACGCAGCTTCGCGGGTACTGGCCGCGCGTGCCGCGCGTATCGATGCTTAGCATTGAGCGACCATGTTGATCAGAATCGGCTTTGACATCGAACTGCAGGTGACGGCACCCACGGCGCTGATCCACATGCTGCAGGTACATCCTTCGCGCGCAGGCGACCTGCAGGGGCCCGAGAACCTCGAGCTGTTTCCCGCGCTGCCCACCGACCACTACCTCGACGGCTTCGGCAACCGCTGCGCCCGCGTGCGCATTCCGTCGGGCGTGGACAGCGTTCGCCTGCGCAACCACGCAGTCGTTTACGACACCGGGCAGCCTGATCCGGTCGATCTCGACGCGTGGGGGCACGCCACGGCCGACCTGCCGGTGGAGACGCTGCCCTTCCTTTTGCCCAGCCGCTATTGCGAGGTCGACAGCGAACTGCTGGCCTTCGCGTGGAACAACTTCGCGCACCTTGCCCCCGGCTGGCACCGCGTGCAGGCGATCTGCGATTTCGTGCACCGGCACCTGCGCTTCGACTACGCAAGTGCGCGGCCCACGCGCACCGCACTCGAGGGGTACCGCGAGCGCACGGGCGTGTGCCGCGACTTCACGCACCTGGCGATCACACTGTGCCGCGCGATGAACATCCCGGCGCGCTACGTGACGGGCTACCTCGGCGACATCGGCGTGCCGGTCGCGCCCTATCCGATGGACTTCAGCGCGTGGTTCGAGGTCTACCTGGGCGACCGCTGGTATACCTTCGACGCGCGGCACAACACGCCGCGCATCGGCCGCATCGTGATCGCGCGCGGACGCGACGCGGCGGACGTGCCGATCACCATGGTGTTCGGTGCGAACACGCTCACGCGCTTCGAGGTGACGACGGAAGAAGTGCTGCAGTAGGCGTTGCCTTCCCCCTGCCTTGCGGGGGAAGGTGGGGATGGGCGCATGCCTTCGAGCGGGCGCTGCCGTGTTTCGAACGCCTTCAAACGCCGTCTGCCCCCACCCCGGCCCTCCCCCGGAAGGGGAGGGAGAGATGCCTTCATTCCTCGCCGTAGCCCAGCATCTTCATCGCTGCAGTGAGGCTCTTGCGGCTGCGCTCCATGCCGGCCCAGGGCTTGTTGCCGATCTCGAATCGCTGCGCCGCGTTGGCGACGGTCCATTGCGCGGGACCGTCCAGCGAAGCAAGCTCGTCCCAATCGATCGGCACAGACACGCCCAGCCCCGGGCGCGAGCGCGCCGACCATGCGCTCACGGTGGTCGCGCCGAAGCCGTTGCGCAGGTAGTCGACGAAGACCTTGCCCACGCGGTTGCGCGGCCCGCTCTTGGCGACGAAGCGCGCCGGGATGGTCTTCGCGAGATGCGCCACCACGGCCTGCGAGAAGCCCTTGACGGTGTCCCAGTCGTACTGCCGGCGTAGCGGCACCACCACGTGCAGCCCCTTGCCGCCGCTGGTCTTCAGGAATGACGGAAGGCCCAGTTCGTCGAGCAGCGTTCGCACCAGCATCGCGGCCTCCTGCACCCGAGACCATTCGACGCCCTCGCCGGGGTCGAGGTCGAAGGTCATGCGGTCGGGCCTGCCGATGTCCTTCGAGGTGGCGTTCCAGGTGTGCAGCTCGATCACGTTCATCTGCGCGGCGCCGAGCAGGCCTTCCTTCCTGTCGATCTGCAGCAGGGGCTCGTGGCCGGGGTCGAGCGCAGGATCGAGCTGCTCCACGCCGGGAATCTCGCGCGCCTGCAGGTGCTTCTGGAAGAACAGCTCGCCACCGACTCCTTCGGGCGCGCGCACCAGCGAAACCGGCCGGCCGCGCAGGTGCGGCAGCATGAGCTTCGACACGCTGTCGTAGTAGGCGGCGAGCTCGCCCTTGGTGATGCCGCTGTGCTTGTCGATGACGCGGTCGGCGTGGGTGATCTTCTGTGCCATGGACTTGCTTCCTGCTCCTTCCTTGCGGGTGCTGCTGGCCTTGCCGGTTCTCTTCGCAGGCGCCCCGGCTGCCTTCGCCTCGATCGCGCGCACGCCCTGCGGCTGCTCGCGCCGGATCTCGCGCGCCGGCTTGTCGCTGCGCAGGCCCTGGAAGACGGCCTGCCGCACGCGGTGATCGCGCGTCCATTCGCCGAATGAGACCTCGGCCACCAGCGACGGCTCGACCCACTGCGCCTTCACGCCGCGCGGCACGGGCTCGAAGGGGCAGCCGTCGGCGGCCAGCCTGTCGAGCTTCGCCTTGACGTCGGCCAGGCGGCTCGCGTCGAAGCCGGTGCCCACGTTGCCGCAGTAGCGCAGCCGGCCGCCGTCCTCGTCGTCGTACACGCCCAGCAGCAGCGCGCCGAAGCCCGCGCGCGTGCCCTTGGGTGCGGTGTAGCCGCCGATGACGAACTCCTGCCGCTGCTGGTTCTTGAGCTTGATCCAGTCGGGCGAACGGCGCGAGACGTAGGGCGAGCCCTTGCGCTTGCCGACGATGCCCTCGAAGCCGATGCGCGCCGACGACGCGAGCAGGTCGCGCGGGGCGACGTCGAACGCCTCGCTCAGGCGCAGCGGCGCGGGCGGTTTGCCGCCGAACAGCGCGGCCAGCCTGCGGCGTCGCTCCTGCACCGGCAGATCGCGCAGGTCCTCGCCGCCGATGAAGGGCGCGTCGAACAGCCAGTAGACGATGGACGAAGTGGCGCCGCTGTCGAAGGCGTTCTGCAGCGCCTGGAAGTCGGGCGCCCCGTTGACGCCTTCGACGGTGATCTCGCCGTCGAGCCATGCCGAGCGGGTGTCCAGCCGCGACAGCGCCTCGACGAGCCCCGGCAGCTTCGCGCTCCAGTCGTGGCCGTTGCGGGTGAAGCAGCGGACCTTGCCCTTGCCGTCGATGCGCGCCAGCAGGCGGTAGCCGTCGAACTTGAGTTCGTAGAGCCAGTCGCCGGGCGAGGCAGGCGGGGAGGACGCCAGCGTCGCTAGCTCGGGTGCGAGCGCGGCGGGCAGCGCGGTCTTCCCGCCTTTGCGCTGCGCCTGCACCTTCTTCGTCTTGGCGGGCGCGGCAGCGGGCTTCGAAGCCCTGGCGGCCGTCGCGGCCGTCGCGGTCTTCGCCTTCTTCTTCGGCGCCTGCCCCACCTCGTCGACGCCCAGGCCGGTGATCACGCTCGCGGGCTCCTCGGCGACCACGTCGTACTGGTCGAGCGGGCGCGCCTCGTCGTCGCGCTCCTTGATGAGCAGCCAGGGCTCGTGCGACTCGTCCCCCTTGCCGCGCATGCGCACCAGCGTCCAGTGGCCGTGCAGCTTCTCGCCGCGCAGCTCGAACTTGAGCTTGCCGGCCGCCAGCGCCTTGCGCGCATCGCCTTCGGGCACCCACTCGCCGCGATCCCAGACGATGACGGTGCCGGCGCCGTACTGCTTCGGCGGAATGGTGCCCTCGAAGTCGGCGTACGAGATCGGATGGTCTTCCACGTGTACCGCCATGCGCTTCACGCCGGGGTCGAGGCAGGGGCCCTTGGGCACGGCCCAGCTTTTGAGGGTGCCGTCGAGCTCCAGCCTGAAGTCGTAGTGCAGGTGGCTCGCATGGTGCTTCTGGATGACGAAGCCCAGTGCGCCCTCGCCGCGCCGACCGCCCGACTTCGGCTCGGGCGTGCGGGAGAAGTCGCGCTTGCCGTGATAGCGCTCGAGCGCCTTGCGGGCGATGGACGAAGCGGATGCGGCGCGTGCCATGGCGTGCGTTGCCCCTAGCGATCAGGCGGCGCGCCGGTGGCGAGCCGATGCACTTCGTGCGGTGCTGCTGCTGCTGTTGCCGCTGCCGCGCGTGGCGGCGGACTTGCGCTTCTTCGCTGCCGGGCTCCGGCTTCGCGGCGCTGCCGGCTCCTCGTCTTCGTCCTCTTCCTCATCATCTTGGTCGGCAGCGGTGTTCCTCGCCCTGCTCCCACCGCCGCTTGCACCGCCGCCGCCCTTGCGCAGGCTGCGCTTGAGCAGCTCGGTGAGGTCGATGACCTTGGCGCCGCGGCCCGCGTCCTGCGCCTCGCTTTCTTCGGGGTCGGGCCGGATCACGGTCTCGGTCTGGCCGGCCTTCACCTTCTTGTCGACCAGGCGCAGGATCTCGTCCTTGAACTCGTCGCGGAACGCCTCAGGGTCCCAGTCGGCGCTCATGTCCTCGACCAGCTGCTGCGCCATCTCGAGCTCGCGCTCGCGCAGGCCGGCCTTCTTCGCGTCTTCCGAGGGCAGCGGCAGGTCGCTCCAGGGCCGGATGTCGGCGCCCCAGCGCAGCAGGTTCAGCACCAGGCCGGGGCCGACGGGCACCAGCGCCGCGAGGTGCTGCTTGGTCTGGATGACGACGCGGGCCACGCCCACGCGGCCGGTGCGCTGCAGGGTCTCACGCAGCAGCGCATACACCTTGGCGCCGCGGTTGATGGGCGCCACGTAGTAAGGCCGCTCCAGGTAAACGAAGGGAATGCCGTTGGCCGGCACGAAGCTCTCGATCTCGATGGTCTGGGTGGTCTTCGGGTAGGCGGCGGTGATCTCCTTGTCGCTGAGCACCACGTACTCGCCGCTCTCGTATTCGATGCCCTTGACGATCTGCTCGCGCGCGATCTCCTTGCCGGTCTTCTTGTTGACGCGCTTGTAGCCGACCGGGTCCATGGTCCGCTTGTCGAGCCAGTCGAAGTCGATGCTGTGGTCGGCAGTGGCCGAATACAGCGCCACCGGGATGTGGACGAGTCCGAAGCTGATGGCGCCCTTCCACAGGACGCGCGGCGCGGATGCTTTGTTGGTGACGGGCATGTGCACACTCCTTCAGCTTGCGAATTTGCGCCGCGCTGCAGAGCGCGCTGTAGGAGCGCGGCCTCAGGCGCCGTCAGGTCGCGCCGGTGCCGCTCACGGGCCCCAGCCGGCGCTCGCTCGGCCGCGCGAAGTAGAACCATTCGGCGCCCGGCAGCGCCATGGCATTGGGGAACACGATGAAGCCGTCTTCGGGCGCGCTCAGCAGGGTGCCGTCGTGGCGCATGCCGATCGGCTCGCCGCGCCGGACCTCGTCGAAGGTGGCCCAGTCGCGCACGAAGCTGTCTTCCTCGTGCAGGCGGTCGG
>CAJYQC010000567.1 GCA_913776885.1 uncultured Variovorax sp.
GAAGCTGCTCGCCGACGGCACGCCGCTGGTCGAACGCCAGTCGACCGACATCGTGCGGCTCACGCGCGACGTCCGCGTGACCGGCCCCGGCGGCGCGGTGGTCGAGATGGCGCTGGACGTCGGCAAGGTCGTCGCCCACGCTGGCACGCCCGAGCAGCGCGAATCGCCGGTGTGCGAGCTCGAGCTTGAACTCAAGCGCGGCGACGTGCAGGGCCTGGTCTCGCTCGCGCGGCGCTGGTCGCAGCAGCACGGGCTGTGGTTCAGCACCGTGTCGAAGGCCGAGCGCGGCGCGCGGCTGTTGGCGGCGCAGGAAATCGTCCAAGCGGTGAAAGCCGAGCCGCCGCGCTTCGCCGATCGGCATCCGGACGGCCCGGCCATCCGGCAGGCCGTGGTCGCGTCGTGCCTTGCGCAGATGCTGCCGAACGCAAGCGAGATCGCCGCGGGCAGCACCGACGAGGAGCAGATCCACCAGTTGCGCATCGGCATCCGCCGCCTGCGCACGGCGCTGCGCGAGCTCGTCGATCTCGACCCCGTCTCGGGTGCCGCCCAGGCCGCGGAATGGGAGCCCCCGCTCGTAGACGCCTTCCGCGCCCTCGGCGCACTGCGCGACCGCGAGCAGGTCGTGAAGCTCGCCCAGCCCCGCCTGCGCGAAGCCGGCGCGCCCGACTTCGACCCGCTGGCCGCCGACGAGGCCGCCGCTGCCGATGCGCCCTCGCCCGGCGACATCGTGCGCGCACCGGCCTTCCAGGACGTGCTTGTCTCGCTGATCGGCTTCACCGCGGCAAAACCGGCCGAATCCGAACCGGGTCCGGAAGGCGATCCGCCATCAGCCCCGGTCAACGCCGACGCCGCCCGCCGCCTGCTGCGCAAGCGCCTGCAGCGCCTCCACAAGCAGGTGCTGCGCGACGGCGAGCGCTTCGAATCGCTCGACACCGAAAGCCAGCACCGCGTGCGCAAGCGCCTCAAGCGCCTGCGCTACCTGGCCGAGTTCGTGGCGCCGCTGTTCGATGAAAAGAAGGAAGACGACGACGGCCCCGCGGGCCGCTACCTGAAGGCCCTTCGCCCGGCGCAGGACGCATTGGGCGACTTCAACGACGAGGCCGTCGCGCTCGCGCTGTACCGCGATGCCGCCGCCCGCGATGCGCGTGCGTGGTTCGCCGTGGGATGGTTCACCGCGCGGCGCGAGCCCGGCGCGAAGGCCTGCCGCAAGGCGCTCGGGAAGATCGAGGATGCGGCGAGGTTCTGGAAGAAGCGCGGCTAGTTGCCGAAATCCAGAGCCAGTTGGGAGTCTGGCAACGAGGGATCAAGCCTGCGAGCCGCCAAGTGCTTCGCTACGCATCCCGTAGTCCAGGCAAGGAAGGAAATCCAGCATAGCCAGATCGCAAAGCCGACCAGAAGCGCGCAGGTCCAGCGCTGTTCTTTCAGCGAATCCTTGATGAATGCCGCAGTGTCCTTGTCTTTGAGGACGCCGCAAAGAATGTCCACTTCCCTCTCGGTGAAAGATGTCCGGGTTGCGTTGAGGCTCGCTGGTTGTGAGCAGTCGTCGATACGCAATGCCTCTGGCCCGAACGGGAGAACGGATCGGAGTGCCTTGGCCTGGTTCGCCGTGGCGGCGAAGGTTCGCTGTGTTGCCTTCAGCTTCAGGAAGGCCTGATCTTGAGCAAGCGCAGTCGTGCTGGCTATGAAGAGCAGCATTCCCACAGCGACGCCAGCAAGCCGTAGCCCTTGAAGCAGATGCGACGGCAGCTTGTGGTGTCTGATCTGGCGAAGCTCCGCGTCGAAAAGCTCGCCGCACATGCTCAAGGCTCTCATCTGCACGCCGTTGTGCTTTGCCCATTGAATGAGCTGCCGAGCCTGCTCCAGGCTGTTGACCTTCACGCCGGCGAACAGGCGAAACGAGATCAGACTGGTTTGCTCATCGATGAAGGCGCGAACTTCCGGATCGGTGATCTCTTGCTTGCCATGAACCAGCTGCCACAGTCGGTGCATCAACACGTGGAGCGACTCCGTCCGCCAGATGACCCAGATGAAGGCCATGCATATCAGCGAAGGAGCCGCAACGCTGAGAAAGCTTGAAAGACTGGGAAGTGTGGCGAAGTCCATCGCCACAGTCTGCCTCAGTGATGGTGCCCATGCGCCCCATGAACATGCCGGTGCTCGATCTCCACCGGCTGCGCCGCGCGCACGTCCGTCACCTGCAGGCTGAACTTCAGCGCCTTGCCGGCCCAGGGGTGGTTGCCGTCGAGCAGCACGACCGGGCCCTTGATCTTCATCACGGTGAAGACGTGCTCGCGGCCGTCGTCGAGGCGGCCCTGCAGCTGGCCGCCGATCTTCACGCCGGGCGGGAAGTCGGTCTTGGGGATGCTGCGCACCAGGGACTCGTCGCGCTCGCCGAAGGCGTCCGCGGGGGCGAGGTTCAGCACGGTCTGGTAGCCCTTTTCCTTGCCGTCGAGCGCTTCCTCGATCTTGGGCAGGGTGTTCTCGTATCCGCCATGCAGGTAGGCCATCGGCTCGGGGCTCGCCTCGATGAGCTTGCCCTGGGCGTCGGAGACCTTGTACTTGATGGTGACGACGGTGTCTTTTGCGATTTTCATGGGCTCGCATTCTCGGACGAAACCCGAAGACGCACGCGGCAGAGCCTTTGCCGAGGGTTGCCCGGCTACTTCAGCACGTCCATCTGGTCGAGCTTCCCCATCACCAGCCCGATGAACGCCGACACCGCCAGCGGCAGGTGCTTTCGGCTCGGGTACACCACGTTGAGCCCGCGCCCGGCGTGCTCGTACTGCGGCAGCACGCGCACGAGTTCGCCAGCGCGTTCGTCGCGCGTGGCCATGGCGGGCGGCAGCTGCGCGATGCCGAGTCCGGCCAGCGCGGCCCTGCGCAGCGCCTGCGCGGTGTTGCCGGTGAATCGGCCGGTGACCTGAACTTCCTCTTCCACGCCGCCGGGACCGGTGAGGCGCCAAGTGGTGTGGCCGCTGGGCGTCGACGGCGTCACGCAGTCGTGCTCGGCCAGTTCCTGCAGGCTCTTCGGCTCGCCGCGCCGCGCGATGTAGGCCGGGCTCGCCAGCAGGCCCGCGCCGCCGGTGGCCAGCCGGCGGCCCACGTAGCCGGAATCGGCCAGCACGCCGCCGCGGAAGGCCACGTCGATGCGCTCGGCGATCAGGTCGGCGGCCGCGTCGCTGAGGACGAAGTCGAGCTTGACCAGCGGGTGCTCGGCCAGGAAGCCGGCCACCCATTCCATCGGGAAGAAATCGAAGAAATCAGCCGGTGCTGCCACGCGCACCAGGCCGCTGGGCTCCTGTCCGCCGGCCGCCAGCGCCTGCCCGGCCGCGGCGAGCCCGTCGATGTGGCCGGCGCACTGGTCGTGGAAGGCCTGCCCGGCGCTGGTCAGCGTGAGCTTGCGCGTGGAGCGCTGCATGAGCCGGGCGCCGAGCTGCGACTCGAGCTGCTGGACGCGCCGGCTCACGGTGTTGGGCGGCAGGCCCAGCCGCCTGCCGGCCTCGGCGAAGCTGCCGTGGCGCACCACCTGCACGAAGACGGCGGCGTCGTTGAGGTCGAACATGGCGGCTGATTCCTTCGATTGATGGACGAGTGCAATCCGACTCTACCGCCTAGTCGATCAATGGGTGCGTGCCTAACCTTCAGTCATGGCTTGCGAATCGCTCATCTCGTGCACACCGCGCCGCCTCCGCAGGGGCGTCCGGAGCCCGGGCGAGCGATTCGGAGCTTCGCTTGTACACCCGTCCACCCACATTCCTCCAGGGAGCACCCCATGACCTCGCAGCAACCGCAACAACCCCGCATCGGCATCATCCTCGGCTCCACCCGCGAGGGCCGCTTCGGTGAGAAGCCCGCGCAGTGGATCCACGAGATCGCGCAGCAGCGCACTGACCTCGCCTTCGAGCTGGTCGACCTGCGCGACCACCCGCTGCCCCTTTTCGACGAAGCCGGCGCCCCGGCCTGGGGCCCGGTGAAGAACGAGGCCGCGCAGCGCTGGCAGGCGAAGCTGGCCACCTTCGACGGCCTGATCGTCGTCACGCCCGAATACAACCACGGTCCCGCCGCGGTGCTGAAGAACGCCATCGACTGGGCCTACAAGGAGTTCATCCGCAAGCCGATCGGCTTCGTGGGCTACGGCGGCGTGGGCGCGGCGCGCGCCATCGAGCAGCTGCGGCTGGTGGCGGTCGAGATGCAGATGGCGCCGGTGCGCAATGCGGTGCACATCGGCATGGTCGAGTTCCTCGGCATCTGGCAACAGGGCAAGAGCTTCGCCGACTTCCCTCACCTCGCGCAGGCGGCCACCGCGCTGCTCGACGACATCGCCTGGTGGACCAAGGCGCTGAAGAGCGCGAGGGAGGCAGCATGATGAGCACGGCCATCGAGGCAGGCGCCCGCGCCATCGTCTACCGCACGCGCGGTTTGCGCCACGGCGGGATCACGCGGCTGATGAGCCCCGGCGACCTGGGCGAATTCCTAAAGCCCTTCGTGTTCCTCGACCTCTTCGGCTTCGACGTGACCGGCGGGCACAAGGGCTTCGGCCTGCATCCGCACTCGGGCATCGCCACGCTGACGTGGCTGATGGAAGGCGACACGCAGTACGAGGACACCACCGGCGAGCAAGGCACGCTGCGCGGCGGCGGCGTCGAATGGATGCGCGCCGGCAACGGCGTGTGGCACACCGGCGCGCCCGCGCCGGGCGTGGAGCGCGTGAGCGGCTTCCAGCTGTGGGTGGCACTGCCGCCCTCGGAAGAGAACGGACCCGCGCAGAGCATGTACCTCGCGCCCTCGCAGGTGCCGGCGCAAGGTCCGGCGCGCGTGCTGCTCGGGCGCTATGGCGCGGCGCGCAGCCCCATCGCCGCGCCCTCGCCGATGAACTACCTGGCCGTGAAGCTGAAGGACGGCGAACGCTGGACCTACGTGCCGCCGGCCGGCCACACGGTGGGCTGGATCGCCGTCAGCGCGGGCGCGCTCGAAGCGGGCCGAGACACCGGCGGCCCCGTCGCCGCGGGCGAGCTCGCGGTGTTCGACGAATCGGCCGCGGCCATCGACTTCGTGGCGCACGGCGACACGGCCTTCGTGCTGGGCTCGGCGGCGAAGCATCCGCACGAGCTGGTGATGGGCTACTACTCGGTGCACACCAGCAAGGCCGCGCTCGATAAGGGCGAGGCCGAGATCCGGCGCATCGGCGCGAGGCTGCGGCAGGAAGGGCGGATCGCGTAAGCGAGCATGCGCCCGGCGGGCGGCTGCGCCAGAATCGTTCGCTTCATCCTTCATCGAACGATTCGGCTGGCTCTGCAGCCAGCCTCAGCTCCGCCATGAACATCGCCGATTCCTTCGTCACCAACGCCGCCCGCTTCGTCGAGATCCGCCGCGACATCCACGCCCATCCCGAGCTCGGCTTCGAGGAGCACCGCACCTCCGACAAGGTCGCGAAGCTGCTCGCCGAGTGGGGCATCGAGGTGCACCGCGGCATCGCGGGCACGGGGCTCGTGGGCGTGCTGCGCAAGGGCACGGGCAGCCGCACCATCGGCCTGCGCGCCGACATGGACGCGCTGCCGCTGCACGAGGCCAATGAGTTCGCCCACAAGTCGACGCACTCCGGCCGCATGCACGCCTGTGGCCACGACGGCCACACCACCATGCTGCTGGCCGCCGCCTGGCACCTCTCGCAGCAGGGTCCCGACGACTTCGACGGCACGGTGAATTTCATCTTCCAGCCCGCCGAGGAGATGGGCAAGGCCGGCGCGAAGAAGATGATCGACGAGGGCCTGTTCGAGCGCTTCCCGTGCGACGCGGTCTTCGGCCTGCACAACTTCCCGGTGGGCGACGTGGGCCGCTTCGCGCTCAACGAAGGCGCGCTGATGGCCTCGAGCAATACCTACATGATCACCGTGCGCGGACGCGGCACGCACGCCTCGATGCCGCACACCGGCATCGACCCGGTGGCGGCGGTGGTCACGCTCGCGCAGCAGCTGCAGACCATCGTGGCGCGCACCATCCCGAGCACCGAGCGCGCGCTGCTCGCGGTCACGCAGCTGCAGGGCTCCGATGCACCGAACGTGATTCCCGACGCCGCCACCGTCGGCGGCACCATCCGCACCTTCTCCATCGACGCCATCGACAAGCTCGAGGCCCGCCTGCGCGAAGTCGCCGCCGGCGTGGCGGCCGCGCACGGATGCACGGCCGAGGTGTTCTTCAAGCGCTCCTCGCCGCCGACCGTGAACCACCCGGCCGAGGCGCGCTTCGCCGCCAGCGTGATGCGCGAGGTGGTGGGCGACGACATGGTGACCGACGACTTCCCCGCCGTGATGGGCGCCGAGGACTTCGCCCACATGCTGCTCGCGCGGCCCGGCTGCTACGCCTTCCTGGGCAACGGCGACGGCGACCACCGGCTCGACGGCCACGGGCCCGGCCCTTGCATCATCCACAACACCTCGTTCGACTTCAACGACGAGATCATCCCGATCGGCGCCAGCTACTTCGTGAAGCTGGTGCAGCGCTGGCTGCCGGCGCGCGGCTGATCGGCATTCCTTTTTTCCTGTCGACGATGATGATGAAAGCGGCCACCCAGATGACCAAGACCCCGTTCACCCGACGTTCCCTGGCGGCCCTCGCGGCTGCCGTCGCGCTTTGCGCCGTTGCGCCGCTGCATGCGCAGCAGCGCGTGATCCACATCGTCGTGCCCTTCGGCACCGGCGCGG
>CAJYQC010000568.1 GCA_913776885.1 uncultured Variovorax sp.
GCTGATCCTGGCGGCGCTGCTGCCGGCGGCCGTGCTCACCATCAGCAACCTCGCGGCCGCCTACCTGGTGGCGGTGAAGCGCGGCTACCCCGCCGGCACCTTCCCGGGCTGGGCCATCGTGGGCCGCTCGTTCGCGGCGGCGCTGCCGGGCCTGTTCGTGGTGCTGCTGATCCTGGGCGGCATCCTGTCGGGCATCTTCACGGCCACCGAGTCGGCGGCGGTGGCGGTGCTCTACGCGCTGGCGCTCACCATCTTCGTGTACCGCACGCTGAAGTGGGAACACTTCATCAAGGCGGCCTCCAAGGCGGTGCGCACCACCGGCGTGATCCTGCTGCTGATCGGCATCTCCAGCACCTTCGGCTACCTCATCAGCCTGTACGGCGTGGCCGAGCTCACGGGCCAGATGCTGTCGCAGGTGACGAGCACGCCGTGGGTGATCTTCCTGCTCATCAACATCATCCTGTTCGTGCTGGGCACCTTCCTGGACATGGCCGCCACCATCCTGCTGTGCACGCCGATCTTCCTGCCGATCGCGCAGCACTACGGCATGAGTTCGGTGCAGTTCGGCATCGTGATGCTCATCAACTGCGCATTGGGCCTGAACACGCCGCCGGTGGGTACCACGCAGTTCGTGGGCTGCGCGATCGGCGGGGTGTCGGTGGGCACGGTGATGCGCACCATCTGGCCGTTCTACGGGGCGCTGATCTTCGCGCTGGCGGTGGTCACCTTCGTACCCGCGTTCTCCACGTGGCTTCCCAGCATGTTCATGGTGGTGAAGTGACGTACACCCCCAGTCTTCGCGCACTTCGTGTCGCGCGCGCCTTGCCCCTTGCAGGGGGCAACACCTGCGGCCGGCAAGGCCGGTTCCGCGGTGTTCCACGAGAAGACCGCGATCCTCTTTGCCGTCCTTGAAACCTGATATGTCCGACGCCGCAAGACCTCCGCTCTACATCCGCATCCACGCGGCCGACAACGTGGCCATCGTCGCCAACGACGGCGGGCTGAAGGCCGGCGCGGAGTTCGCCGACGGCCTGCGGCTGGTGGACAACGTGCCCCAGGGCCACAAGGTCGCGCTGGTCGACCTGGCCGAAGGCGAGGCCATCCGCCGCTACGACGTGGTGATCGGCTACGCGCTGAAGGCACTGCCGCGCGGCAGCTGGGTGCACGAGCGCGTGATGCGCATGCCGACCGCGCCCGAGCTCGACGGCCTGCCCATCGCCACGGTCAGGCCCACTGCCCTGCCGCCGCTGGAGGGCTACACCTTCGAGGGCTACCGCAACGCCGACGGCTCGGTGGGCACGCGCAACATCCTGGCCATCACGCAGACGGTGCAGTGCGTGGCGGGCGTCACCGAATTTGCCGTGCAGCGCATCAAGGCCGAACTGCTGCCGAAGTACCCGAACGTCGACGACGTGGTGGCGCTGGAGCACAGCTCCGGCTGCGGCGTGGCCATCGACGCGCCGGACGCCATCGTGCCGATCCGCACGCTGCGCAACATCAGCCTCAACCCCAACTTCGGCGGCGAAGTGATGGTTGTGAGCCTGGGCTGCGAGAAGCTGCAGCCCGAGCGGCTCTTGCCGCCGGGCAGCATCCCCATTGCCGACCAGCGCGCCGGCGCCGCGCCCGACGCCGCGCTCGACGTGGTCTGCCTGCAGGACGACGCGCACATCGGCTTCATGTCGATGATCGATTCGGTCATGCGCCAGGCCGAGGAGCACCTCGCCCGGCTCGACGCGCGCAAACGCGAGACCGTGCCCGCCAGCGAGCTGGTGGTGGGCGTGCAGTGCGGCGGCAGCGACGCCTTCTCGGGCGTCACCGCCAACCCGGCCGTGGGCTTCTGCACCGACCGGCTGGTGCGCGCGGGCGCCACCGTGATGTTCTCCGAGACCACCGAGGTGCGCGACGGCATCGACCAGCTCACCTCGCGCGCATCCACGCCCGAGGTGGCCGAGGCCATGATCCGCGAGATGGCCTGGTACGACGCCTACCTGAAGAAGGGCATGGTCGACCGCAGCGCCAACACCACGCCGGGCAACAAGAAGGGCGGGCTCTCCAACATCGTCGAGAAGGCGATGGGCTCGATCGTCAAGTCGGGCTCGGCGCCGATCAGCGGCGTGCTCGCGCCAGGCGAGAAGGCCGCGCACAAGGGTCTGAACAAGGGCCTGATCTACACCGCCACCCCCGCCAGCGACTTCATCTGCGGCACGCTGCAGCTGGCCGCCGGCATCAACCTGCATGTCTTCACCACCGGCCGCGGCACGCCCTACGGACTGGCCGAGGTGCCGGTGATCAAGGTCGCCACGCGCAGCGACCTCGCGCGCCGCTGGCACGACTTGATGGACGTGAACGCAGGCCGCATCGCCGACGGCGAGGCCAGCATCGAGGACGTGGGCTGGGAACTCTTCCGGCTAATGCTCGACGTGGCCAGCGGCCGCAGGAAGACCTGGGCCGAGCACTGGAAGCTGCACAACGCGCTGGTGCTGTTCACCCCGGCGCCGGTGACCTGAGTCGCCGCCTGACGCGTCACTGCGTGTGATACTGCCCCGCAGCATCCTGCGTTGGGTGCGCCTCACAGGTTG
>CAJYQC010000569.1 GCA_913776885.1 uncultured Variovorax sp.
GGTGCCGGACGTGACCGGTGCCGTCTCGCCGGCTGCATTGCCGGCACTGGAGGGCGCAGCCTGCACAGGCTTGGCCGCCGGCTGCGGTGCCGTGCGCGCCTGCACGGCGGAAGCCACGACCGCACGGAACTGCTTGAGGTCGACCGGCTTCGTGAGGTAGTCGAAGGCGCCGGCCTTCAGCGCCTCGACCGCGTTCTCGGCCGAGCCGTAGGCCGTCATCACCACGCAGCGCTCGCTGCGCTGGGCCTTCTGGATGCGGTGGATGATCTCCATGCCCTGGCCGTCGGGCAGGCGCATGTCGGTGATCACTGCGTCGAAGCGACCGGCCTCCAGGTGCTGCCAGGCTTCCGAGACGCTGCCCGCGGCTTCCACGCGATAGCCCTCGCGCAGCAGCGTCAGCTCATACAGCGTGCGCAGGTCCGGCTCGTCGTCGATGACCAGGATCTGCGCCGGCCGCTGGGTGGAAGAAGAGGGGGAGTTGCTCACGGCCGCTATTGTGTCAG
The DNA here is from genome assembly GCA_913776885.1 of uncultured Variovorax sp. Classification (GTDB taxonomy): domain Bacteria; phylum Pseudomonadota; class Gammaproteobacteria; order Burkholderiales; family Burkholderiaceae_C; genus Variovorax. The sequence continues at coordinate 504 of CAJYQC010000569.1, forward strand.
CCGGTTTTCGCTGGGGGCAAAGCTGACGAAGAATTCGTTGCCCTCGGGTCCGCCCTGCACCAGCGCGCGGCGCTCGTAGCCGATGGTGGCGCCGTGGCGGCGGCACAGTTCGCGGCACAGGAAGAGGCCCAGCCCGCTGGAGCGGCTTTCGGAAGAGAAGAAGGGCTCGAACAGGTGCCGCTGCACCGCGGGCTCGAGCGGCGCGCCGTCGCTCCACACCATCAGGCTCGGCCTGACGACGCCGCCCCGCTGCATCGCGGTCAGCACCTGGATCGCGCCTTCGCGCGTGCTGGCGTAGCGCGATGCGTTGTCCAGCAGGTTCACGATCAGGCGGCGCAGGTGCTCGGCGTCGAAGCGCACCTCGCTCGCGGGCGCATCGAGCGACACCAGCACGCCCTTGCGCTGCGTCTGGCGCACCCATTCCTCGGCCAGCACCTGCACGGCCGGGTCGAGCACCAGCTGCTCGCCCAGCGAGAGCACGCGCTGCTGGCGCGCGCGGGAGACGTCGAGCACGTCGTCCACGATGCGCGCGAGGCGCTGCGCGTTGTGCTGCACCATGCTCGTGAGCTTGCGGTGTGCGGGGTCGGTCAGGTCTTCGTTGAGCAGCGCGCTGGCCTGCGTGATGGCCGCGAGCGGATTGCGGATCTCGTGCGCCACCGCCGCCGACATGCGGCCCATGGCCGCCAGCTTCTCGGTGCGGATGCGGGCCTCCAGTTCGCGCAGGTCCTGCAGGAACATCACGCACAGGCTGTCGGCGCGCTTCTCGCTGGCGGGCGTGAGCCGCGTGCGCACGCGCACTTCTCGCGCCGCGCCTCGCGCCTGCGCCACCGGAATCTCCTCGGCCTGCGGCGCCCGCCGCGCGAAGGTCTGGCGTGCCAGCGCGGCCAGCGCGTGCCAGGCGGGCTGGGCATGCAGAGGGAAGGGCAGCGTCAGCCTGGCCAGGCCCTGGCCGAGGATCGCGTCGGCCGCGGGATTGGCCGCGTGCACCAGGCCCTCGGCGTCGATCACCAGCACGCCTTCGCTCAGCGTCTCGATCACCAGGTCATTGACCTGTGCCTGCATCTGCGCGCTGCTGCGGTTGCGCTGTGCCACCGCCTCCTCGCGCGCCAGCCGCCGTGCCATCTCGTGCGCCAGCAGCGCCACCACGAAGAAGCCCGTGCCGGTGAGCGCCGCCTGCACGAAGCGCGACGACGAATCGCCCGGCTGCTGCAGCCAGTGCCAGCCCGCGTCGCCCAGCAGCAGCAGGGTGACGGAAGCGGTGGTGCCCAGGCTCACGATCATGGTGCCCAGCACCGCGCTCATCAGCACCGGCAGCGCGAACAGCGGCGTGTAATTGACGTTGCCGCCCTGCAGAACCTGCAGCGCGGTGAAGGCCGCCAGGTCGATGCCGATGGTCAGCAGCCACAGCGGCGTGAAGCCGCGGATCGGCGGCTGGAAGGCGGTGTAGCGCATGCCCAGCCAGGCCGCGACGAGGTAGATCGCCGAGATGGCGATGGCCGCCGCCTGCATCGTCTGGCCGATCGCGAAGGACACGCCCTGAAGCAGCACCAGCACCAGCGCGACGAAGCAGCGCGCGCCCATGAAGCCGCGCCAAAGGCGGCCCAGTGCCGAACTCTCGGCCGGGCCCTGGTCGAGCACGTCCCAGTCGGTGACCGGCTCGCCGCGCGACCAGAGGGGCGTGCTCATTGCCTGGCGGCTGCTTCGCGATGCGCGGTGCTGCAGTAGACCGCGCCGCCGGGACCGGCGATGGCTTCGGTTGCCGGCAAGTGCAGGCCGCAATGGGCACAGCGCACCATCGCCTGCGGCGGTCCGGACGGCGCGGGCGTGCGTTGCGCCTTGGCTGCGCGCTCGCGCATGGCGTCTTGCATTTCTTCGCGCCGGTTCTTGCGCCACAGCCAGATCGCGACCCAGAGCACCGCGAAGACGAGGAGGTATTTCATTTCAGACGGGAGGGCGCGCGAGAACCACTTCGAGCACGAAGCGCGAACCGACGTAGGCGAGCAGCAGCAGCGCCGAGCCGGCATACAGCACGCGCCGCGCGGTGCGCCCGCGCCAGCCGAAGCGGGCCCGGCCGATCAGCAGGATCGCGAAGGTGATCCAGGCGAGCACCGAGAAGATGGTCTTGTGGTCCCACTTCCAGACGCGGCCGGCGGCGCCGTACAGCTGCTCGCTGAACAGCAGGCCCGCCAGCAGGGTGGCCGAGAGCAGCACGAAGCCGGCGGTGACGAAACGGAAGGTGAGCCGCTCGAGCGTGAGCAGCGGCACGCCGCCCTGCGGCTCCACGGCCGCGGCCAGGCGGATCTGCTTCTCGGCGCGGGTGATCAGCCAGGCGTGCACCACGGCAGCGCCGAACAGGCCGTACGACGCGATGCCCAGCGCCAGGTGCAGCGGCAGCCAGGGCGATGCGGTCACGTGCAGCGGCGTGCCGGGAAACAGGATGGCCAGCAGCACCGCGGCCGCGCCCAGCCAGGCGAGTGCGCGCCGGACTTTCAGCTGGGGATACATGCGGCTTTCGACCGCATAGACGGTGAGCACCAGCCACGCCGTGACCGACAGCGCCGGCGCGAAACCGAAGCGCGGCTCGCTGCCGACGAGGCCATGGGCGAGAGCGGCGGCGTGCAGCAACCATGCGATCCCGAGCGTCCATTGGGTCGATTGGCGGCTGAACCTTGCGCCGGCGGCGGCCACAAAACCGTAGGCAACCGCGGTGGCGATGCCCAGAGCCACGCCGAGCGGGGAGGGGATCGCTAAAATCATCGGCCGGAGTTTAGCGTCTCGCTATTGCGTTCCCGGCGCCCGGCTTCAAGTTCTTTCCCGTCTCCCAGGCTTCTCATCCGGCCCGCGCCACAGCGGGCAGCAAGGCATTCCCCTCATGGCCACCGCCCTCACAGAAAAGTTCTCCCGCCTCGTCAAGACGATGAGCGGCCAGGCCCGCATCACCGAAAGCAACGTGCAGGACATGCTGCGCGAGGTGCGCATGGCGCTGCTGGAAGCCGACGTGGCCCTGCCCGTCGTGCGCGATTTCGTCGCCCGCGTGAAGGAGAAGGCGCTCGGCCAGGAAGTGCTGGGCTCGCTCAAGCCGGGCCAGGCGCTGGTGGGCATCGTCAACCGCGAACTCGCTGCCACCATGGGCGAGGGCGTGTCCGACATCAATCTCGCGGCCCAGCCGCCGGCCGTGATCCTCATGGCCGGCCTGCAGGGCGCCGGCAAGACCACCACCACCGCCAAGCTCGCCAAGCACCTGATCGAGAAGCGCAAGAAGAAGGTGCTCACCGTGTCGGGCGACGTGTATCGCCCCGCCGCCATCGAGCAGCTCAAGACCGTCACGAAGCAGGCCGGCGCCGAGTGGTTCCCCAGCACGCCCGACCAGAAGCCGCTGGACATCGCGCGCGCCGCGCTCGACCACGCCAAGCGTCACTACTTCGACGTGCTGCTGGTCGACACGGCCGGCCGCCTGGCCATCGACGAAGTGCTGATGGCCGAGATCAAGCAGCTGCACGCTGCGCTCGACCCGGTCGAAACGCTCTTCGTGGTCGACGCCATGCAGGGCCAGGACGCGATCAACACCGCCAAGGCCTTCAAGGAAGCGCTGCCGCTCACCGGCATCATCCTGACCAAGACCGACGGCGATTCGCGCGGCGGCGCGGCGCTGTCGGTGCGCCAGGTCACGGGCGTGCCGATCAAGTTCGCCGGCGTGAGCGAGAAGATCGACGGCCTGGAGGTGTTCGACGCCGAGCGCCACGCGGGTCGCATCCTGGGCATGGGCGACATCGTCGCGCTGGTCGAGCAGGTCACCGCCGGCGTCGACGTGGCGGCGGCGCAGAAGCTCGCGGCCAAGGTCAAGAGCGGCGCGGGCTTCGACCTCAACGACTTCCTCGGCCAGCTGCAGCAGATGAAGCAGATGGGCGGCCTCTCGAGCCTGATGGACAAGCTGCCCACGCAGATGGCCGCCAAGGCCAGCGAGGCCGACCTGAGCCGCGCCGAGCGCGACATCCGCCGCAAGGAAGGCATCATCAACAGCATGACGCCGCTGGAGCGCCGCAAGCCCGAGCTGCTGAAGGCCACGCGCAAGCGCCGCATCGCCGCCGGTGCCGGGGTGCAGGTCCAGGAAGTGAACCGCCTGCTCAACGAGTTCGAGCAGATGCAGGGCATGATGAAGAAGATGAAGGGCGGCGGCCTCATGAAGATGATGAAGCGCATGGGCGGCATGAAGGGCCTGGGCGGAATGGGCGGCCCCGGTGGGCCGAAGCTGCCGTTCTGAGCGCACGCCGCACGCGCACATATATATATGAGAAGGCCCGCCGGGGTGAACCGGCGGGCCTTCTGCTTTTCAGGTCTGCGCTTCCTTTAGGTCTGCACTTCGTAGACCGTCTCGTGCGCCTCCACCGGCGTTGGCAGTTCCCAGCGGTGCAGCATGCGCTCGATGCCCGCGTTCGACAGCGTGGTGTCGCGCTCGCGGTTGCGGCGCATCAGCTCGGCATGCGGCACTTCCAGGTACACCAATTCGATGTGCGCGTGGTAGGCCCACAGCAGGTCCAGCGTCTTGGTGCGCATCTGCTGGCTCAGGTGCGTGGCGTTCCAGACGAAGGGTTCCTGCCTGCGCAGCAGCGCCTTCGCCTGGTCCACCGCGTGGTGTGCCGCCATGCCGTCGTTCTCGCCGTGCTTCAGGCCGAGCTCGGCGCGCGCATCGTCGAAGGACACCACCGGCCAGCCCTTTCGATGCTGCGCCACCCAGTGGTTCTTGCCGCTGGCGGGCAGCCCGCACATCACCGTCACCTGCGATCCGGCGTTCTGGAACAGCGGGTAGTCGGGGCTGGTGTCGGCGCCGCGGAAGTAGGCCAGGCGCGTGTGGGCGTCGGCCATCTTCCGCGGGCCCTCCCAGCAGCCTTCCTCCTGCGCCAACTGCTCGAAGAGTGCGATGTCGGCCATGCTGTCCGCACGCTTCTCGTAGTGGCGCCCGAGCATGTCGCAGCGCGCCACGCAGCACAGGTCGGGCAGGCCCAGCTCCCACGAGAGCCTGTGCGCGAGCCACTCTGGCCGCACGCCCTTGCGCGAGGCGAAGGCATGGAACGGCACCTGGTGCACCGCGATGATCCGGCACACCGCCTCGCGCAGCGCGAAAGGCACGCGGGCCTTCCACATCAGCACGCGCACGTCGACCGCGCCCCGGCGCGAGTGGCCCGGCTGGCCGACGCGGCCGCTGGCCTCGTCGATCACCGTGGTGTCGGGCTTGGCGATGTCGTGCAGCAGGCAGGCCATGAACAGCACGAAGCGGCGGTCGGCGTCGGCACGGCGGTAGTGCTCGTCCTGCATCAGCGCGTCGAGCACCATGCGGGTGTGGATGCCGACGTTGCCTTCGGCGTGGTAGTACGGGTCCTGCGGCGTCTCCTCGAGGCGCAGCAGGGCCGGCAGCAGTTCGCAGCATTGCGCCCAGTCGGTGACCTTGCCGGGCTCGGGCACCAGGGCGCGGAGATCGTCGAAGTTCATCGCTTCCTCCCTGCGGCGGTCAGCTCGGCCGGGTCGCGCAAGGTGTGCAGGCCCAGGTCCTGCCAGGTCAGCGTCGGCATCGGCGCATAGAGATCCGCGCCCGGCGCGAGCTGGTTGGGCAGCAGCGGCCGGCGGCTGTGGTGCGAGCCGGAGTCGAGGATGGTCTGGACGAAATCCGGGCGCACCCACTTGTAGCGGCCCGTCACCTGGCCCTCCGCTTCGGTCTTGAGGTACAGGCCCTCGGCAAGGTCGGACAGGTCGGTCTGCTGCCGAACGAGATCTAGCGGCTGGGCTTCTTGCGCCACGGCGGCTTCGAAGGCGGGCTTCCAGTCAGCGCTGCGTGCCAGCGAGGGCCGCACCAGCGCCTGCAAGGCCTTCGCGCTGCGCGGCATCTCGCCTTGGTAGAGCACGGGCACCGACAGCACTGGGCTGCCTTCGAGCAGCGCATGCCGCGCCGGCGTCGAGAGGAAGCACTGCGACTGCCGGTCGTAGATGTCGAACTCCAGGAAGAAGGCGGGCAGCCGGTCGTACCAGCAGCTGTGCTTGGCGAAGCACCACTCGCCGTACATCACGTAGCGGTCTTCGAGCCGTTCCAGCAGCGCCGCTTCATGGGCGGCAGCCCAGTGCTTGAACAGGTTGAACTGGCGCTCGCCGGCGCCTCCCGCGAGGTAGTGGCCGCGAGACTGGAGCAGCAACTCGCCTGCTGGCGTGAACGACACGGCCGCATTGGCGCCATCGAGCTTTTCCTCGATGACGACATGCATGCCTTGCAGTTCGGACAACGGCGTCTGGCCGTCGTCGCTGTCACCGGCCTGCAGCCGGGAGCCTTCCAGGTGCGCAGTACGCGGGTACTTGAGCAGCGGGATCGATGAGAGAGAAGAAGAAAGGGGAAACACGTTTGTTCTCCGGATGGAACCAGGAAGAACCGACAACGTGCGGGAGCGAAGCTGGAAAGCTGGGGAACGGATTGCGGTCAGCGGAAAGCGCAGCTTGGCGCCCGACATGACCGGCAATGAAGCGGCGTTGTCGGCGTCAGAGGGTGGTGACGGCGAGACGGGGCACTTGGCGCTCCTGTGGACCGAAGGGATCCGTGGGTGGACGAAAAAGAAGTGCGCGATTCTAGCTATGTGCACGCCATGAAAAAAGCCGGCGCATCGGCCGGCTTCTTTCTGGGGGCTTGCCTCAGCGCATCAGGCGGTGGCCAATGCAGCCGGACGAGACAGGCGCAGCGCGTGCATCCATGCGCGGCGCAGCACGGCCGGCGAGCGCGATTCCTCGGGAATCAGCAGATAGCCGCGGTCGCGCAGCGTGGTGCCCAGCGCGATCTGGCTGGTCAGCACGGTCAGCGGGATCGCCAGCAGCAGCGGCAGGCCGACGGGCATGAGCCACACCAGCGCGCTCGGGTCGATCATGGCGACGCCGACGGCCAGCATCGCGATCACCAGCGTCATGGGAGCCAGCTGCGAGGCAGCGACCTTCCACGGCACGGCGGCGGCTTCACGCGGGGGCGACTTCCAGTCGAGCTTGATGCCGGTGAGGGCGACCAGCACGAAGAGCGAGTGAGCCAGCATGCGCACCGGTGCCTGAACGATGGCGAGGCCGGCTTCCATCACCGAGCTCTTCACCAGGCCCCAGAGGCCACCGTACTGGCGCTGCTCGCCGCGCATCAGCACGGCGGCGATGCCCAGCACGCGCGGCAGGAACAGCAGGCACAGGGTCCAGACCCACAGGCCGGCCAGTTCGGCGGGCAGCACGCTCCAGCTGGAGATCAGGCTCGAGCCGCTCAGCCACAGGGCCGTGCCCAGCGTCAGGAACGCAAGCCACAGCGGAGCCGAGACGTAGGCCATGGTGCCGGTCACGAACATCGCGCGGTGCACGGAGTGGATGCCGGGTTCGGCCATCAGGCGGGCGTTCTGCAGGTTGCCCTGGCACCAGCGGCGGTCGCGCTGCAGTTCGGCCAGCAGGTCCGGCGGTTGCTGCTCGTAGCTGCCGACCAGGTCGGACACCAGCCACACGTGGTAGCCGGCACGGCGCATCAGAGCGGCTTCGACGAAGTCGTGCGACATGATGCCGCCCGACATGCCGCCGGTGCCCTTGATCGGGGCCAGCGCGCAGTGCTTCATGAAAGGCTCGACGCGGATGATCGCGTTGTGGCCCCAGTAGTGCGACTCGCCCAGCTGCCAGAACTGCATGCCCAGCGTGAACAGGCGGCCGGTGACGCGCGAGGCGAACTGCTGTGCGCGTGCGTGCAGCGTGACGTGGCCGATGGCCTGCGTCGCGGTCTGGATGATGCCGGCGGTGGGGTTGGCTTCCATCAGCTTGACCATCGAGGTCAGGCAGTCGCCGCTCATCACCGAGTCGGCGTCGAGCACGACCATGTAGCGGTAGTCCTTGCCCCAGCGGCGGCAGAAGTCGGCCACGTTGCCGGCCTTGCGGTGCGTGCGGCGGGTGCGCAGGCGATAGTAGACCTCGACCTGCGGCTGGTTGGGGCTTTCGGCCAGTGCGGCGCGCAGGTCTTCCCAGGCGGCGCGCTCGGCGGCGGCGGTCTCGGGGTTGTAGCTGTCGGACAGCACGAACACGTCGAACTGCCTGGCGTGGCCGGTGGCCGCGACCGATTCGCAGGTGGCGCGCAGGCCGGCGAACACGGTGGCCACGTCCTCGTTGCAGATCGGCATGATGATCGCGGTGCGTGCCTCGGGGTTCATCGGGTGGTGGGCCACCTGTTTTGCCGAGAGGGAGTACTTGTCGCCGCGCACGGAAACATAGAAGCCCATGAGCGCCGTCACGAAGCCGGTCACGACCCAGCCCGAAAGCAGGCCGTACAGGCCGATCTGGCCGTATTCGAGCCAGAGGTTGTCGTAGTCGGGCTGCACGCTGGCGAAGAGCGAGGAGGCGATCACAGTGCTCAGCAGCGTGAGCATCATGAAGGCGAAGCGGCGGCGGGCGGCGGCGCGCTGCCAGGGCTGCTTCCTCTCGTTGGCGGGGTGAGCGCCGGCTTCGGCGTCACGGCCTGCGCCGAGCTTGACCAGCGCGGCGGTGCCGAGGCTGTTCCAGAAACCGCGCCAGGGACGCGGCGTCATGGAGCCACGATTGACCGGAGGTGCGGTGACCGAGTTGGGATGGCGTTCCTCGCGGACCGGGCTGCGGCGCGAGAAATCGGTGTCGGCCAGCACATTCAGTTGGGAGAAGTCGTTCGGCTTCATGTGATTTACCAACGTTGCTTGTCGATGGAGGAGGGGGTGTCGCCAATGGCCGGAAGGCGCTTGAAGACACAGTCGGAAGATGCGCCGCCAGCGCCTGCGAGCGCGGCCAGCGAATGCCCCGCGGCACGGGGCCGCGAGGAGGGAAACTGCTTTTGACGCAGGCCGTCGCGCTGCTGGCGCAGTGCGAAAGATGGGCTGGTAAGTGCTGTCATGCCTGTACAGGGGCAAACCCTGTGCCAGGCTGGAAAAACGCTTTCAGATCAACGGCTTAGCGGCGATCCGATGTGTTTTTATTGCTGGAAGGCCGCCGAACGGCCTCCAAACCCCCGATTTTGTCGCCGAATCCCGACAAGCCTGGATTACCGGTAGGCTTTGCCCAATGAAATCAACGACTTAGCTGCGTCGCTACTCGGCGACAGCGTCCCCGCCGCCAGCGACAGCGTCCGCCTTGAAGTGGCCGGGGGTGAGTTCGTGCTTCTGCAGCAGCCGGTAGAACTCGGTGCGATTCCGGTCGGCCAGGCGGGCCGCGTCGGCCACGTTGCCGTCCGTCAGTTTGAGCAGGCCGACGAGGTAGTCGCGCTCGAAACGCTGCTTGGCCTCGGCGTAGGTCTGCACTTCCACCGTCGGCACGCGCAGCGCCCGCTGCACCAGCGCCAGCGGGATGAGCGGCGAGCTCGACAGCGCGCAGACCTGTTCCACCACGTTGTAGAGCTGGCGCACGTTGCCCGGCCACGCGGCCATGGTCAGCGCCTTCAGCGCCTCGGGGGCGAAGCCCGAGAGCCGCTTGCCGTACTTGGTCGACAGGCGCTGCAGGAAGTGGTTGGCCAGCAGCGGGATGTCTTCGCGGCGCGCCGACAGCGGCGGCAGCGTCAGCGTCACCACGTTCAGGCGGTAATAGAGGTCCTCGCGGAACTGGCCGGCTTCCATCGCGGCGTCGAGGTCGCGATGGGTGGCCGAGACGATGCGCACGTCGACCTGGATCGACTGGCTCGCGCCCAGCGGCCGCACCGCGCGCTCCTGCAGCACGCGCAGCAGCTTGACCTGCAGGGCGGGCGGCATGTCGCCGATTTCATCCAGCAGGAGCGTGCCGCCGTCGGCCTGCTGGAACAGGCCCTTGTGGTTGGCGTGGGCGTCGGTGAAGGCGCCCTTCATGTGGCCGAAGAGTTCCGACTCGAGCAGCGCCTCGGGGATGGCGCCGCAGTTGACCGCCACGAAGGGCTTGTCGGCGCGCGCGCTGGCCTTGTGGATGGCGCGCGCCAGCATCTCTTTGCCGGCGCCGGAGTCGCCGCGCAGCAGCACCGAGGCATCGGACTTCGCGACCATGCGCGCCTCGGCCAGCAGCTCGGCCATGCGGTTGCTGCGGCTGACGATCTCGGAGCGCCAGCTGTCGTCGCCGGCCTTGCTGGGCGTGGCGGCGGGGGCGCCGAGCGCCAGCGCCTGGCCGATCTTCTCGAGGAGTTCCCGCCCGTCGTAGGGCTTGGTGAGATAGGTGAAGACGCCGCGCGCCGTGGCTTCCACCGCGTCGGGAATGGTGCCGTGGGCGGTCAGCAGGATCACCGGGAGCGACGGATGGCGCTTGCGGATCTCGTCGAAGAGCTGCAGGCCGTCGCGCCCGGGCAGGCGCACGTCGCTCAGCACCAGCTGCGGATGCTCGATCTCGAGCTGCGTGAGCGCGGTTTCCGCCGATGTGACGGCCGTGACCTGGTAGCCCGCCGAACTCAGCCGCATCGAGAGCAGCCGCAGCATGTCCGGGTCGTCGTCGACCACGAGGAGGCGGGCGCCGGTGGTGCTCATCGAAGGATCTCCATGCTTGGCGCTGCGGTGCGGAATGCCCTGGATCGGCGCTGCAGCATGCTCATTGGTTCGGCCGGCGGCCCGAGGACGGCGCGGCCGGAGCCGGGTTCATGTTGGGCCGCGCGAAGCTGCGCTCGATGGCGCGCAGGGCTTCGATGCGGTCGTTGAGCTGGTCGATGCGGCGCTGGCTGTCGCGCAGCTGCTGCACCTGCTTGTCGCGGTCGTCCTCCACGCGCCGCTGCTCCACGTAGCGCGCGGCCAGCGCGCGCGCCAGCGGCTGCAGCGCCTGAGCTTCGGGCGCGGGGTTGGCGATCACCCGCTGCAGCAGGCCCAGCGCGCGCGCCAGGTCGGCCGGAACGCGGGTCTGCGAAAGCAGGAGTGCCACCTGCATCTGCACCGTGGGCGAATCGCCGGGGTCGCCCACGCGGGCGATCTCGGCGCTCAGCTCAGCGCCGCTGAGCGGGCGCACCTTGTCGGCATAAGCCAGCATCGCGGTCACCG
>CAJYQC010000570.1 GCA_913776885.1 uncultured Variovorax sp.
CACGCGGCATGGCTGGATCAGGCTTGCGCCCATTGTCCAAAATTCCCCACTGCTGCCTCCCGTAGGAGTCTGGGCCGTGTCTCAGTCCCAGTGTGGCTGGTCGTCCTCTCAGACCAGCTACAGATCGAAGGCTTGGTGAGCCTTTACCTCACCAACTACCTAATCTGCCATCGGCCGCTCCATTCGCGCAAGGTCTTGCGATCCCCTGCTTTCATCCGTAGATCGTATGCGGTATTAGCACAGCTTTCGCTGCGTTATCCCCCACGATTGGGCACGTTCCGATGTATTACTCACCCGTTCGCCACTCGCCGCCAGGATTGCTCCCGCGCTGCCGTTCGACTTGCATGTGTAAGGCATGCCGCCAGCGTTCAATCTGAGCCAGGATCAAACTCTATAGTTCGATCTTGATTTTTGCGCCCCATCTCGCGATGAGGCAAAACTCATAAAAACGGAATTGAAGTGAACTTCACTTCTATTCTCATGAGCGTTTTAAGTCTTGCGACTTGTTCCGAAGAACTTGTGCAATTACCTTCAAACGCCCACGCTTATCGGCTGTAATTTTTTAACGATCACCGAAGCAACTTGTCGTTTACTTCGTTTGCTTGCTGCGATCAGCGAAGCCTTGTAGTCTAGCACGATTTTTAAAGAATCGCCAAACTTTTTTTGCTTTTCATTTCTTCGTTATTCGCAGCTCACAACTTTCATTGTCAGCCGCCGAAGCCATTTCAGCGAAGCCTTGTAGTCTAGCACGATTTTTTCAAATCAACCAAACTATTTTGGCTTTTTGCATCTGCCAACCTTTTCTTTCGCAACCCGCAACATCCGCTGCAAGCCGCCGAATCAGTCGTTTCAGCGAAGCCTTCGATTATGCACTGTTTTTTCAAACCGCGTCAACTTTTTTCGAAGACTTTCTTCACCACCCACAACCAGCATCCCAAGACACCAGCCGCTTCAACAACACCAGGCCGTCAGTAGCGAAGCCCACGAGTATATGACAGATTTTGGTTTGTGCAAGGTGCTCATGAAAGAATGTTGAATAGCACCGCCCTTGGATTCTTCTATATGGAAGAGCAGCACCAAAGGCGCTCCAGCATCCCCTCCTCCGATAATCCGCGCCACATGGCACTCATCACACTCCTCGACGCGCAACTCGCGTTCGGTCACGTCCCGCTGCTGGATCATGCGGACTTCTCTCTTCTCGAATCGGAGCGCATCGGCCTGATCGGCCGCAATGGCGCAGGCAAGTCTTCCCTCCTCAAGATACTGGGCGGCCTGGAGAAGACGGACGACGGCACGCTCCAACTGCAGCAGAACCTCCGCGTGGCCTACGTCGCCCAGGAGCCTGCGCTCGACATGGATTCGGACGTCTTCACCGCAGCCAGCCAGGGCCTGGCCCCGGTCATCGCGCTGCGCGACCTCTATCTGTCTGGTGCCGACGGGCTGGACCTCGACGCCCTCCAGTCGCAGATCGAAGCCTTCGATGCCTGGAACTGGGAGCAGCGCGTCGAAGAGACGCTGCACCGCCTGCACCTCGACCGCGACGCGCGCGTCGGCTCGCTCTCCGGCGGCACCCGCAAGCGCGTGGCCCTCGCCCAGGCATTGGTGGCGGCTCCGGACGTCCTCCTGCTGGACGAACCCACCAACCACCTGGACCTCGACTCCATCGAGTGGCTCGAGCAGCTGCTGATCGACTTCAAGGGCAGCGTCGTCACCGTCACCCACGACCGCAGCTTCCTGAACCGCGTGGCGACCCGCATCGTCGAGCTGGACCGGGGCAAGCTCGGCTCGTATCCCGGCAACTTCGAGCAGTACCTCGCCCAGAAGGAGGAGCAGCTCGCCCAGGAGGCGGTGATCAACGCCAAGGCCGACAAGCTCCTGGCCCAGGAGGAAATCTGGATCCGCAAGGGCGTCGAGGCCCGCCGCACCCGCAGCCAGAGCCGCATCACCCGCCTGCAGGAACTGCGTGCCAGCCACGCCGCCCGCCGCAACGTGCAGGGCAGCGTCAACATGGACGTGGCTTCGGGCCAGGCCAGCGGCAAGATCGTGGCGGAGCTGACCGACGCCACCAAATCCTTCGGCGCGAAGACGGTGATCCGCAGCTTCAGCGGCACCATCCTGCGCGGCGACAAGGTCGGCCTGCTCGGTCCCAACGGCGCGGGCAAGACCACGCTGCTGAAGCTGATCCTCGGGGAGCTCGAGCCCGACAGCGGCAAGATCCGCCGCGGCACCAACCTGCAGGTGGCGTACTTCGACCAGCTGCGCGACAAGCTCGACCTCGACGCCACGCTGGAAGACTTCATCAGCCCCGGCAGCGAGTGGATCGAGATCGGCTCGCAGAGAAAGCACGTCAAGAGCTACCTCTCCGACTTCCTCTTCTCCCCCGCGCGCGCCAACTCCCCCGTGCGTTCGCTCAGCGGCGGCGAGCGCAACCGGCTGCTGCTGGCGCGCCTGTTCGCCCGTCCGGCCAACGTGCTGGTGCTCGACGAGCCGACCAACGACCTGGACATCGACACGCTCGAGCTGCTCGAGAACCTGCTTCAGGACTACGACGGCACCGTGTTCCTCGTAAGCCACGACCGCACCTTCCTCGACAACGTGGTCACCAGCACGATCGCGTACGAGGGCGACGGCCGCTGGCGCGAGTACGAGGGCAGCGTGCAGGACTGGCTGACCCAGTCGAAGCGCGCCCGCGAGATCGCCGCGCAACGCCTGGCCGCGGCCGCGCCGCCGCCAGCTCCCGCACCCGCTCCTGCCGACGGATCGGTCGCCCCGAAGCCGGCTGCGACCGGCGCGCGCAGGAAGCTCTCGTACAAGGAGCAGCGCGAACTCGACGGCCTGCCCGCCCAGATCGAGGCCCTCGAAGCCGAGCAGAAGCGCATCACCGAGGTGCTGGAGCTCGACGGCGGCGCCATCTACGCCACCGACTCCTCGCGCGCGGCCGAGCTGGCGCAGCGCCACGCCCAGATCGACGACGAACTGCTCGCCGCGATGGAGCGCCAGGAAGAACTCGCCGCCGGCCGCTGACATCCGCCCGAGCCGGCCGTCCGACGCCCGGCGGGCCCGGACTAGGCTATATATGCGGCACCCTCTCTCCGAGCCCCGGGAAAGCAGCCGCATGTCCTCCTCCTTCCAGACGTTCCTCCGCCGATCCTCGGCACTGCTCGCGCTGCTGATCCTCGGCGCATGCGCGCAACTGCCGCAGAACGTCGAGCGCCCCGTCTCGACCGCCATCGCCGCGCCAGCCACCGGCACCGCGCTGGCCGACCTGGTGCAGCAGCGCCGGCAGGTCGACAAGGCGCGCTACGAATCGGGCTTCCTGCTGCTGGGCGGTCCTCAGGCCGCCTACGGCAGCCGCCTCGCGCTGATCGAGGGCGCGCAGAAGACGCTGGACCTGCAGTACTACGCCATCCACGCCGACGCCAGCACCGGCCGCCTGGTGCGCGGCCTGAGGGCGGCCGCCGAGCGCGGCGTGCGGGTGCGGGTGCTGCTGGACGACTTCCACTCCACCGGCCGCGATGCGCTGGTGCTGGGCCTGGCGTTCATCCCCAACATCCAGATGCGCCTGTTCAACCCGCTGGCGGGCTCGCGCGACTCCAGCTTCAGCCGCCTGCTCAACTCGATCGACGACGCCTCGCGCATCCAGCAGCGCATGCACAACAAGCTGTTCCTGGCCGACAACGTGCTGGGCGTCACGGGCGGGCGCAACCTGGGCGACGCCTACTTCGGCAACGCGACCAACGGCAACTTCGTCGATGTCGACGTGCTGGCCGCCGGCCCGATCGTTCAAGACCTCTCGCGCAGTTTCGACAGCTACTGGAACAACGAGCGCGCCTACCCGGTGCAGTCGCTGGTCACGCGCGAGGAACTCCAGGCCATGCGCGAGCGCGCCCGGAAGGCAGCGAGCGACGTGGCCGAGGAATCGGCGCAGCAAGGCGCCGCGGCCGGCATCCCCACCCCCGAGCAGCGCGCGCGGGCCTGGGACGAGAAGCCGCTGGACCTGAGCGCCGCCACCTTCGTCTGGGCGCCGGCCGTGATGCTGGCCGACAAGCCCGGCAAGATTCCCGCCGACTCCGGTCCCGGCAGCACCAAGGCGCCCGGCCTCGTCGTGAGCCGGCCCGACGACAAGCCCGCCGCTTCCCGCGGCGCGGCCTCGCTGGAAGCCGCCTCCGACCTCGCCGCCAACGGCGACACCGTGGTCGAGGGCCTGCTGCACCTCATCGGCCAGGCGCGCAGCGACCTGACCATCATCTCGCCCTACTTCGTCCCCGGGAAGGACATGCTTCAGGCCTTCTCGGCCGCCCGAAGCCGCGGCGTGCGCATCCGCGTGCTGACCAATTCGCTGGCCTCCAACGACGCTCCGGTGGCGCACGTGGGCTATGCGCGCCACCGCGAGGAACTGCTCAAGATGGGCATCGAGCTCTACGAACTGCGCAGCGAGCAGGCGAGCTTCGGCACCGTGTTCGGCGGCTCCACGGGAAGCAGCGGCGGCGGCAGCGGCGGGAGCACCGGCATCTCCGGCGAATCGCGCGCGATGCTGCACTCCAAGGTGCTGGTGATGGACGGACGGCTGCTGGTGGTGGGCTCGATGAATCTCGACCTGCGCTCACAGCTGCAGAACACCGAGATCGCCTTGCTCATCCGCAGCAACGAGCTTTCGCGTGCTGCATCGGAGCAGATCGAGCGCGGCATGCGCGAGCGCTCGTGGCATGTCGAGCTGGTCGACGGCTCGCTGGTATGGCGTGCGCCCCAGGGCAGCGGCCTGAAGGACGCCACCACCGAGCCCGACGCCGGCGCCATGCTGCGGCTGATGCTCAGGCTCTTCGGACCGCTGGCGCCCGACCAGCTGCTCTGAGAGCGGAGGCGGCGCCGGTCAGTGCTTGTGCTGGTGCGCTGCGCCGCCGGCATCCGCGCCTTCGGGCGCACCCACCGGCAGCGTCACGTCGAGCGTGGTCTTGGCGCCCTTGGCGTCCTGGAAGCTCAGCGTCATCGGCACGGTCGCGCCCTTCGCCAGCGCGCCCTTCAGGTCCATCATCATCACGTGGTAGCCGCCGGGCTTGAGCTCGACGGTCTGGCCCGCGGGCAGCTCGAGGCCGGCCGGTAGCTCGCGCATCTTCATGGTGTCGCCCTCCATCTTCATCTCGTGCACTTCGGCGACACCGGCGGCCGGTGTGGAGATACCCACCAGCTTCGCGCCGGTGGGCGAGGTCAGTTTCATGAAGGCGCCAGTGCCGCTCTGCCCCGGCACCGACTGGCGCACCCAGCCGTCGCGCACGTCGACCGTGGCCACGCCCTGCGCCACCACGTTCAGTTTCGCGGCCGGGCTCTTCAGGCCGGCGGTGGAGTTGCCGGAGGCAGGCACCTCGGCCCAGTCGGCCGCGCCCACGTCGCAGGTCTGCAGCACCTTGAACCAGAGCGTGCCCGGCGTGGGAGGCACCTTGCCGCGCAGCACGAACTCGGCGCGCTCGCTGCCGGGCAGCGCGGTGCCGGGCGTCTCGGCGGTCCAGCGGACCTCGCCTTCGCCGTCCTTGGCGCCCTTCTGCACGTCGAGCTTCCAGCCCTTGCGCGCCTGCGCGTCGCTCAGGACGAAGCCCTTGGGCAGGCGCACGGCCAGGCCGGTGGTGGCCTTGGCGCCTTCGCAGGCGTGGCCGACGCGGAAGGCGGCGTCGTAGTCGCTGCCGACGGTCACGCCGCCCGGGCGCAGCGTGACGTGCGCCACCGCGGCGCCCATGCCGGCCAGCATGGCGCATGCGGCGGTGGTCCTGAGGATGGCCGTCGAAGTCGTCTTGTTCATGTCGTTTGGTCCTTGCGGTTGGAACGGGGGGTCGTCAATCAGAGGTCGAACTTGAGCTCGGCCACGTAGGTGCGCTGCGGGTACGGGTGGAAGGCCCAGTACTTGTTGTTGTTCAGGTTGTCGATGCCGAAGGAGGCGCTCCACTGCCGGTCGATCCGGTAGCGTATGCGCGCATCGACCACGAGGAACTTCGAGAAGCCCATGTACGCGAAGCCGTTGGGGTCGCTGTTGTCGAGGGTGCCGTACTGCCTGCCGCTGTAGCGCGCGCCCACGGTGTAGCTCCAGCGGTCGTCCGGCCGGTAGGTGGCCAGCAGGGTGGCGCGCACCCTGGGCACGCGCGGCTGGTCGTGGCCGACGCTGGCCGGGAAGCCGGCGTTGGCGGCGATCTTCGAGCGGGTGAGCGTGAGGCTGCCGCTCAGGTCCAGCCCGCGCACGCCGACGTCGGACGCGTTCAGCGCCACCTCCAGCCCGCGCGTGCGGATGGCGTCGACGTTCTGCACCGTGCTCACCAGGTTGTTGAGCGCCTGGGTGTAGAGCGCGTCCTTCGTGTTCTCGAAGAACAGCGTGGTGCGCAGCACGCCGTCGAGCCCCCAGCCCTTCAAGTCGCGCTCGGCGGTGAGCTCGGTGGTCCAGGAGCGCTCGGGGCGCAGGTTCGGGTTGGTGTTGACGATGCGGTTGCCGTCGATCGAGCCCTGGTAGAGCTCGCTCACGGTGGGCATGCGCACCGCGCGGCCGGTAGAGGCCTTGAGCAGCCAGTCGGAAGTGGCCTGCCAGGCGACCGCCGCCTTGGGCGAGTCGTAGCTGTTCTTGCGCGGGGCAAAGTTCAGCAGCGTGCGCGCGTTGCCGAGCTGGCCGCCGTAGGCCTCCCAGCGCTCGTGGCGCAGGCCGAGCGTGCTCTTCCAGTCTTTCGCGAAGCGCCAAGTGTCCTGCACGTAGAGCGACTGCAGCCGGGTGTTGCCGTTGAAGGCCGAGAACGGCGAGACGGGCGAGCCGCCGATCCAGTCGAGCGTGTTGCCGACGCTGGTGCGAAGCCGCGCCGTGTCCTGCTGGAAGCCGAAGTCGACCACGTGCGCGCCCACGCCCTCGGCCGAGCCGGTGGGCCGCCAGGTGCCGGCGGCCTTGAAGGTGCTCCAGCCGGTGCCGCCCATGTCGGTGGTGCGGCCCGGGCCGCCGTAGAAGGCGCCCGGCAGCGGCGTGGTGGGCGTGCGGGAGGTGTCGCGCGAGTAGTCGTACAGGCTCGCGGCAACCTCCCAGTCGAACACGCCGCCGGTGTGGCTCTTCACCGAGAGGCCGTGCATGTAGTGCGTGAGCGCGGTTTCGGTAGGCGCGAGCGCCGCGCTGGGCGAGTCGAGGTTGTAGGCACGTCCGCCGATGTTCACCCGCCCGCCGTACACCGGCCGGCCGAGGGCGTCGCGCAGCCAGGTGTCGACGCCGCCGTGCGTGGTGTTGTTCCACGCGCCCAGCGTATAGGTGGCGCGCACCGTCGGCGAGAAGTCGTAGGCCAGCTTGAGCTTGGCCTGCTCCTGCGTGGTGTCGTAGATGGTGGAGCCGCCGACCAGCCACCAGGGCTGGTTCGACGGGTTCAGGCCGCCCACCGCGCCGGTCACCGGCGTGCCTGCGTTGCCGACGGTGCCTGCGCTGACCAGCCGATTGCCGAACACCAGCGCCTGCCCCTTGCTGTGCGTGCGCGAAGCGCTGAGCCACCACGACCAGTCGCCGCTGCGGCTGCCCAGCGACAGGTCGAGCTGCTGGCCGGCCGGTGAGGAGTGGCTGTTGTAGAGATCGAAGTTCGAGACGAAGCCGCTGAGCTTGACGTGGGCCTCGAACTTGGTGGGCATGCGCGTCACGTAGTCGACGACCGCGCCCACCGAGTTGCCCGGGTACGCCGCCGAGAACGGCCCGTAGAGCACGTCGACGCGCTCGATCTCTTCCGGCGACACCATGCCCCAGCGCGGCGCGTAGGTGGCGCCGTTGCCCAGCGGGTTCGACAGCATGATGCCGTCGGCATACACCATCGAGCGCGCGCTGTTGCCGGTGCCCGAGGCGCGCGTGGCAAGCACGGCGTGGTTGAAGTCGCCGATGTAGCGCTTGCGCACGACCAGGCTCGGCAGGTACTTCAGCGCGTCCTCGCTGTCGGTGGCGTTGACGGTCTCGACGATCTGCTCGTGCGTCACGCCTTCGATGGTGGTGGGGATCTGCGCGGGCAGCGAGGTCGGCCGCCCGCCGGTCACGGTGATGGTGTTCAGCGTGCGGCCGCCGGGGCCGCCTTCGGCGGCGTCGGCCGGCTGCGCCTGTTGCGCCAGCGCGGGCGCGCCAAGGGGAAATGCCATGGCGATCGCCAGGGCGCGGGAATGCTTTTTCAAGAGGAACCTTCTCCACGGAGCTTCAAGCCGGACGGGCCGGACAAGCCGCGCACGCGCTTCGGGCACGCGTGCACGGCTACGGTTTCGAGAGCGTCAGGAGAAGGTCGGAGGCCCGCGCGCCGGCAGCGGCGCCGCGGTGGCCGCGGCCAGGCGCGCGGCGGGGATGGGCTGGACCACGCGGCCCAGCGGCAGGGGAAGATCGAAGGCCGGGGCCGTCATGGCCGGCGGCGGAGCGCCGGTCAGCACGCACAGCGGGCAGTCCATGTGAGAGGCGCCCATTTCCTTCGCGCCGTCCTCGGTGTGGACCACCACCTTGATGGAGCCCGCGGCGGAGCACACCAGCTCCATGGACTGCGGATTCACCAGCGGCGACGCCACCGCCACGCCCAGCGACATCACGAACCACAGCAGCACCGAGCGCCCGGCGAGGGCGATGGAGCGGGTGGATCGGTGCAGCGCGTGCATGGCGGCCGCGATTATCTGCGCACTTTGCCCTTGGCGGCAGGGGCAGCGGCCTTGCCGGCTGCCTTGGCCGGCGCGCGGGCCCCGCCCCTGGGCGCGGCGGGCGCCGCCTTGGCCGACTTTCCGCCTCTTGCGGCAGCCGCGGGCGCCGCCTTCGCGCGCTGGCCCTTGACCGCCTTGCCGCCGCGCACGGCCCTGGGCGCCGGCGACGGCGCCGCGAGCGCGGGCATCGGCTGCGCGGTCTGCTCCTGTGCGCTGGTGAGCACCGGCGTCACGGTGAAGCCGCGCGCCGCCATGAGCGTGGGCAGGCCCTGCGGGCCGATCATGTGCAGCGCACCGACCGCGGCGAACACGCCCTTGCCGCTGGCGTGCAGGCGCTCGATGCCGTCGGCGAGGTTCGGGTTGCGGTCGTCGAGCAGCCGCTTGAACAGCTGCTGCTCGGCGGGCGTGTTGAGACAGTCGCACCACTCGGGGTAGCGGGCCAGCCGTGCCGCGTCGCTGCGGGCCCAGACCTCGGCCAGCTCCTTGATCTGAACGCGCAGCTTGCCCGACTCCAGCTCGTCGAGGGCTGCGTCGACCTGCTCGGCCTCCTCGCTTTCGGAGCTGCCGGTCAGCACCTTGAGCTGGTCTTCCGCGTTTTCTAGGGCGACGATGGGCTTGTTGCCGTTGCGCGCCGCCACGGCCAGGGTCTCGTCCACACCGAATTCCGGATAGAGCCCGTCGGCGCGCGCGACCAGGCCAGTGAGCGCCGTGACCTGCAGGATCGGCTGCAGCTTCGACAGCGAGCCCGGCGGCACGCAGGCCTCGCTGTTCTGGCGCTCCAGCCGGCGCGCGCGCTCGCCGCTGAGCATGCGGGACAGCAGCTCGGGGTCGGCGGGCCGGGCCATGGCGCGGGCGGTGGCCTCGTCGCGCATGTCGAGTTCGAGCGCGACGGTGTCGCTCTGCGCCAGCGCCTTCTGGATGGTGGGGCCGGGCCGCACCCAGTCGCCGCGGCCGATGTGGATGGTGCCGTAGAGCCACGAGGTGCGTCCGTCGCGCTCGATGCGCCAGAGCACGCCGCGGTCGACGCCGTTGCGCATGGCCACGCCGGGCTTCTCGAGGCTGGCGATGGCGGAAGGCGGGCAGGCGGCCTGGGCCGCCCCGAAGGTGAAGAAGAAAGCGATGCCGCACAGGGGCGCGGCGAGGATCCGGAGTATCCGCAAGGCGTGCTCCACGATGAAAGAAAGTCCGGCATTCTCACAGCACCGCTGCCCATAATCCGAAACCATGCAGAGCATCTTCCACCTTGCCTTTCACGTTCGCGACCTCGACGTCGCCCGCAGCTTCTACGGCGGCGTCCTCGGTTGCCCCGAGGGCCGCAGCACCGACACCTGGGTCGACTTCGACTTCTTCGGCCACCAGATTTCTCTTCATTTGGGCGAACCCTTCGCCACCGCACGCACGGGCCGTGTCGGCGACGTGATGGTGCCCATGCCGCACTTCGGCCTCGCGCTCGCCCTGCCCGACTGGCAGGCGATGGCGCAGCGGCTGGAGGCCGCCGGCACCGAGTTCGTGCTGAAGCCGCAGGTGCGCTTCGAAGGGCAGCCCGGCGAGCAGTGGACGATGTTCTTCCACGACCCGTTCGGCAATCCGATCGAGGTCAAGGGCTTCCGTTCCCTCGACGCCCTCTACGACAAGTAAGCAAATGATCCCGCGCCCCGCAGCCGTCATCGCGCCCCTCGCGCTGCTGTGCGCCACGCTCGCGCACGCCCAGCTCGACTGCGAGCTCAACGGCCGCAGCGTGAACCCCGACGACGGCAGCAGCATGGCGGGCAAGACCGGCCTGCTGCGCTGCAGGGACCGCTCGAGCGGCGAGCTGCAGCGCGAATCGCAGATACAGAACGGCGTGGCGACCGGCCTCATGCGCATCTACGAGAAGGGCAAGCTCGCCAGGGAGCAGAGCGTCAACGCCAAGGGCAACCTGCAGGGCCGCGCGCGCGAGTTCTCGCCCACCGGCCGCGTGCTGCGCGACGCCACCTACGACGACGGCCAGGAGCGCGGCCTGGTACGCAGCTTCTACCCCGACGGCAAGCTGCGCCGCGCGATCTTCTATCCCACCTCCGACACCGGCGGCGGCAGCGAGCGCGCCTCGGTCGAGTTCACCGAGCACGGCCAGCTCTCGGCCCTGCGCTGCGCCGACGCGCCCACGCTGGCGCCGGTGGTCGACGACGCAAAGCTGTGCGGCTTCTCGGGCACAGGCCCGTCGCAGGTCGACCTGTTCGATGCGCGCGGCATCCTGCGCTCGCGGCTCGCGTACGTATCGGGCAAGCGGGTGCGCGCGCAGAGCTTCTACGACAACGGCAAGACCTCGTCGCTCGACGAGACCGTGGGCAACCAGCGCACCGAGCAGAGCTTCTCGTCAGAAGGCATCAAGCGCCGCGAGACCGCCTTCCTGCTGGTGGAACGCACGAGCATCCGCGTGCGCGAGCAGGCCTTCTCCGAGAAGGGAACGCTGGTGCGCGACCAGCGCTGGAACAGCGCGGGCGAGCCCATCGTCGACGACGCCTACTACCTCAACGGCCAGCCGCGCAGCAAGTCGGTCTACAGCGGCAGCGGCGATGCGCGCACCGTGGAGGTCACCGAGTTCTACGACAGCGGCCAGCGCGCGGCCCAGGGCCGCTACGAGATCCAGGGCCGCAACCGGCAGATCCCGGTCGGCACGCACCAGCGCTTCAGCGAGAAGGGCACGCTGCTGGCCGAGTCGAGCTTCGACGCCAAGGGCCGCGTCACGCGCGAGCGCGTCTGGGACGAGAACGGCGACCTGCAGCGCGACGACGAAGTCTTCGAAGACGGCTCGCGCAAGGCATATACAAGGTAACGCCCCCAGGCTCCGCGCACTTCGTGTCGCTCCTCCACCCCC
>CAJYQC010000571.1 GCA_913776885.1 uncultured Variovorax sp.
ACACGATGTTGGCGATGGCGTCGAAGGCGCGCGGCGAGAGCGCCTCGGTGGGCGAGACGAAGTTGCCTGCCGCGTTGTTCACCAGCCCGGTGAGGCCGCCGCTGTGGAACAGGCTCTCGACCATCTCGTCGACCTGCTGCGCGATGCGGATGTCCACGCCGAAGGTGTCGATGCGCCGCTGCGGAAACTGCTTGCGCCATTCGGCCGCCGTCTCCTCGCAGACCGACTGGCGCCGGCCGCAGATGGCCACGTCGGCGCCGAGGCTCAGGAAGCGCTCGGCCATCGCCCGGCCGAGGCCGGTGCCGCCGCCGGTCACCAGGATGCGCTGGCCGCTCATGAGGGAAGTCTCGAACATCAATCGTCTCCTTGGTCGATGGAAGGCGGCCCGCGCCGCCGCCGGCACATGCTACGCGCGCGGCGCACCTGTGGCTTGCGTGAGGTGGCTCCGGCCATCGGGCGAGAATGCGCGAAACGATTCTTCCGGAGACGACGACCGATGCCGAGCCCCGCCGACGATCAAGCCTTCGCACCGCTGGAGGGCGTCCGCGTCCTCAGCCTCGCGCTGAACCTGCCTGGCCCCGCCGCGCTTCTGCGCTGCCGCCGAATGGGCGCCACCTGCCTGAAGCTGGAGCCGCCGGGCGGCGATCCGATGGGCCTCTACAACCGCCAGGCCTACACCGCGCTGCACGAGGGCATCGAGATCCGCACCCTCGACCTCAAGACCGAGGCCGGCCAGCAGCAGCTGCATGCGGAGCTTGCCTCCACCGACGTGCTGCTCACCTCGTTCCGCCCCTCGGCGCTCGCCAAGCTCAAGCTCGACTGGGCCACGCTGCAGGCGCGCCATCCTTCGCTGTCGCAGGTGGCCATCGTCGGCGCGCCGGGCGAGCGTGCCGAGGAGCCGGGCCACGACCTGACCTACCTCGCCGAAAGCGGCCTCGTCACCGGCACCGAACTGCCGCCCACGCTCTACGCCGACATGGGTGGCGCCCTGCTCGCGAGCGAGGCGGTGCTCAAGGCGATGCTGCTGCGCTCGCGCGGTGCGGGCGGCGTATACCTGGAAGTGGCGCTAAACGCCTCGGCCGACTGGCTCGCCCTGCCGCGCACCTGGGGCCTGACGCAGCCAGCGGGCGCGGTCGGCGGCGCGCATGCCGGCTACCGCGTCTATCCCTGCGCCGACGGCCGTGTGGCGGTGGCGGCGCTGGAGCCGCATTTCGCGAAGCGGCTGTGCGAAGCCGCGCAGATCGCCTCGCACGACATGCTGGCGCCGGCCACGCGCGACGCGCTGGCGGCCTGGCTGCTGACGCGCACGCGCGCCGAGCTCGACGCGATGAGCCGCGAGCGCGACGTGCCGCTGCTCACGCTGGCTGACTAGAGATCAGCGGCCGGCGCCGTCGCGCTGCCGGTCTTCCCGCTTGAGCGCGAGGTAGGTGTCCAGATCGATCTCGTGCAGCTGGCGCGGGTACTGCTCGGCACCCGCGAACCAGCGGCGCTGGCGGCGCTCGGCCTGGTCCGGTCCGGGCGCGGAAAGATAGGCGTCGAGCGTCAGGAAGTAGCGCATCGCATTGCGCTCCACCAGACCGCGCAGGCCGCGGATGTAGTCGGGCTGGCCCGCGGGCGTCTTGCCGACCACCGTGAAGCCCACCTTGTCGCTGCCGAAAGTCGCCAGGTAGGCCATGGTGCCCAGGCGGACCATGGCGTTGTGGTCGTAGCTGTAGCTGAAGTGCAGGAAGCTCTTGCGCTCGTCGAGCGCCACGGCCTCGAGCGTCACTCGGTAGTTGCTGGTGCCCAGCGGGCCGCTTTCGGCGGAGAGCTCCACCAGCAGGTGATCGGGCGAGCTGCTGCTGACCCGGTATACGAAGGGCAGCTCGAAGGCCTGGTCCACGGGCTTGTCGTAGCGTCGCACCACGTAGAGCGTGAGCATCTCGCTCCCCTGCGGGCCGCTGGAGGTGCGGCAGCGCCGGTTGTTGACGTGCAGGGTCAGCACGTCGCACCAGTGGGCCGAGCCCTTGAGCGCGGCCGCGATCTCCGAGAGCGGATGCTCGACCACCGCGTGGACGTCGCCCTGCAGGCCGTCGGCGGTTTCCATCGAATCGAGCTGGATGGCCCGGCCGAACCCGCTGTGCGCGAGCTTGTCGCTCATGCGCTGATGGACGTCGCGCAGCGCCTGGGCGGAGGAACCCTCCCCGGGTGCAGCCGCGGCCCCGAGCGCCCGAGCCGAGCCAAGCGACAACGCCAGCGCTGCCGCCAGGATGCGCATCCACGAAGCCGGCGAGTGGGGCGAACTGCTCATGGGGCCACACCATACAACGGAGCGCCCCACCCTTGGCATCAGTCGGACTGCGCGCGCCTGCTGCGCCGCACCAGCAGCAGCATCGCGCCGGCCAGCAGCAAGGCCCCGGCCCACTGGCGCGGCGTCATCGCCTGCGAGAACAGCGCCGCAGCCAGCAAGGCCGCCACCAGCGGCTCGATCAGCGTACCGACCACCGCCGCCGTCGGCGACAGCCGCCGCGCGCCCCAGGCGAAGGCCAGGTAGGCCACCGAGGTCGTCACCACGCCCGTATAGCCCACGCCCAACCATTGCGCGCCGCCGGCCGGCCAGGTGATGCCCGAAGGCACAGCGACGGCGAGCATGCACAGCGCCGCCGCCGTCATCCCCCAGGCCGAGGCCGTGACCGCAGGCACCCGAGCCGGCATGCGCGCGTTGCCCAGCACCACCATCGCATAGCAGAAGGCGGAGCCCAGCGACCAGGCCAAGCCAACCGCATGCCCGGGCGCGAGCGGACCCCATCCTCCGGCGGGCATCACCAGCAGCATCACGCCCGCCAGCGCGAGCAGCAGCCCCGCGACAAGCTT
>CAJYQC010000572.1 GCA_913776885.1 uncultured Variovorax sp.
CGTCGTCCTTCCAGAAGGCCGACGTGGTCGTGAAGGCCGAGGAAGTGTCGGTGCGCTTCGAGGAGGGCCAGCCCGTGGCCCTGAACGGCGTCGAGTTCAACGACCCGGTGGAGCTGTTCCTGGAAGCCAATCGCATCGGCGGCCGCCATGGCCTCGGCATGAGCGACCAGATCGAGAACCGCATCATCGAGGCCAAGAGCCGCGGCATCTACGAGGCTCCCGGGCTGGCGCTGCTGTTCATCGCCTACGAGCGCCTGGTCACCGGCATCCACAACGAGGACACCATCGAGCAGTACCGCGAGAACGGCCGCAAGCTCGGCCGCCTGCTCTACCAGGGCCGCTGGTTCGACCCGCAGGCCATCATGCTGCGCGAAACGGCCCAGCGCTGGGTGGCGCGCGCCATCACCGGCGAGGTGACGGTCGAGCTGCGCCGCGGCAACGACTACTCGATCATGAACACCGAGTCGGCCAACCTCACGTACAAGCCCGAGCGCCTGAGCATGGAGAAGGTCGAAGGCGCGTTCACGCCGCTGGATCGCATTGGCCAGCTGACGATGCGCAACCTCGACATCGCCGACACGCGCGAGAAGCTGGGCATCTACACCCGCACCGGCCTGCTGTCGTCCAGCGAAGGCGCATCGCTGCCGAAGCTGGCGAACGACGGCGACGCCAGCTGACCGGCAACGGAACGCTCCAATGACAACGGGCCCCTCGGGGCCCGTTTTTCATGGGTGACGCGAGGAGAAGATCAGTCTCCGCCGCCTCCGCCGCAGCCGCCTCCGCAACCCCCACCGCCGCATCCGCTTCCGCCATCGGACGAACCGCCGTCGCTGGAGCCGCCATCGCTGCTGCTGCTCGACTCGCTGCCGCCGAAGCCGCCGGCGTCGCCCGAACTGCCGCCGTCAGAAGATGAATCACCGAAACTGGTGCCGCAGTGGGCGTCCGAGCCGATGTGCCGCTCGATCGCGCGGCAGTCGGGCACGTAATGGAAGCCGCCTTCGATGGCGAACTTGATGTCCAGCGCGAACAAGAGCGGCAGCCGCGCCGGCTTGCGCGGGTCGATGCTCTCTTCCTTGCAGGCCCAGTACCAAGTGCGGCGCAGGCCGTCGTTGCGCTTGGGGTCGCGGCCCAGCACCTCCGCCGGGCTGTGGTGCAGCATGCCGCCGAAGGCCGCCTTGCACCAGTTCTGGTAGCCCTGCGTGTGCAGGATGAACTCGTGCCACGCCGTGTCGACCACCTTCGAGGGCATGGCCACGAACTTGCGATCGCTGCGCAGGTGCGCCATGAAGAACTGCCGCAGGCCGCGCAGCACCAGTTCGGCGTCGCGCCGGCTGAGCTGCGGATGCGCCTGGCACAGCTTGCCGACCAGGAAGGGCGGCAGCCGCGCCTCGCGGATGAACTGCCGCCGCAGGCTGGTCTCGAGGAACTTGAGGACCGCCGCGAACAGCAGCGCGAAGACGATCACCGCCACCATCGAGCCCCAGCGACGCGTTCCGAGGAAGAGCGCCAGCAGTGCGACCACGGGCACGGCCCGGCGAGCCCAGACGAGGGCGCCGATGCGGCGGCGGAAATTCAGGTGCAGGAAGTCGAGATCCATGTCGCCCGACGATCCGTCAGACCACCACCGGCTCCGGCTCCAGCCGGATGCCGAAACGCTCGTACACGCTGGTCTGGATGGCCTTGGCGAGCGTCATCACCTCGCCCCCGGTCACCGGGTTCTCGCGGCCGCCGCGATTGACCAGCACCAGCGCCTGCCGCTCGTAGACGCCGGCATTGCCCACCGACTTGCCTTTCCATCCGCAGGCGTCGATGAGCCAGCCCGCAGCCAGCTTGATGCTGCCATCGTCCATCGGGTAGTGAACGATCTTCGGGTCGCGCGCGATGATGTCTGCGCACTGCTCGGGCGTGACCGTCGGGTTCTTGAAGAAGCTGCCGGCATTGCCAAGCACGCGCCAGTCGGGCAGCTTGGCCCGGCGGATGGCGCAGATCCAGTCGAAGATGTCCTGCGGGCTTGGGGTGAAGTTGCCGGTTTCCTCCATCTTGCGTTCGAGATCGAGGTAGCCGACCACCGGCTTCCAGGGCTTGGGCAGGCGAAAGCGCACCCGGGTGATCACCGCCCTGCCCGCCAGGCCGAAATCGTTCGGGCCGCTGCGCACGTGCTTGAAGACGGAGTCGCGGTAGCCGAAGGCGCATTGGGCCGCATCGAGGCTGAAGCTGCGGCCGGTTTCGAGGTCGAAGGCGTCGAGCGACTCGAAGCGGTCCTGCAGCTCGACGCCGTAGGCACCGATGTTCTGCACCGGCGAGCCTCCCACCGTGCCAGGAATGAGCGCCAGGTTTTCCAGCCCGGGGTAGCCGTTGCGCACCATCCACTCGACGGCGTCGTGCCAGGTTTCACCGGCACCGGCCTCCACGATCCATGCGCGCGGGGTTTCTTCCAGCAGCCGGATGCCCTTGATCTCGACCTTCAGCACCAGCGACTTGACGTCTCCCGTCAGCACGATGTTGCTGCCGCCGCCCAGCACGAAACGGGGCGCGTCGCGCCATGCCGGATCGTCGCGCAGCGCGGCCAGATCGGCCTCGACCGCAATGCGCGCGAGATGCTGCGCGCGCGCGACGATGCCGAAGCTGTTGTAGGGCTGCAGCGGGACGTTGGACTCCACGATCATGGGAGAATTGTCGCATCTGCACCCGTGAAGAATTCAGGAGAGAGTCCATGCCGTCCTTCGATACCGTCTGCGAACCCAACCTTCCCGAGGTGAAGAACGCAGTCGAGAACACCGCCAAGGAAATCGCCACGCGTTTCGATTTCAAGGGCACTGCCGCCGCCGTCGAGCTCAAGGACAAGGAAATCACCATGATCGGCGACGCCGAGTTCCAGCTCGTGCAGGTCGAGGACATCCTTCGCAACAAGCTCACCAAGCGCAGCGTCGACGTGCGCTTCCTAGACAAGGGCGACGTCCAGAAGATGGGCGGCGACAAGGTCAAGCAGGTCATCAAGATCAAGAACGGCATCGAGAGCGAGCAGGCCAAGAAGATCACCCGCGTCATCAAGGACAGCAAGCTCAAGGTCCAGGCCGCGATCCAGGGCGACGCGGTGCGCGTTACCGGCGCCAAGCGCGACGACCTGCAGGCGGCCATGGCGCTGATCAAGAAGGACGTGCCCGACATGCCGCTCACGTTCAACAACTTCAGGGATTGATCTAGGTACTCCCCCAGGCTTGCCCACTTCGTGTGGCCGCCAACCCCCTCG
Source organism: uncultured Variovorax sp. (assembly GCA_913776885.1). Lineage (GTDB taxonomy): Bacteria > Pseudomonadota > Gammaproteobacteria > Burkholderiales > Burkholderiaceae_C > Variovorax. The sequence goes on from CAJYQC010000572.1 coordinate 3,251, forward strand.
TCGGGGGCAATACCGGCGGCCCGCCGAATCCGGTTCCGCGGTATTCCTGGTCTGTTCGGGTCGCACGACCGATATTTGGCAGTTGGAGCAGCAAGCCTCGTATGAAACATCTTCTCGTCGCAGCGCAGCTCGTCGTTGCCGCCGCCGTGGTGCACGCAGCTGGCTCGGTCACCCTGACCGGCAGCATCGGCAGCCGGGCGATCCTGATCGTGAACGGCAGTCCGCCCAAGGCGGTGGCGGTGGGTGAGACCTACCAGGGCGTGAAGCTGATGTCGCTGCAGGCGGATCAGGCAGTGGTCGAGCTGGAAGGCAAGCGGGTCAACCTGCGCATGGACACGCCGGTGAGCATCGGCGGCAGCGGCGGCTCTGGCGGAGGCGGAAGCCGCGTGGTGCTGTCGGCAGACAGCCGCGGCCACTTCATGACGCAGGGCGCCATCAACGGCCGGCCGGTCACCTTCATGCTCGACACGGGGGCGACGGCCGTCGCGCTATCGGCCGACGATGCCCAGCGCATCGGCCTGGACTACAGCAAGGGCCAGCGCGTCATGATGAACACGGCCAACGGCATGGCCAGCGGCTACCGGCTGCGCCTGCAGTCGGTGCGCGTAGGCGACGTGGAGGTCTACGACATCGACGCCATCGTCTCGCCGCAAGGTATGCCCTACGTGCTGCTGGGCAACAGCTTCATCAACCGCTTCTCGATGCGCCGCGACGCGGACCAGATGGTCCTGGAAAAGCGGTATTGATTGCTCGCCCCCAGGCTGCGCGCACTGCGTGCGCTTCGCCACCCCCCTACCGGGGGCGGGCCGGCCGCTTCGGGCGGCCGTGCGCGGCGGCCCTCGCGAAAAGAACCCTGTCGGATCAGGCCTGGGCGGCCGTCACCACGATCTCGATCTTATAGGCCGTGTTGGCCATCTTGGCCTGCACGGTGGCGCGCGGCGGCGTGCTGCCGGCCGGGATCCAGGCGTCCCACACCTCGTTCATGGCGGTGATGTCGTTGATGTCGGCCAGGAATATCTGCGTCATGAGAATGCGCGACTTGTCGCTGCCGGCCTCGGCCAGCAGGCGGTCGACCATGCCGAGCACCTGCGTGGTCTGGCCGCGGATGTCCTGCGTGGTGTCGTCGGGCACCTGGCCTGCGAGGTAGACGGTGCCGTTGTGCACGGCCGTCTCCGACAGACGAGGGCCGACGTGGTAGCGGGTGATGGAAGCCATGGAGCGTGTTCTTTCTACGGTTCAGGTTGATTTCTTCTTGGAGCCGAGCTTCGACTCCGTGCCGGCGGCAAGCCGCCGGATGTTCTCGCGGTGCCGCCAGATCAGCAGCAGGCTCATGACGATGATCGCGACCAGCGCCGTGCGGTCCAGCGGCCAGGCGATGCCGCCGCCGATCAAGTAGTAGGCCGGAGCGAAGAAGGCAGCCACCAGCGACGACAGCGACGAGTAGCGGAAGAAGATGGCGATGATCAGCCAGGTGGCGCCGGTCGCCAGCCCCAGCCAGGGCGCGATGCCCACCAGCACGCCGGCGGCCGTGGCCACGCCCTTGCCGCCCTGGAAGCCGAAGAACACCGGGTACAGGTGGCCGAGGAACGCGGCCACGCCGGCCACTGCGGCAACGCCCTCGCCCAAGCCCCACTGAGCGCCGAACTGGTGGATCAGGAACACCGGCACCCAGCCCTTGAGCGCGTCGAGCAGCAGCGTGGCGAGCGCCGCGCCCTTGTTGCCCGAGCGCAGCACATTGGTGGCGCCAGGGTTCTTGCTGCCGTAGCTGCGCGGATCGGCCATGCCGAGCGCCTTGCTGACGATGACCGCGAAGGAAAGCGAGCCGATCAGGTACGACACCACGATGGCGATGATGGAAGGCAAGGTGAAGCTCAAGACGGCACTCCGCGGGGGTGGTTGTTGTTCTATTCGGCGACGACCGCATGGATGCGCGAGAGGGATCGCTGGAGGGTGGGTGACGTCGCCATGGCGGCGGCTATTCTGCCAGCGCGCATTGCACGGGCTTCGCGCCCAGCAGCGCCACGCAAACCTGCGGATCGATGCCGATCAGGTAGCCGCGCCGCCCGCCGTTGAGCACGATGCGCGGCAACTCTAGGATGCTCGACTCCACGTACACCGGCATCTCGCGCCGCGTGCCGAAGGGCGAAGTGCCGCCCACCATGTAGCCGCTGTGCCGCTGCGCCACCTCGGGCTTGCAGGGCTCGACCGACTTGGCGCCGATCTGGCGCGCGAGATTCTTCGTCGACACCGTGCGGTTGCCGTGCATCAGCACGATCAGCGGCTTGGCGTCCTGGTCCTGCATCACCAGCGTCTTGATGACGGTGAACGGGTCCAGCCCCAGCATCTCGGCGCCGCGCTGCGCGCCGCCGTGCTCGACGTACTCGTAGGGATGCTCGGTGAATTCGACCCTGTGCGCGCGCAGCAGCTGCGTGGCGGGTGTCTCGGAGGTATGGACGCTTTTCTTGGCCATCTGGGCGGCGACTTCCGGTTCAACATGACTTCAGGAAATCCGCTGCGCCGCAGGAAGGATCTGCCGCACCACATCGAATTCCGGTCGAGTCATGCAGCATACGCCAGCCCCGCCCTCACGGCGCTCGTGCTGGCGGGTCAGAAAACGCAGCTCAGGCAGCCGGATCGCGGATTTCCCAGCGGATCCCGTCGATCTCGGCCAGGATTTCCGGCGACAGCGTGGTGCCGTACACATCCAGGTCTTCTTCCAGCTGCGCCACGGAGGTCACGCCGATGATCGTGCTCGCGACCTGCCACTTGGTGTAGCAGAAGGCCAGCGCCAGCTGCGTGGGCGTCAGGCCGTTGTCGCGGGCGAGCTGGTTGTAGCGCTTCGCGGCGCGCAGCGAATCGGGGCGGCCCCAGCGCTGCTTGCGCACCGACTCGTAGCTCGAGATGCGCGCGCCCTTGGGCGCATCGGGCCCTTCGATGCCGCTCTGGTCATACTTGCCGGTCAGCAGGCCGAAGGCCAGCGGCGAATAGGCCAGCAGCGACACGCCCAGCCGGTGCATCGTCTCGTCGAGCCCGTTCTCGTGGCCGCGGCTGATGAGGCTGTAGACGTTCTGAACCGTGGCCACGCGCGGCAGGCCGTGCTGTTCGGCGAGCCGCACGAACTCGTGCACGCCGTAGGGCGTTTCGTTCGACAGGCCGATGGCGCGCACCTTGCCCGCCTTCACCAGCTTGCCCAGCGCCTCGAGCTGTTCGTGGATCGATGTCTTCGAGCCTTCCTTGGCCGGGTCGTAGTAGATGTTGCCGAACAGCGGCACATGGCGCTCGGGCCAGTGGATCTGGTAGAGGTCGATGACGTCGGTGCGCAGCCGCTTCAGGCTGCCGTTGCAGGAAGCCTCGATGTCCGCGGCCGTCATGCCGCTGCCTTCGCGCACCCATGGCATGCCGCGCGAGGGGCCCGCCACCTTGGTCGCGACCACCAGCTTCTGGCGCGCGCCGGGGTTGGCGGCGAACCAGTTGCCGATGATGGTCTCGGTGATGGTGTAGGTTTCCTTGCGCGTGGGCACCGAGTACATCTCGGCGGTGTCGATGAAGTCGACGCCCCGCTCCAGCGAGCGGCTCAGGATGGCGTGCGAGGTGGGTTCGTCGACCTGTTCGCCGAAGGTCATCGTGCCGAGGCAGATGGGGGTGACGTGCAGGTCGCTCTGACCGAGTTGGATCTTTTTCATGCGCGGGATGCTACCGCCGCGCCTTGCAGTCCGCCGGCCGCAGAGCCAAAACCCGAGCGCCGCGCGGCCCTGCGGCGAGCTGTCCTGTGGCGGACTGCGTCAGTACAGAGGCCTCCTTATCATCGACGCCCATGTACAAAGCCCTCCGCCCCTCCCGCAGCGAATTCGTGCCCGTGCGCAACCTCAGCTACCACGTGCGCCTCTGGGGCCAGCCTTCCGAAACGCGCCCGCCGCTGGTCCTGGCGCATGGCTGGATGGACGTGGCGGCGTCGTGGCAGTTCGTGGTCGACGCGATGGAGGAAGAGCGCTTCATCATCGCCCCCGACTGGCGCGGCTTCGGGCTCACCGACGGCGGCGGCGTCGACAACTACTGGCTCGCCGACTACCTGGCGGATCTTGAATGGCTGCTCGACCACTACGCGGGCGAAGGCGACGACGCGCGGCAGGTCGACCTGGTCGGCCACAGCATGGGCGGCAACGTCGCCATGCATTACGCCGGCGTGCGGCCGCAGCGCATCCGCCGCCTGGTCAACCTCGAAGGCTTCGGCATGCCGGCGCGCAAGCCCGATGAGGCGCCTGCGCGCTACGGTCAATGGATCGACGAGCTCAAGCGCCTGCACCGAGGCGAGATGGCGCTGGCCGGCTACTCGGCCGTGGACGGCGTGGCCCGCCGCCTCATGAAGACCAACCCGCGCCTGACGCCCGACAAGGCCGCCTGGCTCGCCAGCCACTGGTCGGTGAGCCACGCGCAGCCCGACGGCAGCGAGCGCTGGCAGATCCTGGGCGATGCGGCGCACAAGATCGTCAACGCCCACATCTTCCGCGTCGACGAGACGCTGGCGCTCTACTCGCGCATCACCGCGCCGCTGCTGATGGTGGAGGCCTCCGACGACAGCCTGCACGGCTGGTGGAAGAACCGCTACACCCTCGACGAATTCCACGAGCGGCTGAAGTCGGTGGGCAACGTTCGCATCGAGCGGCTGGAGGACGCGGGGCACATGCTTCATCACGACCAGCCGCGGATCGTGGCGCGGATGATCGAAGAGTTCATCGCGGCCTGAGCGCGCCCATATCCGGCCACCGGATATCCAAGCGCGCAAATCTTCGTTCGCCTCCCGGGCATCGCGCCCTAGAGTGCCCAACTCCTTTCCGCCGTCCCCCTGGAGTTGTCGTCATGTCTTCCTCTTCGCGCGCGCCGTCCTGGCTGCGCCGCTTCGCGCCCCTGCTCGGCGGATTCGCCCTGAGCCTGGCGGCGCAGCTTTCCGCCCACGCCGCCGACCTGCGCGTGGGCTTCATGCCCGGCCCTTACCGCGACGCCTTCACCAACGGCATCGAGCCCCAGCTGAAGAAGCTGGGCTACACCGTGAAGTACGTCGAGTTCAGCCAGGGCGTTCAGCCCAACGACGCGGTCGAGCGCGGCCAGATCGACGCCAACATCTTCCAGCACACGCTGTACCTCAACGCCACCAACAAGCAGCAGGGCTTCGACCTGGTGCCGGTGGTGCACGTGCCGACGCCGCCGATGGGTCTCTATTCGCAGCGCCACAAGTCGCTCGACGCGGTGCCCGACGGCGCCACGGTCACGCTGCCCTCCGATCCGGTGAATGCAGCGCGCGCGCTCAACATCCTCGCGGGCATCGGCTGGGTGACGCTCAAGCCGGGCGTGAGCCCGATCTCGGTGTCGGAGCGCGACATCGTCGCCAACCCCAAACGCCTGAAGCTGGTGCCGCTCGAGGCCGCGCAGGCCCCGCGCTCGCTGGCCGATGCGGACATCGCCGCCGTGCAGGGCAACTTCGCGATCGCCTCTGGCCTGAAGCTCACCGAGGCGCTGAAGCTGGAGAAC
>CAJYQC010000573.1 GCA_913776885.1 uncultured Variovorax sp.
TGGCCGCCATCCCGCTGTCGGCCTTCTACGGCAACGGCTTTGATCAGCGCGTGGTGCGCTTCTGCTTCGCCAAGAAGGACGAGACGCTGCTCGCGGCGCTGGACCGCCTCGCGCGCCTCTGACCGCGGCGCCGCGGCCCCCGACAAGACGCTGCCCGCATGAAGAACAACCCGGTTGCGATCCTTCGGCTCGTTTTCGGTGCCGTCGCCTTGGTGCTGTGCGCGATCGCGTGGCTGCTGCACCACAACACGGCATCCTTCATCGCCTCGGCCAGCCGTACGCAGGGCGAGGTGATGCGGCTGCTCTACGTCGAAAGCTCCGAGCGCGACGAATCGGGCACCTGGAAGCCGCTGGTGCGGTTCAAGGCGCCCTCGGGCGAGGTTGTCGAGTTCGCGCCGTCGAGCAGCAGCAGCCCGCCGGCGTACAAGGTCGGCGAGACCGTCGACGTGTTCTTCGACCCGAACGACCCGCAGGACGCCATGCTCGACGGCTTCTTCTCGCTGTGGGGCGGCGCGGTCATCACCGGTGGGCTGGGCCTTGTTTTCATGCTGGTGACTGCGGTGCTGCTTTTCGTGCCTGCAACCGACACGGCACCGCGCCGACGCCCGCGGTAGGACGTTGCCTGACCACCGGAGGCGCTGCCTTCCGGCGAACCGCGCCACGCGACGGCCCGAGCATCAAGGCTCATCGCAACAACGCCCTGGAGACCTTATGTCGCTCTCGTTCATTCTGCTGATCATCCTGATCCTGCTGCTGATCGGCGCACTGCCGAGCTGGGGCTACAGCCGTTCCTGGGGCTACGGACCCAGCGGCGGCCTCGGCCTGGTCGTGGTGATCGTCGTGATCCTGGTGCTCATGGGACGCATATAGGCCTTGCAGCCATCGCGCCCCGGCACATCGAGCCGTGAAGGAGCCCGCGCAAGCGGGCTTTTTCACGTCTCAGGCCTGCAGCTGCGCCCAGGCCTTGTCGAGCCGCTTGACGCTCACAGGCTGCGGCGTGCGCAGCTCCTGCGCGAAGAAGCTCACGCGCAGTTCCTCCAGCAGCCAGCGGAATTCGAGCATGCGCTCGTCCACCACGCCCTTGCGCTCGGCCACGAGGCGCCAGTAGCGCTGGTCCTGCGGCTTGAGCTCGGCGAGCTTGCTCGCGTCGCGTGCGGGGTCGGCACGCAGTTTGTCGAGCCTCAGCACGATGGCCTTGAGGTAACGCGCGAAGTGCTGCAGCTGCGTCCACGGCGCGTCGGCGATGAAGCGCTTGCCGACCAGGCGCTGCAGCTGCTGGGCGACGTCCTGCACGGCCTCGGGCTGGATCTTGGTGTCCTTGATCTTGCGCGCGGCCGCGGCGTATTCGACGAGGATGGTGCCGGCCAGTCGGGCCACCTCGTTGGCGATCAGCGTGAGCCGGCCGCGGCCTTCCTCCAGCCGTCGCTTGAACGCGAATTCGTCGGTCGGAAGCGGCTCCTGCAGAAAGGCCCGGTCGATCGCCACGTCGATGATCTGCGTGCGCAGTTCCTCCGACGTGCCCAGCGGCATGTAGGCGACCGACATCTTCTGCAGGTCGGGGATGTTCTTCTCGAGGTACTTGAGCGCGTCCTTGAGCTGCAGCGCGAACAGGCGGCGCAGCCCGGCACGATGCTTCGCGGCGGCCACGGCGGGCTCGTCGAACACCTCGATGGTCACGGCGTCGCCTTCGTCGCGCAGCGCCGGAAAGCCGATCAGCGACTGCGAGCCGCGGCGCACCTCCATCAGCTCGGGCAACTCGCCGAATGTCCAGGCCGTGTAGCGCTGGCCGGCCGGCAGCGCAGGAGGCGCGTCGGCGGTCTTGGCGGCGGGCTTCGAGCGCTGGTCCGGCTGGGCTGCGGCTGCCTTCTTCTCGGGCGAAGCCTTGATGTTCAGCCCCGCCAGAGCCTGGAAGGCACCTCGCGCCTGCGCGCCCAGCTCGGCCTTCAGCGCGCCAAGGTTGCGCCCCATGCCCAGCTGCCGGCCGTGCTCGTCGACCACGCGCAGATTCATGAACAGGTGCGGCGCGAGCATGTCGAGCTTGAAGTCGGCACGCTTGACGTCGATGCTGGTCATGTCGCGAACGCGCTTGAGCAGCACGTCGGTCAGCGAGCCGTTGCCGAACAGTTCGGGAGCCGACAATTCTTCCGCCAGCTTCGAGGCCGTTTCGGGCAGCGGCACCAGCCGCGAACGCGGACGCTGCGGCAGGCTCTTGAGCAGGGCCTGGATCTTGTCCTTGAGCATGCCCGTCACCAGCCATTCGCAGCGCTCTTCGCTGACCTGGTTGAGCACGAAGAGCGGCACGCTGACGGTAAGCCCGTCTTTCGCGTCGCCTGGCTCGTGCAGGTAGCTCGCGGCACAGTCGACGCCGCCCAGCCGCAGCGTCGGCGGGAACGACTGCGTGGTAATGCCCGCCGCCTGGTGGCGCATGAGTTCATCGCGCGTCAGGTACAGCAGGCGCGGCTGGTCCTTGGAGGCCTGGCGGTACCAGTTCTCGAACGTGATGCCGCTGGCCACGTCGGCCGGCAGCTGGGCGTCGTAGAAGGCGAAGATCAGCTCGTCGTCGACCAGCACGTCCTGCCGGCGCGACTTGTGCTCCAGCCCCTCGACCTCGCGCACCAGCTTGCGGTTGGCCTGCAGGAACGGAAAGCGGCTTTCCCACTGCCCGCCCACCAGCGCTTCGCGAATGAAGATCTCGCGCGCGGCGACCGGGTCGACCCGCGTGAAGTCGACGCGCCGCCCGCTGTACACCACGAGGCCGTAGAGCGTCGCGCGCTCCAGCGCCGACACCTGAGCGCCCTTCTTCTCCCAGTGCGGGTCTAGCAGCTGCTTCTTCAGCAGGTGCCCCGCCACCTCTTCGAGCCACTGCGGCTCGATGTTGGCGATGCCGCGCCCGAAGAGCCGCGTGGTCTCGACCAGCTCGGCCGCGACGATCCAGCGCCCCGGCTTCTTCTTCAGGTGCGCGCCGGGATGCTTGTGGAACTTGATGCCCCGCGCGCCGAGGTAGGCCTCGTCGTCCTCCAGCTTCCAGCCGATGTTGCCCAGCAGGCCCGACAGCATCGACATGTGAAGCGCCTCGTAGCCGGCAGGCTGGGCGTTGATGCGCCACTTGTGCTCGGTGACCACGGTGAGCAGCTGCGAATGGATGTCGCGCCACTCGCGCACGCGGCGGATGTTGATGAAGTTCTGGCGCAGCAGCTGCTCGTACTGGCGGTTGCTGAGCTTGTGGGTGTCCCCATGCCCGCCGCGCGCGTCGGCGATCCACTTCCACAGCCGCAGGTAGCCGCTGAACTCGCTCTTCTCGTCGTCGAACTTCGCATGCGCCTGGTCGGCCTGCTGCTGCGCGTCCATCGGCCGGTCGCGCACGTCCTGCACGCTGAGGGCCGACGCGATGACGAGCACTTCCTCGAGCGCCCCCCGCGAACGGGCCTCCAGGATCATGCGGCCCACGCGCGGGTC
>CAJYQC010000574.1 GCA_913776885.1 uncultured Variovorax sp.
GACGGCGCGACTGGATCGCAGCCCGCATCCGGTCATATTCCCATGTTCTTGAGGTATCGAAGTAATTTTCTTTGTCCTCGGCCTTTACCGCGCCCATCACGTCGCTTCTCGTTAGCAGGAGGAATAGGACCGCGCGCGATCCCGCTGGGACAGGCGCGGCGTTGAAAGCGGCGTGTTCATCGCACCCGGCCCGGCCGGCGCTTGTGGGGTGTTGCCGGCGCCCGGCACCGACGAAGGCGCTGGCGCTCCTGTCGCAGGTGCCACCACCGACTGGCCTGCCCGCTGCTGCGAGGCTGGTAGCGGGACGGGAAGGCTCGGCAGGATCGTTCCATAGAGGTTGGCGGGCCGACGATGCTTCCCATCACACACGGCAGCCGGCTTAATGTGACTCCCCGCGCAGCCGCTAAGTGCGGCCGCACTTAACGCTGCGATTGTCAGCCTCTTCATGTGGTCTCCGTTCGTACTTGCGCCCGGTGGGCTGCATGGGTTTGTTGGAGGGAAGGCCAGTCGCGCGCCGATTAGGCGCGCCGTGCTGAGCCTCCGGTTGCGGTGGAACCTCCAGCCTGCCGATTGGCCTGGGTCGCGCGCCGGAACATGAGACGATTGGTCAACAAGTTCGCGCCCGTCTGCAGGAAGCCGTGGCCGCCAGACGACGCGCCACCCGCAATGCCCGCGGCGATCGCTGGAGACTGAAAGAAGAAGATCGACCCCACGATGTAAATCGCGCAGCAGGCAAGCGTCGCTGCCAGCATGAGGTCGGCAGTCAGCGTCATCGTGGTGCCCTCAATGGTCACGAAGCCCGAACCGTCACCGATCGATCTCATAATCCCGTCCATCGCTGCCTCTTGGAGACCGGTGATGAACTTGGTCATGATCGCCATAACGACCATCAACAGGACGTAATTCGCCGTCTGCTTCAGCCAACCATCGAACAGCCATCGGGATGAGTTGAAGAGGAGGCAGGCGAGGGCGAGCGGTGCGAGCGCAACGCAGATCGCGACTGAAAGCTTGGCGAAGATGACGATGCAGAAACCGATGGAGGCGGATAAGAATGCAAAAACGTAAAGAACGCCGATGCACAGGTAGGTAATTACCCAGCATCGTAGCTGGATGAGTGGTGTCTGAAAGTCAGTTAGACCCTTGGAAGGCATCATCTGTACTTTAGAATTGGCTGCGCTCATCCTTCCCGCGAGCTTGCTGGTGTCGGATACATAGGTGTCGAAGGTTGTCCCCGGGTTGCTCACTGGAGTGCCGGACCCCGCGGCAATGATCTCGCTCGGCAGGTTCGTTACGACGTTGACGACGAAGGCCGAGTAGCCAACTGCGCTGGCAGCAGCGAGGGCAAAGCCAACCTTGCCGGCCTGAAAAACGAGTTCTCGAAGTGGCGCCTGGATCGCGCCTCTCAGGACCGCGAAGCCGAGCAAGAGAAAGTAGATTGTGGCCGCCAGGGCCAGTGGGGCCGCGACAAAAGCGACCAGGCCAGAGCCGAACGAGGCTACCGCCCCCGCGATTGCCGTCTCCACATACGAATACATCGTAGTGAACAGCGTCATGATGTTGACCGGAGCGGCAGGCATTATTCCAGATCCTAGAACGTGGGGTGTGACTGGCGGGACTATTTTCTCCTTGCATTGGCCTTGTAGAAGTCCGCCGCGCTTTTTCCGGCGGCCGATTCGAGTACGGAGATACTGGCATTCTGGGTAGTGAGGCAGTATTTCGTTTTCTGATCCGCGGGCAAATGACTGTATTCGCCGGTATTGCACTTGGCTTCCCATTCTGTCAGCAACTCGCGATTGCCAATGAGTTCCTGTGTAGTCGGGACAGCGACCTCTCGCTGGCAACCGCAAACAGCGAGAAAGGCGATGAGGGGCAAGATCTTTCGCATGGTCACTTCCTGATGGTATTAGCACTATAGAACGCGGCAGCATTTCGGGCCGCAGCGGCCTCAGCGCTACTGTTCGCCAAGTTAGCTTCACCAGCCTGCGCCATCTGGATGGCCTGCATCTTGAGCATGTCGTTCTGAAGCTGCGCCTGCTCGACGGCGATCCGCGCCTGGAGATCCATGACGTCTTTCGGGTCCTTGGCACTCGAGAGCTGTTCGCGAAGCTGGTCGAGCCCCTGCATCCGGGTTTGTGATACGGCCAGCGTGTTTTCGCCCAGCGCGGCCATCGTCGCGGCTGAACCCGTCGCGTTCCTCAAGGCCGCACTGTACGCGGCGTCGGCATCCGACCCTGACGACGACAGCTTGTATCGGGACTGGATATTCGAGGCGAGGCCGCCCAGCGCGCCGAGCTGCGAGAAGTCGCCCTTGAGGAGGGTTGCGGCGTCGATCGTCGTGTTGGGCAGGATGTTGCGCACCTGGCTGTTGAGGAGCTGGGTCGCGATCGCGTTGACGTTCGTGAGCTTCGACAGCGAGTTGAAGGTGTCCGCCGCCTGCTGGATCTGCTGGCGCCCCTGATCGACCATCGTCAGCGTCTGTTTCGCCGTCTGTAGCGCCTGCAAATAGGTCGTCGTGTCGAACACGGGGATGCCCTGCGCCGCAGCGGGTGACGCGAAGGCGGCGAGCGCGACGGGCGCGCTCGCAACCAGGATAATGCGCTTGAACGACATGTCAGCTCCTCCTCTGATTGGCGTAGAAGTGCGGCAGCCACGCCGCTGGATCGCTGCCCGCCGCGGCAATGGCCTCCTCCATGGCGACGAGGGTTTCCTCGCGACCGGACAGCACCTTCAGCTCGTTGGCCATGCCGCTGAGGTCGAGCTGCGCGACGACCGACGTGTGCCCCTGCTTGACGAGGAACGTCCGGCTCTCCGGCGTCAGATCCTCCCGGATCAGCCGATACTCCGCCTCCGTGAGGCCCAGCCCGTCGATATAATCCGACCGCTTCGCCTCCGAATTAGGGAGAAGGATCTTGGTCGCCGTCTGTTCGATGATCGCGCTCGCGATCGGCGAGCGCAACGCATCGGCCGGCGACTGGGTGCCGAACACCATGAAGGCGTTGCGCTTGCGGAAGGTCTTGAGCCCATCCTTCGCAAAGGCCCGGAACGCATCGTCCTCGAGCGCCTTCCAGAACTCGTCGACGTCGACCACCACGCGCTGTCCGTCGAGCAGCTCGTTCACCCGGTGGAACAGGTAGAGCATCGTCGGCGTGCGGATCTCCGGATTCTCGAGAAAGTCCGTCATGTCGAAGCCGACGAACTGCGCCGCCAGCGACACCTCGTCGCGCTGGCCATCGAAGGCCCACCCCAACGGCCCGCCCAGGCACCAGCGCTCGAGCCGCGCCCCGATGCCCTCCGCGTCCGCATATCCCAGCATCTCGCGCAGCGCACTGAACGAGCGCGCCTCGGCGGGAAGCCGCATCACGGCGTCGATCCCCTCGTCGATCAATCGCTCTTCGGCGACACTCAGCGGGCGGTTCTCCCGCCGCACGAGCACCCGGATGAACTGGCGCAGGAAGCCGATGTTGGCCGCGCTCTCCGTCAACCCCTTCAACGGGGCAAAGCCGGTCGGCTCGCCGTTGCGCAGGCTGAGGTACGTGCCGCCACAGGCGCGCACGAAGATCTCGGCGCCGCGGTCCTTGTCGAAGAACACCTGTTTCGCACCGGTCTTCTCGAGCTGCGCCTGGAGGAAATTCTGAAGGACGGTCTTGCCGCCCCCCGTCGGGCCGATGAGGAGCGTATGCCCGACATCCGCACGATGGAAATTGAACCAGTAGGACGACCCGGCGCGGGTCTTGAGCAGCGTGACCGCCTCGCCCCAGTGGTTGTCCGACTTGTGACCCGCCGGGAAGGTATAGAAGGGGCTCAGCGCCGCGAAATTCCGGCTGTTCACCACCGCCGGCCGCGCCCGCATTTTGAAGTTGCCTGGGAGCTGCGCCCAGAAGGCGGCCTCCAGCGCGACGTCCTCCCGCGCCATCACCATGCCGGTGTCGGCTGCGGCCGAACGCGCGATCGACAGCCGTTCCAGCAGCCGCTTCGGATTGTCGTCGATCACCGCGATCGACAGATGGTGTTCGCCCATCGCGAAGCGGTTCTGCATGAGGTCATCGACACCGTCGAGCAGCTCCTCGGCCTGGCTGACGCCGGCATCGTCCGAGGACACCATCTGCTTGTATTTTTTGGTGAACCGCTCGCTCGCGACCGATTTCACCAGTGGCGCAAAGCTCTGGGTCAGCACGAACGGAAAATCGAGCGTCAGCAGGCTGTTGAACTGGCCGGTCCGCGTCGACGCCACATATTCGCGGATGCCGAACATACCGAGATAATGCGACGTGTGCGGCAGGCGGATCTCGGCCGCCTCGCGCCCGAAGACGATGCGCGAAGTATAGAGCGCCTGCCCGAGCCGTCCGTTCAGCAGCGGCACGCGGATGCGGTCGCCGGTCAGGATGAAGTGCAGCACCTCCATCGGCCGTGAAAACAGCACGCCGTTGCGGCTGTAGATCGACAGCGGCTGCGGCGAGACCTGTGCCAGGAGCTTCTCGAAGTCGCGGCACTTGTCAGCCATGATCTTCAGCGCGGCATCGTCGATCTCCGCGC
>CAJYQC010000575.1 GCA_913776885.1 uncultured Variovorax sp.
CGTGCGCGTTGCCCGAATCCCAGGCGACGAGTTGTGCTTCGAGCAGTGCGAACTGCCCGACGTAGTTGAACGCGGTGGCCGCGCCCGTGCCGGTGACCTTGACCGCGAACAGGTGCGAGCGGTCGGCCGCTGCGTCGGCACCGTCCTTCTTGTTGCTGTTGGAGCCGGTGAAGTACAGCGTGTCGCCGACGCGCGTGCCGGCCTCCAGGTCGAGCTCCTTGGCCAGCATGGGGCCTTCGAGCTTGTAGCTCCACTCCTTCACCGCGGCACCGCCGCCGCGCGGGTAGACACGCAGCACGTTGGCTTCGTCGTCCGCGACGATCATGAAGTTGTCAGGCAGGGCGAGGGCGGTCGATGCGTCGGACGAGCCTTCGGTGGTGCCCGCGTTGGGCGTGAATCGTGCCTTGGAGACGAGCTGGTCGGGCTCGGAGGGGGCGGCCGGCGGTTGCGCTGGCTGTTGAGCCGGGGGCTGGGCAGCCGGCGCAGCCGAACTGGCGGACGGAGGGATCCCGCCGAAGCCTGAGCTTCCACCGCCGCCTCCGCAGGCGCCGAGCGCAATCGCGAGCGCGCCGGCAAGGATCAGGGGCTTGAAGGGAATACGGAGCTGGGGGAGGTGGTTCATCGTGCGCGGCAATACTTTTTGACAAACCGCGCATGCTGGTACTTTTGTGTGACGGCCCGGTGAAAAAGCGGGCTTTCGATCAGCCTCCGGTCAGGGAATCTGCTGCAGCGACTTCGGCACCCTGAAGCGCTCGCCGTCATAGCGCAGCGTGATGGTGTTGAATTTCGGCGGCAGGGTTTTCTCGATGCAGCCCTGGTCTTCCTGCTCCTGGGCACGGCTTTGCAGCAGGGTGCGCGACAGCTGCAGGTCTGCGAAGCCGTTGCTGCTGCCTTTGCCGACCGAGAGCATGGTGCGCAGCTTTTCGAAGTGGCCGGTGCAGGTGGAGTCCCAGCCTCCATGGTCGTGGTCGAGCTCGATCTCCTGCAGCACCTGGCGCAGCTGCTTGCCGTGGTGCACGTACAGCCGCACGGTCTCGCTCGCCAGCGGGCTGCCGGGCCCGTTGCTGCCCTTGTAGCGCACGCGCATGCCGAAGGCGCGCGCCTCGGGCGAGAGCACGTACCGCGAGGTGTCGATGCGGATGTCCTGGATGGAGGTGGTGGCGTCCTCGTCGAGCGCCTCGGGCTGCATGAGCCGGCCGATGACGGTGTCGCGCTCGGTGTTGCCGTTGTCGGGGCGCTGGATCAGCAGGATCTCGAGGTCGAAGACCTTGGCGCCGCGGTCGGTGGTTTCGCGCGGCATGGGCAGCACGACGATGCTGCGCCCCGGGAAGGCCGGCCACACCTTGCAGGCCGCGAGCCGTTCGTCGAGCTGGCGGTTGGGATGCAGCTTGGCATGCATGCGCTCTGCAAGGCCGCTTTCGCAGGCCGCATGGCTCAGGCTCGCCGCCGAAAGTCCCAGGAGAACGAGGGCGCAGAGGGCGGCGCGGCGCAGCATCGGCAGTCGCATGGCTGCGTTCAGGCCGTGGCGGCTGCGGAAAGCCCGAGCCACCGGGCGGCCGCGGCCTCCAGGACCGCGACGTCGCCGCTGCTTTGCAGCAGCAGGCTGCCGGCGGCGCCGGTGTCGTCGTCGAGCCGGCCCGCCGATGCCAGCAGGCGCCGCGTCTGCTGCGCGACCGGCACGCCCGTGTCGATGAAGCGAAGGGTGGCCGGCGCATGCCTGGCCAGCTCGTCCTTCACCAGCGGATAGTGGGTGCAGCCAAGCACCACCGTATCGACTTGGCCGGGTCCGTCGCCGAAAGGACCGGCCTCGGCCATGTACCGTTCGGCAAGCGCCGCGATGCCTGCCGAATCGAAGCCTTCGATGGCCTTCACGAGCCCGTCGCAGGGCACGGGCCGCACGTCGGCCGATCCCGCGAAGGAAGCGCGCAGGTTCGCATACTTGGCGCTGGCCAGGGTGCCGCGCGTGGCCAGCACCGAGATCTGCCCAGTGCGGCTCGCGGCCACGGCAGGCTTGAGGCCGGGCTCCAGGCCGACGATGGGCAGGTCGGGGTGGTCTGCCCGCAGCAGGTGGATGGCGGCGGTGGTGGCCGTGTTGCAGGCCACCACCAGCGCCTTGATCCCGTGCTCGCGCAGCAGGTGTTCGACCACTGCGCGCGAGCGCTCGATCACGTAGGCGTCTCCGCGTTCGCCGTAGGGCGCATAGGCCGTGTCGGCGAAGTAGACGAAGTTCTCGTGCGGGAGTTCGGCCCTCAGCGCGGCCAGCACGCTGAGCCCGCCCACGCCGCTGTCGAAGACGCCGATCGGGCTCAACTCAGGCTTCTTCCATCATGATGGTCTTGAACTCGCCCGTGGCGATGCGCTTCTGCCACTCGGCCGGGCCGGTGATGTGCGCGCTGGTGCCGCCGGCGTCGACCGCCACGGTCACGGGCATGTCGACCACGTCGAATTCGTAGATGGCTTCCATGCCCAGGTCCTCGAAGCCGACCACCTTGGCGGTCTTGATAGCCTTGCTGACCAGGTAGGCGGCACCGCCCACGGCCATGAGGTAGGCGCTCTTGTGCTTCTTGATGGCCTCGATGGCGACCGGGCCGCGCTCGGCCTTGCCGATCATGGCGATCAGGCCGGTCTGCGCCAGCATCATCTCGGTGAATCCGTCCATGCGGGTGGCGGTGGTGGGGCCGGCGGGGCCGACGGCTTCTTCCTTCACCGGGTCGACCGGGCCCACGTAGTAGATGACGCGGTTGGTGAAATCGACCGGCAGCTTCTCGCCCTTGGCCAGCATGCCCTGGATGCGCTTGTGCGCCGCGTCGCGGCCGGTGAGCATCTTGCCGTTGAGCAGCAGGGTGTCGCCGGGCTTCCAGCTCGCCACTTCGGCGGGCGTGAGCTTGTCAAGGTCGACGCGCTTGCTCTTCTTTTCATCATGGGCCCAGTTCACGTCGGGCCACAGATCGAGCGAGGGCGCCTCGAGGTAGACCGGGCCGCTGCCGTCCATCGTGAAGTGCGCGTGGCGCGTGGCCGCGCAGTTGGGAATCATCGCCACGGGCTTGCTCGCCGCGTGCGTGGGGTACATCTGGATCTTGACGTCGAGCACGGTGGCCAGGCCGCCCAGGCCCTGCGCGCCGATACCCAGCGCATTGACCTTCTCGTACAGCTCGACGCGCAGCGCCTCGACCTTGCTCAGCTCCGCGCCGGAGTTCTTCTTGGCGAGCAGCTCGTGCATGTCGAGGTCGTCCATCAGGCTCTCCTTGGCCATCAGCGCGGCCTTCTCGGCGGTGCCGCCGATGCCGATGCCCAGCATGCCCGGCGGGCACCAGCCGGCGCCCATGGTGGGCACGGTCTTGAGCACCCAGTCGACCACGCTGTCGCCGGGGTTGAGCATGACCAGCTTGCTCTTGTTCTCGCTGCCGCCGCCCTTGGCGGCCACGGTGACTTCGAGTTTGTCGCCCGGCACGATCTCCGTGAAGATCACCGCGGGCGTGTTGTCCTTGGTGTTCTTGCGGTCGAACTGCGGGTCGGCCACGACCGAGGCGCGCAGCGTGTTGTCGGGGTGGTTGTAGCCGCGGCGCACGCCTTCGTTGATGGCGTCGTCCAGGCTGCCGGTGAAGCCGCCCCAGCGCACGTCCATGCCCACCTTGAGGAACACGTTGACGATGCCGGTGTCCTGGCAGATCGGGCGCTGGCCGGTCGCGCTCATCTTGCTGTTGGTCAGGATCTGCGCGATCGCGTCCTTGGCCGCGGGGCTCTGCTCGCGCTCGTAGGCGCGGGCCAGGTGGGCGATGTAGTCGGCGGGGTGGTAGTAGCTGATGTACTGCAGCGCGGCGCTGATCGATTCGATCAGGTCGGCCTGCTGGATCGTGGTCGTCATGGTGGGGGGCTTTTTAGGAATGTGAAACGCCCCCCGATTATCTCAGCCGCCGCGCCTGGCCTGCCTACCTCGCGGCGGCCCGGGCCTGCTCGACCCAGCCGTCGAACAGCTGCTGGTGCGCCCGGATCCACCCGTCGGCGTGGCGCTCCACGTCCTGCTGCGTGTTGGCGCCCTGGCTCATGCGCAGGTTCTGGGCGTTGATGTCGCCGATCGGCAGCTTCATCACCTCGAACAGCTTCCCGGCGGCCGGATTCTTCTCGACGAAGGCACGGTTGGCGACGATCCGCTCGTCGTTTGCCTGGAAGCCGTAGTTCCTGCCGTTGGGCAGCTGCGTGTCGACGTTGCCGTTTTCGCCTTGCGAGGACGAGAACGGCACCTGCAGCCACACCACGTCCTTGCCGGGGCGCAGCACTGCGCTGACCCAGTACGGCGTCCACGTGTAGTACAGCACCGGCTTGTCCTGCCTGAAGCGCGCGATGGTGTCGGCCATCAGCGCGGCGTAGCTGCCCTGGCGGTGGCTGACCGTGTCGCGCAGCTGGTAGGCCGTCAGGTGGTTCTCGATGGCGAGCTCGCAGCCCCAGCCGGGGTTGCAGCCGGTGAGGTCGGCCTTGCCGTCGCCGTCGATGTCGAACAGCTTCGCGATGGCCGGGTCCCTCAGCTGCGCGATGTTGGTGATGCCGTACTGCTCGGCCGTCTTGCGGTCGATCAGGTAGCCCTGCACCGCGCCTTGGGAATACACGCCCTTGCGCCACAGCTTGGCGTCGCCGCCGCTGTTCTTGTAGAAGTCGGCATGCAGCAGGCTCCAGTGGTGGGCCATGAAGGTGGCGTCGCCGTTGGCGATGGCCAAGTGCTCGGTGGCGGGCTCCAGGTCCTTCATGGGCTCGACCTTGTAGCCGAGCTTCTCCAGGCCGCGCATCACCAGCAGCGTCTGGAAGGCTTCTTCCGCGAGCGAGCTTTTCAGCGGCTGCACGGTGACACCCTTGCCGGGCAGGTCGCCGGAGGCGTGGGCGGCCGCGCCCGAGGCCACGAAGGCGAGGGCGAGCAGCCCGCGGGCGATGAATGCGATTGCGGTCTTGTTCTGCACGAGGTTCATGTGGCGGGTTCCTTCGTTCAACGCGCCTGGGCGGAAAGGGCGGGCGCGGGCTCGGCATCGGCGCGCGCCGGTGCCACCGCACGCTGCAGTACGCGAAGCGCGAGGCCCACCGGCCCCGTGTGCCACCAGCGGCGCCCGCCGCCGCGGCGCGACTTGCCCATGGCCTGCGTCAGGCGGTCCAGCGAGATCGCCAGCAGCACGATGCCCAGGCCGCCCACGGTGGCCAGGCCCATGTCGAGCCGGCCGATGCCGCGCAGCACCATCTGGCCGAGGCCGCCCACGGCGATCATCGAGGCGATGACCACCATCGACAGCGACAGCATCAGCGCCTGGTTGATGCCCGCCATGATCGACGGCATAGCCAGCGGCAGCTGCACCTTCACCAGCATCTGCCACGGCGATGCGCCGTAGGCGCGCGCGGCCTCGATCAGGTCGGGGCGCACCTGGCGCAGGCCGAGGTTGGTCAGGCGCACCAGCGGCGCCAGCGC
>CAJYQC010000576.1 GCA_913776885.1 uncultured Variovorax sp.
GAAGCGCACGATGGACTTGTCGGCCAGGATCACGCCGTGCACGTCGCCGCGGTCGTTGTAGAGCAGGCGCTCGATGCGTCCGCCCGCAGACATGGCCGACAGCGCAGCCAGGTCGCGCGGACCGGGCGGGAGCATGCCAGGAGCGGGCGGCTGGTCGATCACGCTGCGGCCGTTGGCTTCGAGCGTCTGTGCGCGCACCACCGGCACGTTGGGGGCGCGCCAGCCGGCGACGCGCACCGTGTCGCCGGGCCGCAGCATCTGCATCACCGAGGCCGACAGATGGGGCGGGAAGGCGACCTGCGTGCCATCGGCCAGCAGCAGCCCGTCGGCTTCACCGTTGGGGTTGACGATCCATTGCGCGACGCGGCCTTGCGTCGTCATGCCGGCCTCCGGCGCAGCAGCCAGGGGCGGCGGCGGAACGACGCCAGCGGGCGGCGGGGGCGGCATCTGCGCGAAGGCCGCGGTGCCGGACAGCAGGCCGGCGATGGCCATCAGGGTGAAGCGGGGTGTCATGAAAGGCTCCTTTGAAGTGTCAGGTGCCAGGAATGAATCACGCATCGTGCCAGCGCACTTTTCCTTTGAAATCAACGACTTGCGTTTCCGAGGAAGTGGCTTGGCGTCTGGTCCGGGGACAGCGGATGTCCGGTTTTCGGACAGGTCGGCAGGTGACGTGATCGGCAGGCCGGCCGGTAGCGCTTGCGGGCGGCCAAGACGAGCGAACGTACTGCCCGCTGTGGCGAAACGCGGAAGCGTTCGCGCGACGCATCGCTGCGCCTCGTTCAGGCCATGCCGGCGTCCTTCAGGGCTGCCGGCCAGGGCTTCACGCGCGGCCTACTCGATGCCGTACTGCGTCAGCTTCCGATACAGCAGCTGGCGATGAATGCCGAGGCGCCGCGCCGCCTCCGCACGATTGCCCTGCGCCAGCGCAAGCGCGTTCTCGATCAGCAGCCGCTCGAGCCGTTCGACCGCGCCGGGCAGGTCGCCTTCCAGCCAGTCGGCCGGCAGGGCCTGCACGCCCACCGCAGGACGTGCCTGGCCGAGCACCAGGTCGAGGTCGGCGCTGCCGATCACGCGGTGCCGCACCAGCGCCTGGCAGCGCTCCATCACGTTGCGCAGTTCGCGCACGTTGCCGGGCCAGGGCTGGCGCAGCAGCGACTGCGCGGCTTCGGCGGACAGAGCCTTGGGCGCATCGGGCGCGGCCGCGCGGCGCAAGAAATGCTCGGCCAGCGGAATGACGTCGGCGAGTCTTTCGCGCAGCGGCGGCAGCCGGATCGACAGCACGTCGAGCCGGTACATCAGGTCTTCGCGAAAGCTGCCTTCGCGCACCGCAAGGGCCAGGTCGCGGTGCGTGGCCGCGACCACGCGCACGTCGACCTTCATCGTCTTGTGGCTGCCCAGCGGCGTGACTTCGCCTTCCTGCAGCACGCGCAGGATCTTCGCCTGCACGGCCAGCGCCATGTCGCCGATCTCGTCGAGCAGCAGCACGCCGCCGTCTGCAGCACGGAAGCACCCCGCACGCTCGCCGATGGCACCGGTGAACGCCCCCCGCACATGGCCGAAGAGTTCGCTCTCGAGCAGCTCCTTCGGAATGGCCGCGCAGTTGATCGCCACGAAGGGCTTGTCCGCGCGGTTCGAATGCCGGTGCAGCGCGCGCGCCACCATCTCCTTGCCGGTACCCGTCTCGCCGAGCACCAGCACCGGCATCGCGTTCGCCGATGCGAGGCCGATGCGCTTCTGCACCTCGCGCATCGCCTGGCTGGCGCCGATGAAGTCGTCGTCCGCATCCGCCATAGCGGCAGGCGTGGCCGCGCCGGGCTGCTGCTGCAGCGCGCGGCCGAGCACCTCGCGCACCGCCTCGCGGCTGATCGGCTTGGCCAGGTGGTCGAAGGCGCCGAGGCGCATCGCCTCGATGGTGTTGCCCGCACTCGCGAAGGCCGTGAGCACGACCACCGGCGGCACGCGCGCGAGGCGCGCGCGCATGGCTTCCAAGGTCTGCAGGCCGTCCATGCCGGGCATGCGGTGGTCGAGGAACACGGCGTCGAAGCGCGTGCGCGCCATCGCCTCGAGCCCCTCGGCGCCACTGGAGGCGCCGGTGGCCTCGTGGCCCAGGCCCTGCAGCGTCTCGGCCAGCGTGTCGCGGAAGGCGTCGTCGTCGTCGATGATCAGGAGGCGCGCCATGGAAGCTCCAGTTCGAATCGCGTGCCGGGTTCGAGCGGCCGGTGGCGCAGGTCGCCGCCGTGCGCGAGCGCCACCTCCCGCGCAAGCGCCAGGCCCAGCCCGGTGCCGTCGGCGCGACCCGTGGCGAAGGGTTCGAAGAGGTTGGCCTGCAGCGCTTCCGGCACGCCGGCGCCGTCGTCGTCGACGCGGATGCGGAGCATCTGCGTCTCGTTCGTCGAGGCCGACAGCGTGACGTGCCCGCCGCGCGGCGCATGGCGCACGGCGTTGTCGAGCAGGTTGTCGACCGCGCGCGCCAGGTGCACGGGATCGAACACGGCCGTGGTGGGGCCTTCGTGCTGCAGCATGAGCTGCACGCCTGCCGCTGCGGCCTTGTCGCCGATGGCCGCCGTGCGCTCTTCCAGCCAGCGGTGCAGGTCCACCTGCAGCGGTGCCAGCGTCACCGGCTGCACGAGGGCCAGCAGGCTCTGGACCAGTCCTTCGAGCCTGTCGATCTGCCCGACGATCATGCGCAGCGCGTCGGACTGCTTCTCGGGCGCGGCGGCAAGGGCGTTCTCGGCCTTCAGCCGCATCGTGGCGATCGGGTTGCGGATCTCGTGCGCGATGCCGCCGGTCATGCGCCCGAGTGCGGCCAGGCGCTGGTCGCGGCTGCGCTGCTGCGCGGCCTCTCGCAGGCGCACGCGGGCTTCGTCGAAGCGTGCGCGGTAGTGATTGAAACCGTCGACGATGCGATCGAGCTCGCGCACGCCGGTGCGCGGCAGCTCGGGCATCGCGCCGTCGCTGGCGTCCGCGCGCGCGAGCCGCATCTCGAGCCGCTGCACGTGGCGCAGACCGCGAAAGAGGATGAAACCGAGCCACAGGCCCGAGGCGAGCACCGCTGCCAGCAGCACGCCCAGTCCCACGCGCAGGCTGCCCAGGGCGGCCAGGGCGCCGCCGTTAGTGCGCGTCATGGTCCAGGCCGCGAGGTCCTTGGACGCCGAAGCCAGCGGACAGGCCGAGACGATCAGCGCCTCGCGGCTGCCGCGCACCACGTCGGTCTGCGGCGCCTGGCTGCGCGCCGCGAGCTGCGAGAGCTCGACGATGAGGGGCTGCTCGGCCGCCGGCACATCTCGCTTGACGCCGCTGCCTTCATACGTCGGGTACGCATAGGCCAGCAGCCCCGAGTTCGCACTGACGCCCGCCTGCCAGACGCCGCCTTCGACGTGCGGCACCTCGGTCAGCACCAGCTGAAGCACGACCTGCAGCAGATCGATCTTCGGCTCGGAGGCGCCTGTCTCGGCCTTCGCATAGCGCGCGGCGATCGCGCGGCAAGACTGCTCGGTGGCCGCGCGCCCCGCACCGATCTGGGCGCCTGCGCTCGCGCGGTAGAGCGTGAGCATCACCACAGCCAGCGCGGCACACACGCTGAACAGCAGCACCCAGAAAAAGACAAGTTGACTGCGTAGTGACTTCATTCGCCCTGCAACGTGTGGACACGCTCTATTTGGAAAGCGCTCGCCGGAATGGCCCCTTGGCCGCGGCGGCGCTGCCCGAGTATGCCCTGCGGCCTTCTGTGCGGGCTCCACGCAGCCGGCAGGCCCTCACTCGACATGGCGCGCAGCGCCCGATCCGAAAAGCGCCATCACCGTCCTGCGCAGCCACACGTTTGCGGCATCGTGGTGGTAGCGCGGATGCCAGTGCTGGTGTACCGCGAAACCTTCCACGGCGACCGGGCAGCGGAACACCGCGAGCCCGTTCGCCTGCGCCAGCGTTTCGCCGATGTGCCGCGGCAAGGTCGCGATCAGGTCGGTGCTGCGGATGACTGCGCCCAGGCCGAGAAAGCCCGGCAGTTCCAGAACCACCTGCCGCTCGATGCGATCGCGCGCCAGCGCCTGCTCCAGCAGCTGTGCGCCGGTGCCTGCGGCGATGGTGATGTGCCCCTCGGCGCGGTACTGCCTGATGCCAAGCCGGCTGCGCAGGCGGGGATGGCTGGCGTTGGCGAGGCACACCCAGTCCTGCCTGTAGAGCTGCTGCTGGTAGAAGCCATTGCCCAGCCAGGGCACGTAGCCGATAGCCAAGTCGGCCTCGCCCGAGGCGAGCGCCCGCTCGGTATTGCCGTCGATGCCTGCCGCTTCCAGCCGCACGCCGGGCGCCAGGGGGCGCACATGCGCCAGCAGGCGCGGCAGCAGCGCCACGTGGCTCGCGTCGGTCATGCAGATGCGAAAGCGGCGCCGTGCGGTTGCCGGGTCGAAATCGGGTTCCCAGGCTGTCAATCGGCGCACGGATTCCAGCACCTCCCGGCACGGGCCGATGAGTGCATCGGCCTGGGGCGTGGGCGCCATGCCGCCCGGGGTGCGCACGAAGAGCGGATCCTGCAGGTGCGCGCGCAGGCGATTGAGCCAGATGCTGACCGTCGGCTGGCTCTGGCCGAGCTGTTCGGCCACGCGCGTGACGCTGCGTGCGTCATAGAGCAGATCGAAGAGCTGCAGCAGCTTGAGGTCTGGGAGTTCGGAGGAGGCCATTCGGCCATATTGCCTCAGGCAATGACGCTATTGCAATCATTGCATTGCCACCGGGTCGGCCGCTGCCTATCGTTCCGGCTTCCAAGGAGACCCTGTGAAGATTGCAATCCTCGGTGCAGGCGCACTCGGCTGTGCCATCGGCGCCGCGCTGACCGAAGCTGGCCACGAGACTTGGCTGATCAACCGTTCCCCTGCACATGTCGAAGCCATGCGGCAAGGCGGCCTGCGTGTGGACGATGCGGCCGGCACGCGCCGCGTGGCCGTGAAGGCGGCCACGGCGGCGCAGGAGGCCGGCGAGGTGGACCTGGTGATCGTGCTGGTCAAGTCGTTCCACACCGAAGCCGCGATGCGCGGCGCCCTGTGCCTGCTGGGGCCGCAGACAGCGGTGCTGTCGCTGCAGAACGGCCTGGGCCATGAAGACCTGCTGGCGGACGTCGTGGGCCGGGAGCGTGTGCTGGCCGGCAAGACCTACGTGGGCGGCGTGATGCGCGGCCCGGGCCACATCCAGTCAGGCGTGGCCGGCAAGACCACCTACATCGGCGAGCTGGACGGAACGCGCAGCGATCGCGTGGAAGCCATCGCCGCAGCCTTCAACGCTGCGGGCCTGCAGACGAGCGTCAGCGACAACATCCTCGGCACCATGTGGGACAAGCTGCTCGTCAACGTGGCCACCGGCGCGCTCACCGGCATCACGCGCCTGACCTACGGCCAGCTCTACGACGAGCCTCAGCTCAAGGCCACCGCGCTCGCCGCGGTGCAGGAGGCCATGGATGCCGCGCGGGCCGCGGGCGTGCGCCTCTCGATGAACGAGCCGCAGCAGGCGTGGGCGCTGGCCTCGGCGGGACTGCCTGCAGGCTTCAAGACCTCGATGCTGCAGAGCCTGGAGAAGGGCTCTGCAACCGAGATCGACTTCATCAACGGATCCGTCGTGCGCTGGGGCCGGCAGCACGGCGTCGCCACTCCCGTCAACGCGACGCTCGTGGCCTGCATCAAGGGCATCGAGCGCGCCATGGCCGATCAGAACCACAAGGAGACCACCGCTTGATCAACCCCAAGAAAGCCTACCTGGAGCATGTCGCCCTCTGGGTCAGGGACATCCACTGGCACATCCGCTTCTTCGAGCAGGTGTTCGGCATGGGCATGCGCGAAGTGGACGGCACGCCGGAATCCCCGCGCCAGTACTGGACGCTGGGCGGGCTGCAGTTCATCCACGATCCCGACCACCAGGCGCCCGAAGGCCGCCTGGCCCACCTGGGCGTGATGTGCGAAGACAGGGAGGCGGCGCTGGCCGCGGCCCAAGCCTTCGGCGTGACGGAAATGCCGCAGGGCCGCAACTGGCTGCGCCTGCCCGACGGCCTCGCCGTCGAGTTCCTGCAGGCCCAGCCGGCCTCCTGCGTGGCGCAGGCCCTTTCCATCGACCCGCGCGCGCAGGCATGAACATGAGCGTCATCGAGAAATACTGGGACGACGCCCGCGAAGGCGACGAGTGCATCAGCCCGAGCTACACCGTCACCAGGGAGCGCATCCTGGCGTACGCCGATCTCACCGGCGACCACACGCCCGTGCACGTCGACGAGGCCTATGCCAAGGCCAGCCACTTCGGCTGCATCGTCGCCCACGGCCTTTTCGGGCAGTCGATCGCCGACGGCCTGAAGACGCGCAGCGACTACCGCTTCCTGCCGGGCATGTCACTGGGCTGGACCTGGGACTTCCTCCTGCCGATCAAGGTCGACGACGTGCTGCACGTGAAATTCCGCGTGGGCAGCATGCGTGCGAGCAAGAGCAAGCCCGGATGGGGCATCGTGATCCTTCCCTCGGAACTGATCAACCAGCACGGCCAGGTCGTGCAGCGCGGAGAGCATCGGCTGATGGTGCCCCGCCGTCCGGGAGCGCAATGATGCAGGCCCGTCCCCTCGAAGGCATCCGCGTCGTCGACTACAGCCACTTCCTGGCCGGCCCCTACGTGGGCCGCTGCCTGGCGGCGCTCGGCGCGGAGGTGATCAAGGTCGAGCGCCCCGGTGGCGGAGACCCGGGCCGCCAGCACGCCACCGTGCTCGACGAACAGCAAAGCGGCTACTTCCTGCAGCTGAACATGGGCAAGCAGGGCGTCAGCGTGAACATGAAGGACCCGCGCGGCAAGCAGTTCATGCAGCGCCTGTGCGATTCGGCCGACGTGTTCATCGAGAACTACCGCCCCGGCGCGCTCGACCGCCTGGGCCTCGGTTACGCCGAGCTCGCCGCGCGCAACCCCGGTTTGGTGTACTGCTCGATCTCCGCCTACGGCCACACTGGCCCCGACGCGCACCGCGCGGGCTTCGGCCTGATCGCGGAGGCCAAGAGCGGCATCATGCAGATGGTGGGCACGCCCGGCGAGGCGCCGCCGCTGCTGCGCATCTCGCTGGGCGACATGTACACGGGCATCCATGCCGTGGCGGCCATCAATGCGGCGCTGCTGGGCCGCGTGAAGAGCGGCAAGGGCCAGCACATCGACATGGCGCTGTACGACACGCTGGTGTCGATGCACGAGTACGCGGTGCAGTGCTTCACCCTCGATGGCGTGCTGCCGCAGCAGACCGGGCACGACATGCCCACGTCCACCCTCTATGGCGTGTTCCGCGCGGCCGACGGCGACGTGGTGATCGCCGCGCAGGTGGACGACGCCTGGAAGCGCTTCGCCGCGATGGTGGAGCAGCACGGCGGGCCGGCAGGCTTCGGCGCCGACACGCGACTGCACCACGGCACCGGGCGCAACGCCCATCGCGAAGCCATCCTTGCCGTGGTCAGGCCCTGGGTGGCTGCGCGGCCGGTGAGCGAATTGCTGCGCCTGCTCGACGGCATCGACGTGCCCGCCGCCAAGGTGCAGCGCATCGACGAAGTGCTCGCCGATCCGCAGATCCAGGCCCGCGGCATGGTGGTGGAGCAGCAGCACCCGCGGCTGGGCACGCTGCGGCTGCCGAACCTGCCTTTCCGCTTCTCCGACTGCGACACGAACATCCGCGACGTGGCGCCCGACCTCGGCGAGCACAACGTGCAGGTGGCCCGGGCGCTCGGCTTCGCGCCTGCCGAGATCGACGCCATGCAGGCAGAGGGCGTGCTCTTTTCTCCGACGAGGACCCACGATGACTGACAGCTACGCCGTGATCGGCAATCCGATCGGCCACACCAAGTCGCCCTTGATCCACGGCCGCTTCGCCAGCGAATGCGCGCAGGACATGCGCTACACCGCGATCGAGGGCCCATTGGAGCCCGAGGATGCGTTCGCAGGCGCGGTCCGCGAATTCATGGCTGAGGGTGGCAGGGGCCTGAACGTGACCGCGCCCTTCAAGCTGCGGGCCTTCGCCATGGCCGACGAGCTGAGCGACCGGGCCCGCATGGCGGGCGCGGTGAACGCCCTGAAGTTCGAAGACGGCCGCATCCTGGCCGACAACTTCGACGGTATCGGCCTGCTGCGCGACATCGAATCGAACCTGGACAGGCCGCTGGCCGGCCGACGCGTGCTGATGCTGGGCGCCGGCGGTGCCGCGCGCGGCGCGCTCCTGCCCTTCGTTGAAGCGGGCCCGAAGGAACTGGTCGTCGCCAACCGCAGCGTCGACAAAGCCCGGTCCCTGGCCGGGCAGGCGATGAACCGCGGCGCGCTGGTGCGTGCGTCCAGCTACGCCGATCTGGCGCACGAGGGCTTGTTCGACGTGGTGGTGAACGCGACCTCGGCCAGCCTCACGGGCGCCTTGCCGCCAGTGCCCGCGACCGTCTTCCAAGCCGAAGGCCTGGCGTACGAACTGGCCTATGGCAAGGGGCTGACGCCGTTCCTGCGGCTGGCCGGCGATGCCGGCTTGCGGCAGCTGGCCGATGGCGTGGGCATGCTGGTCGAGCAGGCGGCCGAGGCCTTCGAATGGTGGCGTGGGGTTCGTCCTTCCACGCGCGCCGTGATCGAGCAATTGACGGTGCCGCTGGAATGAGCGCGCCCGCCAACTCCGCCGCCTCCATCAATGGGGCGCCACGCCGCAAGCGCGTGCTGATGCTGCACGGCATCAACCACAACATGTTCGGCAAGCGCGACCCGGTGCAGTACGGCACGGTGACGCTGGCGGACATCGATGCGAGGCTGCTTCGTCTGGGCGAGGAACTCGGCGTCGACGTCAGCACCTGCCAGACCAACAGCGAAGCCGGGATGTGCGAGCGCATCCACCAGGCGTGCGAGGAGGCGCAGGACGCGGTGCTCATCAATGCCGGCGCCTGGACGCACTACAGCTACGGCATCCGCGAT
>CAJYQC010000577.1 GCA_913776885.1 uncultured Variovorax sp.
CTGACGCCGCTGAACCCATCGGACTACAGCGTGAGCTTCAACCCCACGCAATGGGCTCGCCTGAGCGCCGCCTTCCCCGACGGCGTGTGCGACTGGACCAAGCCCGGCGTCGGCCAGCAGCCGCTGACCGGCACCTGGCTGTCGTTCGGGCCCTCGCCCGTGAACCTGCTGTTCGACATCACGAAGAAGCTGATGTCGAGCTTCCTGTAAGCCAAGCCGCGGGCGGCCTGCATGCGCGAGCGCACGTGCAGGCCCGCCCGCCTTTTCCCCTGGAGTGAACCTTGAAAGCATCCATGAAGAAGACCCCTGCGTCCGCCGTCCACCTCGCACTGACCCTGGCCCTCGGCCTGGCCGCCGCCACCGGCGCGCACGCGCAGGACTTTCCCGCCGGCAAACCCATCACCATCGTCGTGCCCTTCGCGGCCGGCGGCCCCACCGACCGCGTGGCACGCGACCTGGCCGAGGCCATGCGCAAGCCGCTGGACGGCACCAGCATCGTGATCGACAACGCCGCCGGCGCCGGCAGCACCATCGGCAACGCCAAGGTGGCGCGCGCCAGGCCCGACGGCTACACGCTGCTGCTCACCCACGTGGGCATGGCTACCACGCCGGTGCTCTACCGCAAGCTGCCCTACGACTACGAGACCGACTTCGAGTACCTGGGCATGATCAACGACGTGCCGATGACCGTCATCGGCAAGCCCCAGCTGGAGGCCGGCAGCTTCAAGGAGCTGCGCGAATGGATCGCGAAGAACCCGGGCAAGACCAACCTCGGCAACGCGGGCATCGGCTCGGCCTCGCACCTGTGCGGCCTGCTGCTGCAAAGCGAGCTCAAGGCCGAGATGACCACCGTGCCCTACAAGGGCACCGCTCCCGCCATCGCCGACCTGCTGGGCGGGCAGATCGACCTGCTGTGCGACCAGACCACCAACACCACTTCGCAGATCGAGGCGAAGAAGGTCAAGGCCTACGGCGTGACCACGCTCAAGCGGCTGGGCACGCCCGCACTGAAGGACCTGCCCACGCTGGACGAGTCGGGGCTGAAGAACTTCCAGGTGACCATCTGGCACGGCCTGTACGCGCCCAAGGGCACGCCCGCGCCGGTGCTCAAGACGCTCAACGACGCGCTCAAGGTCGCGCTGAAGGACCCCGACTTCATCAGGAAGGAGGAAGGCCTGGGCGCGGTGGTGGTGGCCGACCGGCGCGTCGAGCCGGCCGAGCACAAGAAGTTCGTGCAGCAGGAGGTGGCGCGCTTCGGCCCGGTCATCAAGGCCGCCGGCGTGTACGCCGACTGAGGCGCGCGCATGGTGCGACGCATCGGCGACAGCGAGGGTAATTCCGCCTCGGCGCGGCGGGGAGTGCTGCATACCATCAGGGCCCTTTGCTGCCCGACGGCGGACTCCCGCTTCCCGCTCCCGTGTCGTCACTGCTCCTATCGGCCGGCCGCGCCGTGCTGAAGCTTTCCGCGCCTTACCGGGCCGGCTTTGCCGGATCACCCGACGACCTGCGCGACAAGGCCGTGCTGGCGCGCTTCCACGGCGACGCCCCCGCCCTCGCGGCCGGGGCGCCGGCCCTTGCGCGCTGGCGCCTGTGGGCCGCCGTCTGCGTGTGGCTGTGCCTCATCGCGGCCGGCGGCGCGCTGGCCTATCTGCTGGGCGAGCGCGCGGGCATCCGCTCGCTGCAGCAGGGCACGCTGCACCGGCTCGACATCTACGCCACCAGCCTGCGCAGCGAGCTCAGCCGCTACGAATACCTGCCGCAGGTGGTGTCGCTGAGCCCCGACGTGCTCGACCTGCTGCGCAAGCCGCGCGACGCCGGCCAGCAGCTGGACGCCAACGTCTACCTCGAGACCGTCAACGCGCACGCCCAGGCCTCGGCCATCTACGTGATGGACGAGACCGGCCTCACGCTGGCCGCCAGCAACTGGAACCAGCCGGGCAGCTTCGTGGACATGAACTTCTCGTACCGCCCCTACTTCCAGGACGCGCTGCGCGGCGTGCCGGGGCGCTTCTACGGCATCGGCACGGTCAGCCGCGAGCCGGGCTACTACTTCTCCTTCGGCATCATCGACGGGCCGCGCCGGCTGGGCGTGGCGACGGTGAAGGTCAACCTCGACAAGCTCGACGCGGCCTGGTCGCATTCGGCCGACCGCGTGCTCGCCATCGACGGCAACGGCGTGGTGTTCCTCTCGTCCGACCCCGGCTGGAAGTTCCGCGCGCTGCGCCCGCTGTCGAGCGAGACGCTGCGGCAGCTCGCGCAGACGCGCCAGTACACCGAGGCCGGCGCACTCACGCCCATCGACATGCGCGAGCACCGGCCGCTGTCGGGCGGCGCAGGCACCGTGGTGCAGCTGCGCGCGAGCGAGGCGCCGCAGCGCCCCGGCGCCACCCCCTTCGGCCCCGACTACCTGCTCGACAGCCGCCCGGTCGACGGCACCGACTGGAAGCTCATCATGCTGTCGGACATGAAGCCGGCGCACGCGCTCGCGCGCACCAGCGCGCTGGCGACGATGTTCGCGCTGGTGTTCCTCACGCTGCTGGTGATGTACCTGCAGCAGCGCCGGCGCATCGTGCACCAGCGGCTGGCCGCGCGCGAGGCGCTGCAGGGCGCCTACGACGAGCTGGAGCACAAGGTCGAGTTGCGCACCGAGGCGCTGAGCGAGGCCAACCAGCACCTGCAGACCGAGATCGCCGAGCGCAAGCGCGCCGAGGAAATGCTGAAGAACACGCTCGACGACCTGGTGCAGACCGGCAAGATGGCCGTGCTGGGCCAGATGTCGGCCGGCATCACGCACGAGCTCAACCAGCCGCTGGCCGCGCTGCGCACGCTGTCGGCCAACGCGGTGGTGTTCCTGGAGCGCGGGCAGTCCGAGCAGGTTGACCTGAACCTGCGCACCATCTGCGAGCTGACCGACCGCATGGGGCAGATCACCGCGCAGCTGAAGAAATTCGCGCGCCGCTCGGCGGTGGAGCTGCAGTCGGTGGCGCTGGCCGACGTGATCGCCGATGCGCTGTTCCTGCTGGGCCAGCGCATCCGCCAGGAACACATCGAGCTCGAGCAGTTCATCGAGCCCGGCCTCTTCGCGCGCTGCGAGGGCAACCGGCTCGAGCAGGTGCTGGTGAACCTGCTGGTCAACGCCTTCGACGCGGTCGCCGACGCCGGCGCCAGCCCGCGCCGCGTGCGCATCGTGGCGCGGCGCAGCGCCGAGGGCGTAGCGCTGGAAGTGCACGACAACGGCACCGGCATCGCGCCGGAGGTGATGCCGCGGCTGTTCGAACCTTTCTTCACCACCAAGGAACAGGGCCTGGGACTGGGCCTGGGCCTGGCCATCTCGGCCGGCATCGTGCGCGACTTCGGCGGGCTGCTGCGCGCCGGCGAGGGCGAACTGGGCGGCGCGGCCTTCGTGGTCACGCTGCGCGATGGCGACACACGCAATGCAGGGAGCATTTCATGACTGAACACGAGCTCGAGGTTCTTTTCGTCGAGGACGATCCGGCCGTGCGGCTGGGCAGCACGCAGGCACTGCAGCTGGCGGGGCTGCGCGTGACGGGCTTCGGCTCGGCCGAGCAGGTGCTGCCGCGCGTGGTGCCGGGATTTGCCGGCGTGCTGGTCACCGACGTGCGGCTGCCCGGCATGGACGGGCTGGCGCTGCTGTCGCGCGCGCTGCAGATCGACCCGACGCTGCCCGTCATCCTCGTCACCGGGCACGGCGACATCACCATGGCGGTGCAGGCCATGCGCCTGGGCGCCTACGACTTCCTGGAAAAGCCCTTCTCGCCCGACCAGCTCACCGAGGTGGTCCAGCGGGCGCTGGAGAAGCGCGCGCTGAGCCTGGAGGTCGACCAGCTGCGCCGCAAGCTCGCGGGCTACGAATCGATCGAGGCGCGGCTGATCGGGCGTTCCTCCGCCATGCAGCGGCTGCGCCGGCTGGTGCTGGACGTGGCCAGCTCCGACGCCGACGTGCTGATCCTCGGCGAAACCGGCACCGGCAAGGAACTGGTGGCGCGCTGCCTGCACGACTGCGGGCGCCGGCGCGAGGGCAACTTCGCGGCCATCAACTGCGGCGGCATGCCCGAGGCGCTGTTCGAGAGCGAGATGTTCGGCCACGAGGCCGGCGCCTTCACCGGCGCGGCGCGCAAGCGCATCGGCAAGATCGAGCATGCGCGCGGCGGCACGCTGGTCCTCGACGAGATCGAGACCATGCCGATGAACCTGCAGGTCAAGATGCTGCGCGCACTGCAGGAGCGGCAGTTCGAGCGGCTGGGCTCCAACGAGCTGCGCCCGATGGACAGCCGCGTGGTCGCCGCCACCAAGGCCGACCTGCTGCAGGCCGCGCAGGCGCAGAAGTTCCGCGACGACCTCTACTACCGCCTCAGCGTGGTGGTGCTGCACCTGCCGCCGCTGCGCGAGCGGCGCGAGGACATCCCGCTGCTGTTCACCCACTTCGCGATGCAGGCGGCGCTGCGCCACGGCCGTGAGCAGCCCGCGGTAGCGCCGCGCCACCTGCAGGCGCTGATGGCGCATGCCTGGCCGGGCAACGTGCGCGAGCTGCGCAACATCGCCGACCGCTTCGTGCTCGGGCTGTGGGACGGCGAAGAGAGCTTTCGCAGCCTCGCGCAGGAGCCGCGCTCGCTCGACGAGCAGATGGCGCAGTTCGAGCGCTACCTGATCCGCGAGGCCCTGGAGGCCTGCAACGGCAGCGCGGCCGCCGCCGCCGAGCGACTGGGCGTGCCGCGCAAGACGCTCTACGACAAGATGCGCCGGCTCGGCCCGCTCGATGCGGCCCCGTCCGACGAGACGATTGCGGCCGCCCCGCCACGGCGCGCGTTGCGCAGCGCGTGAACCTTGGCTAGGCTCGCGGTCAGATGACCGAAGCCGCCACGACCGCCCCACAGCCTGATCCATCCGCCGCATCGGCCCTGCCGCTGGCCGCCGGCCTTGCCGAAGGCGGCCTCGCCGCCAGGTTCAGATCCCCAGGGGACGTACCCGCCTTCGCGGTGCGCTGGCAGGGCACGGTATATGCCTACCTCAACCAGTGCCCGCATGCCGGAGGGCCGCTCGACTTCGAGGGCCAGGTGCTGGAGAGTTCAGGCCGCTTCCTGATGTGCGCGAGGCACGGCGCCATCTTCGAGCCCGACACCGGAAAGTGCGTCGGCGGCCCCTGCCGGGGAGCGCGCCTCACGCCCGTGGCCGTCCACGAGAAAGCCGACGGCAGTGTCTGGCCCGGCGCGGCCGGCTGAAGTCAAACGAACCCACCATCCAAGGAGCAACGACATGCGCAACAGCACCACCCCATTCCGCACTCTCCCGCATATGGCGCTGCCCGCCGCCGCGCTCGCCCTGGCCGGGCTGCTGGCGGGCTGCGCGAACATGTCCTCGCCCGTGGGCAAGGGTTCCACCGGCATGAAGGTCGCTTCCAGCGCCTTCGCCGACAACGGCACCATCCCGGCCGAGCACGCGGGTGCGGGCGAATGCGGCGGCAAGAACATCTCGCCGCCGGTAGCCTGGAGCAACCTGCCGGCCAAGACCAGGTCGGTCGCGGTGCTGGTGTTCGACCCCGACGGCGCGGCCGGCCTGGGCGTGTCGCACTGGGTGGCCTACAACATCGCGGCCGAGCGCGGCGAACTC
This sequence comes from uncultured Variovorax sp., assembly GCA_913776885.1. GTDB lineage: Bacteria > Pseudomonadota > Gammaproteobacteria > Burkholderiales > Burkholderiaceae_C > Variovorax. Next base: position 5,629 of record CAJYQC010000577.1, read on the forward strand.
AAGGCGGGCGAAGGGGCTGCGGGTTCCAACTTCGACTTCACCATGGGCCCGAACGTGGCCGGCGCGCCCGCCTACCGCGGCATGTGCCCGCCGGTGGGCGACCGGCCGCACCATTACGTGATGACGGTGATCGCCACCGACCTCGCGCCGGGCAGCCTGCCTGCGGGCCTCGGCCGCGACGCGCTGCTGGCCGCGCTCAAGGGCCGGGCGCTCGGCGGCCAGAGCGTGGTCGGCCTCTACGCCCGATGAGGCCGGATCGCCACGGTTAATAATTAAGAACTCAGCCCGCCGGCCAATGCCCTGCCCTCCACCCATGGCCGCGCCGCTTCCCTGAAAGCACCATCGATGGCCCTGCCCGCCACCAGCTCCGGCTCCATGCCGGCTTCACATTCCGCCGCCGGCGACCTCGACGCCATGTTCGACCTGGCGCCGGTCTCCCTCTGGATCGAGGACTACGGCGACCTCAAGCGCAAGCTCGACGGCTGGCGCGCCGAGGGCGTCACCGACCTGGTGGCGCACCTGCAGGCCGAGCCGCGCCGGGTGAACGATTGCATGGCGCTGCTGAAGGTGCTGCGGGTCAACCAGCACACGCTCAAGCTCTTCGGCGCCGACAGCGAGCAGACCCTGCTGGGCGCACTCGACCGGGTGTTCCGCGGCGACATGTCGGCCACCGTGGTGCACGAGCTCGACCAGCTCTGGCGCGGCCAGCTCAGCTTCGAGAGCGAGACCGTCAACTACGCGCTCGACGGCCGCCGCCTCGACGTGCGCGTGCGCGCCCGCGTGCTGCCGGGTTACGGAGACAGCTGGAGCCGCGTGCTGGTGGCGCTGGACGACGTCACCGAGCGCGTGGCCGCGCAGCGCCTGCGCGACGAGAGCGCGAAGTACGCGCGCAGCCTGTTCGACCGCTCGCCGGTGTCGCTGTGGGTGGAAGACTTCAGCGCGGTGCGCTCGCTCATGGAGACGCTGCGCGCGCGCGGCATCACCGACTTCGCCACCTTCATCAAGGTGCACCCCGACTTCGTCACGCGCTGCATGCAGGAGATCCGCGTCATCGACGTCAACCACGAGACGCTGCGCATGTTCGGCGCGCCCGACCTGCAGACGCTGCTGGGCAACCTTTCGCGCGTCTTCCGCGACGAGATGCGCGAATCGTTCGCCGAGCAGCTGCAGGACCTGTGGAACGGCAAGACCGTGCAGCACCGCGAGGTGCTCAACTACTCGCTGTCGGGCGAGGTGCTCAACATCCACATGCAGTTCGCGGTGCAGGACGACCGGCTCGATACCTGGGACCTGGTGCTGGTGTCGCTGGTCGACATCACCGCGCGCAAGAAGGCCGAGGCCTACCTCGAATACCTCGGCAAGCACGACGTGCTCACGCAGCTGTGCAACCGCACCTACTACACCGAGGAGCTCAACCGCCTCTCGCGCAAGGGTCCGTGGCCGGTGTCGATCGTGGCCATCGACCTCAACGGCCTCAAGCAGGTCAACGACCAGGAAGGCCATGCCGCGGGCGACTCGCTGCTGCGCCGCATGGGCGAGGTGCTCGACAAGGCCGTCGACCTGCCCGCCTGGCCCGCGCGCATCGGCGGCGACGAGTTCGCGGTGCTGCTGCCCATGACCGACGAACGCGGCGCCGAGGCGATGCGCGAGCGCATCCTCACGCTGCTGGAAATGAACAACCAGTTCCACGCCGGCCAGAGCGGCCACGCGCTGAGCCTGGCCATCGGCCTGGCCACCTGCCATGGCGACGAGCCGCTGGAAGCCGCGCTGCAGCGGGCCGACCGGGCGATGTACGAGGACAAGTCGCGCTACTACGAGAACGCCGAAGTCGACCGGCGCAGATAGGCAGGCCGGGCTGCCGCCGGCTAGTGGGAAGGCGCGTCGCCATCGACCGGCCTTCGCACCCGCTCCAGCACGAAATCGATGAAGGTCCGGATCGCCCGCGTGTGCTGGCGGTTGGGCATGTAGAGCATGAACATCTGCGTGCCGAAGATCGACAGGCGCCAGTCGTCGAGCGTGGTCACCACGTCGCCGCGGCGCACGTCCTCCTGAACCACGTAGTCGGGAACCAGCCCGATGCCCAGGCCGGCGAGGATGGCCTGGCGCAGGAACAGGAAGTTCTCGGAGATCAGCGTCGGCTCCAGGACCACTTCCCTGCGTGTCTCGCCCTGGTAGGCAGACACGCGCAGCTGCCGCCCGATGACGGCGGCCGTGACCACCGGCGCGCCCTGCAGCGCATCGAGCTGCACCGGCAGCGGGTTCTTCGCGGCGTATTCGCTCGAGGCGCAGGCCACGTAGCGCACCGGCCCCATCGCGCGCGCCACCAGGTTCTGTGGCGGCTCGGGAATCACGCGGATGGCGATGTCGACTTCGTCGCGCAGCAGGTCCTCGATGCGGTTTTCGAACACCACGTCGAGCACGATGCCGGGGTACTGGCGCTTGAAGTCGATCAGCCAGTCGGCCATGACCAGTTGCCCGTAGCCACTGGGCACGCTCAGCCGCACGCGGCCCTGCAGGCCCTGGCCCAGCGTGGTGACCGATTCGCGCGCCGCCAGCAGTTCGGCCTGGATGGCGATGCCGTGCTGGTACAGCCGCAGGCCGATCTCGGTCGGCTCGGCGCGCCGGGTGGTGCGCCGCACGAGCTGCGCGCCGACCGAGCGCTCCAGCTGGTTCAGGTGGTAGCTGACGTTGGCGCGGGTCATCTTGAGCCGGCGCGCGGCCGCGCTCAGGTTGCCGGCGTCGAGGATTTCCACCAACAGGGTGAGCGACTGGAGGTCCATGGGCCGATTGTGTCAAAAATCCTTTGACAGTCTGTCAACCGCCTATGCAATTGTCAAAGCACGGACACCGGCCAAGAATGCTTGGTTCATCCCAGAGCCTCGGACCCGCACGGTCCGCAACGCGAGAGACAAGCAGCACATGGCCACCAAAGACACCCCCAGCCCCTCCACGTCCACCGGTCCGGTCACCTTCGAGCGTCAAGGCGACGTGTTCGTGGTGACCATCGACAACCCGCCCGTCAACGCCCTGGGCGTGGACGTGCGCCGCGGCCTCGTGGCCGCCATCGACGCGGCCGAGGCCGACGACGCGGCCAAGGCGGTGCTGATCATCGGCGCGGGCCGCAACTTCATCGCGGGTGCCGACATCCGCGAGTTCGGCAAGGCGCCGCAGCCGCCCGCGCTGCCCGAGGCCTGCCTGAAGATCGAGAACTGCACCAAGCCGGTCGTCGCCGCCATCCACGGCGCGGCGCTCGGCGGCGGGCTGGAAGTGGCGCTGTCGGCGCACTACCGCATCGCCTCGCCCACCGCCAAGCTGGGCCTGCCCGAAGTGGCGCTGGGCCTGCTGCCCGGCTCGGGCGGCACGCAGCGCGCGCCGCGCCTGATCGGCGTGAAGCCCGCCATCGAACTCATGCTCAGCGGCCGCCATGCGGGCGCGAAGGAAGCGCTGTCGCTCGGCCTCGTCGACCGCCTCGCCACCGAAGCCGACGCCCGCGCCGAAGGCCTCGCCTACGCGAATGAACTGGTCGCAGCCAAGGCCCCGGTGCGCCGCACCCGCGACGCCGGCGCGCTGGCCGACAAGGAAGCCGCCCGCGCCGCGCTCGAAGCCGCGCGCGCCGACACCGCCAAGAAGAGCCGCGGCCTGTTCTCGCCGATGAAGATCGTCGAGGCCGTCGAAGCCGCGCTCACGCTGCCCTTCGATGAAGGCATGGCGCTGGAGCGCAAGCTGTTTTTGCAGTGCATCGACAGCCCGCAGCGCGCCGGCCTGATCCACGCCTTCTTCGCCGAGCGCGAAGTGCTCAAGGCCCCCGAGACCAAGTCGGCCAGCCCGCGCGCGCTGGCGTCGGCCGGCATCGTCGGCGGCGGCACCATGGGCGCGGGCATCGCGGTGGCGATGCTCGACGCCGGCATGCCCGTGACCATGATCGAGCGCGACGACACGCAGCTCGCGCGCGGCCGCGCCAACGTCGAGAAGGTGTACGACGGCCTCATCGCCAAGGGCCGCATGACGCCCGAGGCCAAGGCCGCCGTCATGGCGCGCTTCTCGGGCTCTACCAGCTACGACGCGCTCGCCAGTGTCGACATCGTGGTGGAAGCCGTGTTCGAGGACATGGCCGTGAAGAAGGCGGTGTTCGCCGAGCTCGACCGCGTGTGCAAGCGCGGCGCGGTGCTGGCCACCAACACCTCGTACCTCGACATCGACGAGATCGCCGCCAGCATCTCGCGTCCACAGGACGTGGTGGGCCTGCACTTCTTCTCGCCCGCCAACATCATGAAGCTGCTGGAGATCGTGGTGCCCGCCAAGGTGAGCGCAGACGTGGTCGCCACCGGCTTCGAGCTCGCGAAGAAGCTCAAGAAGGTGCCGGTGCGCGCCGGCGTGTGCGACGGCTTCATCGGCAACCGCATCCTGGCCGTATACCGCCAGGCCGCCGACCACATGATGGAAGACGGCGCCTCGCCCTACCAGATCGACGAAGCCGTGCGCAACTTCGGCTACCCGATGGGCCCCTTCCAGGTGTCCGACCTTGCGGGCGGCGACATCGGCTGGGCCACGCGCAAGCGCAAGGCCGCCACGCGCGACCCCAAGGCGCGCTACGTGCAGATCGCCGACCGCATCTGCGAGCGCGGCTGGTTCGGCCAGAAGACGCAGCGCGGTTACTACCTCTACCCCGAGGGCGCCCGCACCGGCGTGCCCGACCCCGAGGTGCTGGCCATCATCGACGCCGAGCGCGAGCGCGCGGGCATCAAGCCGCGCGCCTTCACCGAGGAAGAAATCATGCGCCGCTACATGGCCGCGATGATCAACGAGGGCGCCAACGTCGTGCTGCAGCGCATCGCGCTGCGCCCGCTCGACGTGGACGTGACCTTCCTCTACGGCTACGGCTTCCCTCGCCACCGCGGCGGCCCGATGAAGTACGCCGACACCGTGGGCCTGCCCAAGGTGCTGGCCGACATCCAGGAGTTCGCGAAGGAAGACCCGGTCTTCTGGAAGCCCTCGCCGCTGCTGGTGCAGCTGGTGGAGCGCGGCGCCGACTTCGCGAGCCTCAACCAATCCGAGTAATCACAGGCACAGACAGAGCCAGCCGTCCAGGAGACACCCCCATGCGTGAAGCCGTCATCGTTTCCACCGCCCGCACCCCGCTCACCAAGGCGCACCGCGGCGAATTCAACATCACCCCCGGTCCCACGCTGGCCGCCTTCGCCGTGAAGGCGGCGGTGGAGCGCTCGGGCCTCGACCCCGCGCTGATCGAGGACGCCATCCTCGGCTGCGGCTACCCCGAAGGCACCACCGGCCGCAACATCGCGCGCCAGGCCATCATCCGCGCGGGCCTGCCGATCTCCATCGCCGGCACCACGGTCAACCGCTTCTGCGCCTCGGGCCTGCAGGCCATCGCCATGGCCGCAGGCCGCATCGTGGCGGACGGCGCGCCGGCCATGATCGCGGGCGGCGTCGAAAGCATCTCGCAGATCCGCACCCGCAGCGCCACCGACAGCGGCGACAGCGGCATGGACCCGTGGATCGTCGAGCACAAGCCCGAGCTGTACATGGCGATGATCGAGACCGCCGACATCGTCGCCAAGCGCTACGACATCAGCCGCGAGGCGCAGGACCGCTTCTCGGCAGAGAGCCAGCGCCGCACCGAAGAAGCGCAGATCGCCGGCCGCTACAAGGACGAGATCATTGCCTGCACCACCACGATGGCCGTCACCGACAAGGAGACGAAGGAAGTCACCTACCGCGAAGTGACCGCCACCGAAGACAACTGCAACCGCCGCGGCACCACCTACGAGGCGCTGGCCAAGCTCAAGCCCGTGATGGGCGAGGACAAGTTCATCACCGCCGGCAACGCCTCGCAGCTGTCGGACGGCGCATCGGCCTGCGTGCTGATGGAAGCCAAGGACGCCGAGCGCGCCAACATCAAGCCGATGGGCGCCTTCCGCGGCCTGGCAGTGGCAGGCTGCGAACCCGACGAGATGGGCATCGGCCCGGTGTTCGCGGTGCCCAAGCTGCTCGCGCGCCACGGCCTCAAGGTGCAGGATATCGGCCTGTGGGAACTCAACGAGGCCTTCGCCTCGCAGTCGATCTACTGCCAGGACAAGCTGGGCATTCCGTCGGAACTGCTCAACGTGAACGGCGGCGCGATCTCCATCGGCCACCCCTTCGGCATGACCGGCGCGCGCCTGGCGGGCCACGTGCTCATCGAAGGCAAGCGCCGCGGCGCGAAGTACGCCGTGGTCACGATGTGCATCGCCGGCGGCATGGGCGCTGCCGGCCTCTTTGAAATCTATTGAGGAGCCCGCGATGGACCTGAACTTCACCCCCGAAGAAGAAGCCTTCCGCAGCGAAGTGCGTGCCTTCCTGGCCGCCAAGCTGCCGGTGCGGCTGTCCGAGAAAGTGCGCAGCGGCAAGATCCTCGAGAAGGCCGACATGCAGGAATGGCACGCCATCCTCAACGAGCGCGGCTGGCTGGCCAACCACTGGCCCGAGCAGTACGGCGGACCGGGCTGGACGGCGGTGGAGAAGTTCATCTTCGAGAACGAATGCGCGCTGGCCTTCGCGCCGCGCATCGTGCCCTTCGGCGTGAACATGCTCGGCCCGGTGCTCATCAAGTACGGCAACGAGGCGCAGAAGAAGCACTGGCTGCCGCGCATCCTCAACGGCGCCGACTGGTGGTGCCAGGGCTACTCGGAACCCGGCGCGGGCTCCGACCTCGCGGCGGTGAAGACCTCGGCCGTGCGCGGCATCGACGCGCAGGGCGACCACTACATCGTGAACGGCCAGAAGACCTGGACCACGCTGGGCCAGCACGCCAACATGATCTTCTGCCTGGTGCGCACCAACCGCGAGGCGAAGAAGCAGGAAGGCATCAGCTTCCTGCTGATCGACATGACCTCCCCCGGCGTGGAAGTGCGCCCGATCATCACGCTCGACGGCGAGCATGAGGTCAACGAGGTGTTCTTCTCCGACGTGCGCGTGCCCGCCGAGAACCTCGTGGGCGAGGAGAACAAGGGCTGGACCTGCGCCAAATACCTGCTGACCTACGAGCGCACCAACATCGCGGGCGTGGGCTTCTCGGTGGCCGCGCTCGAACAGCTCAAGGGCATTGCCGCCACCCAGACGAAGAACGGCAAGCCACTGGCCGACGACCCGGCCTTTGCCGCGCGCATGGCCCGCGTCGAGATCGACCTGGAGAACATGAAGACCACCAACTTGCGCGTGATCGCGGCGGTGGCAGGCGGCGGCGTGCCCGGCGCGGAAAGCTCGATGCTGAAAATTCGCGGCACGGAGATCCGCCAGGAAATTTCTTCGCTGGCCCGCCGCGCGATGGGCGTCTACGGCCGCCCCTTCATCGCCGAGGCACTGAAGGACGGCTACACCGGCGAGACCTTCGGCCCGCCTTACGCCTCGGCCGCCGCCTCGCGCTACTTCAACAACCGCAAGCTGTCGATCTTCGGCGGCTCCAACGAAATCCAGAAGAACATCATCTCCAAGATGATCCTCGGCCTGTGATGGCTCTCCCCCAGGCTTGCCCACTCCGTGTGGCCGCCACCCCCTTCCGGGGGCAACGCCAGCGGCCAGGCAAAGCCGGTTCCGCGGCGTTCCTGGAATCACCCTTTGATAGCCGCACTTTTTCATGCGACGCGTGTCTTGGCGGATGCGCAGGAGACTTGAAATGAATTTCGAACACACCGAAGACCGGCGCATGCTCGCCGACAGCCTGAACCGCTTCATCAGCGAGCAGTACGCCTTCGACGCGCGCGACCGCATCGCGAAGTCGGCGCACGGGTTCAGCAAGGAAATCTTCCAGCAGTTCGCCGAGCTGGGCGTGATCGGCGCGCTCTTCAGC
>CAJYQC010000578.1 GCA_913776885.1 uncultured Variovorax sp.
TGCCGATCTGCGCCCGGGCAGCGGCGGCGAAGGCCAGGGCGGCAGGTGCGATGAGGATGTCGCGGCGTTGGATCATGGAACTTCCTTGTTGTCTCGTTGTTGTTCAGGGGCTCACAGCCCCAGGTAGGCGCGCCTCAGTTCGTCGCTTTGCAGCAGCGCGTCGGGCTTGCCGGAGAAGCGCACGCTGCCGTTCTCCAGCACATAGGCGCGGTCGGCGATCTCCAGCGACTGGCCAACGTTCTGCTCGACCAGCAGCACCGCCAGGCCGCCGTCGCGCAGTCCGCGGATCAGCGTGAACATTTCCTCCACCAGCAGCGGAGAAAGGCCGAGCGAGGGCTCGTCGAGGATCAGCAGCACCGGCTCGGCCATGAGCCCGCGCGCGATGGCCAGCATCTGCTGCTCGCCGCCGCTCATGGTGCCGGCGTGCTGCGTCATGCGCTCGCGCAGGCGCGGGAAGATGTGGAACATCTTCTCGACATTGGCCGCGCGCCGCTCGCGGGCGCGGGTGAAGGAGCCGAGTTCGAGGTTCTCGAGCACGCTGAGGTTGGGGAACACCTTGCGGCCCTCGGGCACCTGGATGAGGCCTGCCTTCACCACCTCGCGGTAGTGCGCGCCGGTGAGGTCCCGCCCGTCGAAGCGCACGCTGCCGGCCCAGGTGGGCACGAGGCCGCAGACCATCCTGTTGAGCGTCGACTTGCCCGCGCCGTTGCTGCCGAGCAGCGCGACCATCTCGCCTGCATCGACCTGCAGGTCGACGCCGCGCAGCACCTCCACGCGGCCGTAGCCGCCGCGCAATCCGCGGATTTCGAGCAGCGGGTTCATGCGCCCACTCCCGCGGCAGACTTGCGCAGGCGCGCCGCCGTGCCGTGGCCCAGGTAGGCCTCGACGACGCGCTCGTCGGAGGTCACCTGCGCCGGGTTGCCCTCGGCGATCAGCCGGCCCTGCGCCAGCACCCACACGTGCTCGGCCAGGTTCATCACGGCCTGCATGACGTGTTCGATCATCAGCACGGTCACGCCGCTGTCGGCGATGCCGCGTACCACCGGCAACATATCGGCGATCTCCTGCGGGTTGAGGCCTGCGAGCACTTCGTCGAGCAGCAGCAGGCGGGGCCGCGTGGCGAGCGCGCGGGCGAGTTCGAGCCGCTTGCGGCCGGCCACGGTGAGGTCGGAGGCTGGCTTGTCGAGCTGCGGCGCCAGGCCCACGCGCAGCGCCACCGCCTCTGCGCTGGCCAGTGCCTGTGCGCGGTTGCGCACGTGCAGGTGCGCGCCCACGGCGATGTTCTCGCGCACGGTCTGCGCGGCGAAGGGCTTCACGATCTGGAAGGTGCGCGTCATGCCGAGCACCGCGTTGCGGTGCGGCTCGCGGCCGGTGATGTCCTGGCCCGCGAAGCGCACGGTGCCGGCATCGGGCTTGAGGAAGCCCGACATCAGCGCGAACAACGTCGTCTTGCCCGCGCCGTTGGGGCCGATCAGCGCGGTGAGGCTGCCCTCCTTCACCGCCAGGCTCACACCCTGCACGGCCTTCAGGCCGCCGAAGGAGCGCGAGATGCCGTCGAGCTGCAGCAGGGGCTCAGTCATCGCGGCCTCCCTTCGCCTTCCACAGCTGCCGCACCGACAGCCCCAGCCCCGCCACGCCGCGCGGCAGGAAGATCACGATGAGCACCAGCACCGTGCCGTAGATGACCATGTTGATGCCCGGCAGCTCGCCGAACAGGTTGCGCGTGAAGTCCGACAGCAGGTGCAGCACCGCCGCCCCCAGCACCGGCCCCCACAGCGTGCCCATGCCGCCCACGATGGCCGCGACCAGCGCCTCCACCGAGGTGACGGAGCCGTAGGCGATGCCCGCGTCGATGTACTGGAACACCTGCACGTAGAAGGCACCAGCCGCACCCATGAAGGCCGCCGACAGGCCGATGGCCGCGAGCTTGACGCGCAACGGGTTCACGCCCACGGCGCGCGCGGCGTCCTCGTTGTCGCGCACGGCCTGCAGGTAGGCTCCGAAGCGGCCGTTGCGCAGCCACCAGGTCACCAGCAGGGCCACGACCACCATCGCCAGCACCACCCACAGGTAGCCCGCGCGCGAGGCGAACTGCATGTTCGCCACCGACTCGCGCAGCGGCACCATGAGGCCCACGCCGCCGCCGGTGAACGACACCGAGGTCGCCAGGATGCGGAACACCTCCGCGAAGGCCAGCGTGACCAGCGCGAAGTAGGAGCCCTTGAGCCCGTAGCGGAAGGTCAGCGCACCGACGAACAGGCCCACCAGCGCACTGCCGGCAATGGCCAGCGGCAGCGCGACCCACGCGTTGATGCCGCCCTGCAGCTGCGCGATGGCCTGGATGTAGGCGCCCGTGCCGAAGAACAGCGCATGCCCGAAGGAGAACTGCCCGCCGAAGCCGCCGAGGATGTTCCAGGCCTGCGCGATGAGCGTGGCGTACAGCGCCATCATCACGAAGTTGAGCATCACCCCCGACTGGCTGATGAGCGGCACGCAGCCGACGACGACCGCGAAGAGCGCGATGCCCGCAAGTTGCCTGATGCCCGCGTTCATGCTTTCGCTCCGAACATGCCCTGCGGGCGGAACAGCACGACGCCGATGAAGATCGCGAAGATCCCGATCTGCCCCAGCGACTCGCCCAGATAAAGCCCGCCGAGCGACTCGACCACGCCGATCAGGAAGCCGCCGATGAGCGCGCCCACGAAGCTGCCCATGCCGCCCAGCACCACGATCGTGAAGGCCACGAGCACGAAGCCGCTGCCCACCTGCGGGTTGACGTAATAGGCCGGCAGCAGGAAGCAGGCCGCGGCCCCCAGGCATGCGAGGCCGATGCCGAAGCTCATGGCGTAGACGTGGTCGACGTCGATGCCCATGAGCTTGGCGCCCTCCTTCTCCTTGGCCACCGCGCGGATGGCGCGGCCCAGGTCGGTGCGGCCCATGATCCAGAACAGGATGCCCGACACCGCCAGCGCCCCGGCGAAGGCCACCAGCTTGGGCACGGCGATCATCGCGGGGCCGATGGCCACGGTGCTCAGCGAGTAGGCGGTATCGATGCTGCGCGTGTCCGACTTGAAGAACAGCAGCGCCAGGTTCTCCATGACGATGGCGATGCCGAGGGTGGCCAGCAGGATGTTCTCGTCCTTGCCATGGCCCGCGCGGTTGATGACCACGCGCTGCAGCGCATAGCCGAGCGCGAACATGCCCGCTACCGCGATGGGCAGCGCCAGGTAGGGATCGATGCCCCAGCGCTCCTTCAGGAAGTACACAGCGTAGAGCGCCAGCATCAGGCTCGCGCCATGCGCGAAGTTGATGATGTGCAGCACGCCGTAGATCAGCGTGAGCCCGACCGCGATCAGCGCGTAGACGGCGCCGGTAGTGAGGCCATTCAGGACCGACGGGAAGAGTATGGTGATGTCTGGCATTGGCTGTCGGCGGCTTGGTCGCTTTCCTGGCTGTGCGTCTTGCGTGGGCGTGCCGCTCCACCGGACTCCGGGCATGTTCGGAATCCGTCGAAGCGTTTCATGGGTAGTGCCTCGTTTCGGCCCGGCTTCAGGCCTTCAGCGGGAAGACCGGATCGACCTCGCGGTAGTCGCGCGGGATGATCACCTTGATGTCGTTCTTCACCACCTGCGTCATGAGCGGCTGCGCGCCTTCGTTCTGGCCGTTGACGAACCGGGTGGGGCCGTACGGCATGATGTGGTTGGAGAAGGTGCTCTTCTCCAGCGCGTCGATGATGGCCGCGCGCTCGGCGGACTTCGCGCGCTCGATGGCATCGGCCAGCAGCCACATCGCGGTGTAGGTCATGAACACCTCGTAGCTGAAGAACTGGCCCTTGGCCTCCACGCGCTTGCGCAGCTCCTGCGAACGCTTGTCCTTCGGGTTGAACCAGTGGTTGCAGTCGATGATGCCGTTGGCAGCGTCCGGAAATTCCTTCACGAACTTGTAGCTCGACGCAGCGCCGCCCAGCACCGAGAAGATCGCCTTGGGCACCACCTTCTGCTGCTGCATGGTGCGCACCAGCAGCGCGTATTCGTTGTAGTAGTTGGCGGGAATCACGATGTCGGGGTTGACCGACTTCATGCGCAGCACGATGTTGTTGAAGTCGCGCGTGGGGTTTGCGTGCTTCACCACCTCCTTCACCTCGAAGCCGTAGCCCGGCAGCTCGCGCGACAGCAGCTGCGCGGTGCCCGCGCCGAACAGCGACTCCTCGTGGATGATCATCACCGTCTTGGCGGGGCTGCCCGCGGCCTTGTTGAGCACCAGCAGGTTGGCCATGGCAACCTCGGTCGACTTCTTGTAGCCGGGGCCGAAGCGGAAGGTGTTCTTCAGGCCGCGCTCGACGATCTGGTCGGCCACGCCCACGTCGACCACATGCGGCAGGCTGTACTTGGCCGCGGCCTGCGTGGTGGCCAGGCAGATGGCGGAAGCGAAGGCGCCCACGATGGCCGACACGCCGGCCTCGTTCATCTTCTCGACCTCGGCTGCGCCCGCCTGCGGCTGCGACTGCGCATCGCCCAGCAGGGCCTCTAGCTTCGCGCCGCCGAGCGACTTGATGCCGCCCGCGGCGTTGATGTCCTCGATGGCCATGAGCGCGCCCAGGCGGCACTGCTGGCCCGAATAGGCCAGCGCCCCGGTGACCGGGTGCAGCACGCCCACCTTGACGGTCTTGGGCTGCGCGCCGGCCACGAGCGGGAAGGCGATGGCGGTGGCCAGCGCGGCTGACCGGGACACGAAACTGCGGCGGTTCTGCATGGGGCTTTCCTTTTTCTCTTCAGTTGAACTGGGCTGACACGTCCTTGCTGACCCACACCTTCGCGTCGATGCTGCCCACACGGGAGAGCTGCATCTCGTAGGTGTAGCGGTCGGGCCTGTAGAAGCCGTGCAGCCACTGCACGGGCCGCTCGTCCTCGTCGTAGATCAGGCGGCGCACCGCAAGCAGGGCCGAGCCGACGGAGACATCGAGGTGCTGGGCGAGAACGTTGTCGGCCAGTCGTGCGGAAATGGTCTGGTGGGCGCGCCCCACCTTCACGCCCGACTCCTCCAGCAGCACCAGGATGGGCTTCTTCGACAGCTCGCGCCGGCCGAAGCGGCGCGCGATGGTGTCGGGCACGTAGGTCGTGATGTGCGAGAGCGGCCCTTCCTTGGTGGAGCGCACGCGCACCGCCTTCTGCACCGCATCGCCGAGCTGAAGCTCCAGCGCCTCGGCCACCTGGGTTGATGCGGTGATGGTGGCCACCTCGATCACCTTGACCGAGGTGTGCAGGCCCATGGTGACGAGGTTTTCGAGCAGGCCGCGCAGGTTGGCGCGCTCCATGCTTCGGGTGCCAGGGCCTTCGCCGCCGGCCGGCGGCACCGCGCGCGTGCGGCGCCCGGGATTGCGTTCGATGAGCCCTTCGGATGCCAGCTGTTCGAGCGCGCGGCGCACGGTGACGCGCGCCACGTTGAACTGCCCCATCAGCGCCAGTTCACCGGGAAGGCCTTCCGCAAAGCGGCCTTCATGCAGCTGCTCGCGCAGCACCAGATAGATCTGGTGGTATTTCGGCAAAGGCATCTGCGACATGCCGTTGATGGTTTTGCAGTTTTAATGTTCTGTCAATGGGACATTTGAAGCCGCAAAAAAAGGCGCCGGAGGCGCCTTCCTGGAAACGGGTGGCAGGAGCTCAGAGCTTGAAGGGCACCACTTCCTGGCGCTGGTCGCCCAGGCCCTCGATGCCCAGCGTCATCACGTCGCCCTTCTTCAGGTAGAGCGGCGGCTTCATGCCCATGCCCACGCCCGGAGGCGTGCCGGTGGTGATGATGTCGCCCGGCATCAGCGTCATGAACTGGCTGACGTAGCTCACGATCTTGGCCACGCTGAAGATCATCGTCTTGGTGTTTCCGGTCTGCACGCGCTGGCCGTTCAGGTCGAGCCACATCGAGAGCTTCTGCGGGTTGGGCACGTCGTCGCGCGTGACCAGCCACGGGCCGATGGGGCCGAAGGTGTCGCAGCCCTTGCCCTTGTCCCAGGTGCCGCCGCGCTCGATCTGGTATTCGCGCTCGCTGATGTCGTTGATGGTGCAGTAGCCGGCCACGTAGTCGAGCGCGTTCTTCTGCGGCACGTAGCGCGCGCGCGTGCCGATGACCACGCCGAGCTCGACTTCCCAGTCGGACTTGACCGAGCCCTTGGGCAGCATCACCGGATCGTTGGGACCCTGGATGCAGCTGTTGGCCTTGGTGAACACCACCGGCTCCTTGGGCACCGGCAGGCCCGACTCGGCTGCGTGGTCCGCATAGTTGAGGCCGATGGCGATGAACTTGCCCACGTTCGCCACCGGGCAGCCGAAGCGCGGCTTGCCCTTGACCAGCGGCAGCTTGTCGATCTTCTGCTTGCGCAGCTTGGCGAGCGCGGCGTCGCCGAGCTGCTCGGGGCCGATGTCCTTGACGATGGCGCTCAGGTCGCGCAGCTGTCCGTTGTCGTCGATGAGGCCGGGCTTTTCCTTGCCGGGGTTGCCGTAGCGGACGAGTTTCATGTTTTCCTTTCAGTGCGTTGGAATTCGGAAGTGTGTGGGATGAGCGGGCCAGGCCGCTCAGTATGTCGAGCGCCCGCCCGAGAGGTCGAACACGGCGCCGGTCGAGAAGGAGCAGTCCTCGGTGCAGAGCCAGGCGACCATCGCGGCCACCTCCTCCACCGTGCCGAAGCGGCCCATGGGAATCTTCGAGAGCATGAAGGCGATGTGCTCGGGCGTCATCTGCTCGAAGATGGCGGTCTTCACCGCCGCGGGCGTCACGCAGTTCACGCGGATGTTGGTGTCGGCCAGTTCCTTGCCGAGCGACTTGGTCAGGCCGATGACCGCCGCCTTGCTCGCGCTGTAGGCGCTGGCGTTGGGGTTGCCCTCCTTGCCGGCCACCGAGGCGATGTTGACGATGCGGCCATGGCCGCCGCTGCCGTCGCTTCCCTGCCTGCGCATCTGCGCGACCACCTCGCGGCAGCACAGGAACACGCCGTTGACGTTGACTTCCATCACCTGGCGCCAGTCGTCGACGGGGTAGTCCCACAGCTTCGTGTTGGGCCCGGTGATGCCTGCGCTGTTGACCAGCGCGTCGATGCGCGGCGCATGCGACAGCGTGGCGGCCACGGCCTGGGCGACCGAGGCATGCTGCGACACGTCGACCTTCAGCGCGAAGGCCTTGTCGCCGAGCGATTCGGCGGCCTTGGTGGCTGCGTCTTCGTCGCGGTCCCACAGCGTGACGCTGCCGCCCGAGGCGACCAGCCGCTGCGCAATGCCGAAGCCCAGTCCCGTGGCACCGCCGGTGACGACCGCATGGCGCCCGCGGAAGTCGAGCTGGTTCATATCGTGATGCCGCCGTCGACCGTGAAGTACTGGCCGGTGGCGAAGACCGATTCGTCGCTCGCGAGGAACACGACCACCGGCGCGATCTCCTCGGCCTGCGCGAGCCTGCCCATGGGCTGGCGCGCGATGAAGGCGCGGCGTGCGGCGTCGGGGTCGGCGTTGGCGTTGATGCG
>CAJYQC010000579.1 GCA_913776885.1 uncultured Variovorax sp.
GCGCGCCGGCGAGGTGGGCACGGGCAACCGCAAGGACATCCGCAACGCGGTCGGGGCCGCGCGATCGGCCGCGAGCTGGTCGAGCGCGACGCCGCATCGCCGCGCGCAGGCGCTTTACTACCTCGCCGAGAGGTTCTCCGCGAGGTAGTAAAGCGCCTGCGCGCGGCGATGCGGCGTCGCGCTCGACCAGCTCGCGGCCGATCGCGCGGCCCCGACCGCGTTGCGGATGTCCTTGCGGTTGCCCGTGCCCACCTCGCCGGCGCGCTGGCCGTTGGCGGCGAAGACGCTGCTGGAGAGTTCGCCGTCGGGCCGCACCTGCTTGCCGCCGATGAAGAGCTTGGCGGTGCGGTCGATGACAGGCAATGCGAGCGGAGTTTCATCCTTGGCATCTGCCGCTTCGTTCGCCGCGACGATGGCCACGGCATCGACCTCAGCGCGCGGCTTGCGCTGCGCCCAGGCGCGCGGCTTCAGGTATTCGTAGCAGCCCTCCCTTCCGCCCTCGCGGCCGTAGCCCGATTCGCGATAGCCGCCGAAGCCCACGCCCGCGTCGAATAGATTGGTCGCGTTGACCCACACCACGCCCGCCTGCAGCTGCGGCGCGATGCCCAGCGCGAGGCCGATGGTCTCGCTCCACACGCTGGCTGCGAGGCCGTAGCGCGTGTTGTTGGCCAGCGCGACGGCTTCGTCGGGCGTGCGGAAGGTCATCGTCACCAGCACGGGGCCGAAGATCTCCTCGGTCGCGACGGTGGATGCCGGCTGCACGCCCGTCAGCAGCGTCGGCGGAAAGAAGCTGCCGCCCGGCGGCAGCGCGCCCGGCGCCTGGTAGCAGCTCGCGCCCTCGCGCACACCGGTGGCCACGAGCGAGCGGACGCGCTCCAGTTGCGTGGGGTCGATCAGGCTGCCCATGTCGATCGCCTTGTCCAGCGGCGAGCCCACGCGCAGGGTCTGCATGCGGCGCTTGAGCCGCGCGATGAAGTCGTCGGCAATGCCTTCCTGCAGCAGCAGCCGCGAGCCGGCGCAGCACACCTGGCCCTGGTTGAACCAGATCGCATCGACCACGCCCTCCACCGCCGCGTCGATGTCCGCGTCGTCGAACACGATGAACGGCGACTTGCCGCCCAGCTCCAGCGTGAGCGACTTGCCCGTGCCCGCCGTGGCGGTGCGGATCAGCCGCCCCACTTCGGTCGAGCCGGTGAAGGCGATCTTGTCGACGCCTTCGTGCGCGACCAGCGCAGCGCCGGTGGCGCCGTCGCCCGTCACCACATTGAGCACGCCGCGCGGCAGGCCGGCCTGCGCAGCGAGTTCGGCGAAGAGCAAGGCGCTCAGCGGCGTGAACTCGGCGGGCTTGAGCACCACGGTGTTGCCCAGCGCGAGCGCGGGCGCGATCTTCCACGCGAGCATCAGCAGCGGGAAGTTCCACGGAATGATCTGCCCGACCACGCCCAGCGGCACCTGGTCGGCGAACTCGCGCTCCTGCAGCTGCGCCCAGCCGGCGTGGTGATAGAAGTGGCGCGCGGCCAGCGGCACGTCGAGGTCGCGCGTCTCGCGGATCGGCTTGCCGTTGTCCAGGGCCTCGACCACCGCGAGCAGGCGCGCATGGCGCTGCACCATGCGGGCGAGCGCATACAGATGCCGCGAGCGGCCATGACCGCCGAGCGCGAACCAGCCAGGCTGAGCGGCACGCGCTGCAGCCACCGCGGCATCCACGTCCTTCGCCGAACCTTGTGCGATGCGCGCCAGGCGCTGGCCGGTGGCCGGCTCGGCCGTATCGAAATGCGCGCCTTCCGATGCGGGGGTGAATCGCCCGTCGATGAAATGGCCGAAGCCTTCGGCATGGCGCGCGAGCCATTCGCGCGCGTCGGTGTCGCTCTCGGGCGCGGGGCCGTAGTCCATGGAGTCGAAATAGCGTGCGACGTTGCTGCTGGTGTTGTTGTTGCTCATCGGGCTGCTCATCCGATCGGGTGGCGGTTGTAGGCCGAGTAGCGGCCGGTGACGTGGTGCTCCAGCTGGCGCTCGATGTCGGCCAGCAGCGTGGAGGCGCCGATGCGGAACAGGTCGGGCTCGAGCCAGTCGCGGCCCAGCTCCTCCTTCATGAGCACCTGGTAATCGAGCGCGGTCTTCGCGGTGGAGACGCCGCCTGCGGGCTTGTAGCCCACGCGCAGGCCGGTGCGGGCCTCGTACTGGCGGATCATCCGCAGCATGGCCAACGTGACCAGCGGCGTGGCGTTCACGCCCTCCTTGCCGGTAGAGGTCTTGATGAAGTCGGCGCCGGCCATCATGCAGACCATCGAGGCCTTGGCGACGTTGCGCAGCGTCTTGAGCTCGCCGGTCGCGAGGATCGCCTTCACGTGCGCCTCGCCGGCCGCGCGGCGGAAGTCGAGCATCTCGTCGTAGAGCTTCTTCCACTGGCCCGCGAGCACGTGTTCGCGCGTGATGACGATGTCGATCTCCGAAGCACCGTCGCGCACCGAGGCCTCGATCTCCTTGAGCTTGAGCTCATGCGGGATCAGCCCCGCCGGAAAGCCCGTGGACACCGCCGCCACCGGGATGCCGGTGCCAGCCAGCGCCTCGACCGCGGTCGAGACGAAGCGGTGATAGACGCACACAGCACCCGTGTGCAGCCTGCGGTCGGCAAAGCCCAGTGCGGCCAGCAGGTCGGGGCGCACCGGCATCGCGGCCTTGGCGCAGAGGCGCTTCACGCGCTCGGCGGTGTCGTCGCCGCTGAGCGTGGTGAGGTCGATGCAGGTGATGGCCTTCAACAGCCAGCCGGCCTGCGCGTCCTTCTTGACCGAGCGGCGGCCGGGCAGCGTGGCCACGCGACGCTCGGCGGCTGACAGGTTGATGCGGATGCCGTCGATCCAGCCGAGATCGAAAGGCTGGGCGGAGTTGCGCGCGGCAGCGGAGTGGGCCTGCGCGGGCGTCTCGGCGGGTGCGCGGGGCGCTGCCGCTGGCGAAGCTGGGCGAGAGCGCACCGCGCCGCTGGGGCGAACGAGGGAAGTGGAGGTCATTGTTGGGCGGGCGCCGTGGCGCGCAAAGGCCGCGGCTGCGGCGGGACGGCAAGGGGCATGTCTTTTGTCTCCGGGCCGTGTCGCTTTGCATCGCATGGCGGCAGGGCTTGGTCGTTCGTGTTGGCTTAAATGTTATTACAACAACATTTATCCATGCAATATGTTTTTCTAACAACATTGAAACGACATGCGATGCTCGATACTCCGGCACCTGGACCTGAGGAAACAGAAGATGCGAAGAACCGCCGGAGCCGAGGCCCGGGCCGTGCGCCTAGCCAGGATGCAGGAGCTCGTCGAGTCAGGTGGCCCGCTGCCCATCAGGCAAGCGGCACAACAGCTCGACGTGACCGAAATGACGATCCGCCGCGACCTGGCGTCCGCGGAATCCCCCCTCTCCGCGCTTGGCGGCTACGTGCTCGCGACCACGCTGCCAGGTGCAGAGCGCTACTCGCTCGACGAGGCCACCGACCAGCACGCGGCCAACAAGCGCCTGGCCTGCGAGCGCGCCGCCGAACTCGTGCAGCCGCACGACAGCCTGTTCATCGACTGCGGCACCACCATGGTCCATTTCGCGGAGGCGCTGCCGCCCGAGATGCCGCTGAGTGTCGTGTGTTACTCCACGAACATCGCGCAGGTTCTCAGCCGCCGCCCGAACACGCAGCTGATGCTGCTCGGCGGGCTGTACCACCCCTCCTCCGCCACCTTCTTCTCCGACGAGGGGCTGCAGTACCTCGCCAGGCTGGGCGTGAACAAGGCCTTCATCTCGGCGGGCGGCGTCGACGTGGAACGCGGCGCGAGCTGCTCCAACTTCCACGAGGTTCCGGTGAAGCAGGCGGCCATCCGCAGTGCATCGCAGAGCTTCCTGTTGATCGACGAAAGCAAGCTCGGCACGCTGCGCCCCGCCTTCTTCAGCCCGCTCGATGCCTTCGCTCGCATCGTGGTCGGCGGCTCGCCGGAGCCTTCGCTGAAGAAGCAGTTCAAGGACCTGCCGCTGGAATTCGCACACACCGGCGAGGCGTAGAAGGCACGCGCCCAGGCTTGCGCCGCACGACACGGCACCGCCGCATCGATCTAGGAGAATCGTGACGATGGCGCGGACCGGCGATCGGCCCACGCAGCCCTCCCACTACCCGCGCTACTGCGATTCCGCGATGAACACCGGCACCGTTACCCTCGACGAGCACTGCCTCAAGATCCTCTCCGCGCTGCAGCACGACGGCCGCCAGACCGTGCAGCAGATCTCCGAGGCCGTCGGCCTCTCGCCCACGCCCTGCTGGAAGCGCATCAAGGACATGGAGGCCGCAGGCGTCATCCGCGGCTACACCACGCTGGTCGACCCCGAACTCGTCGGCCTGCACGTCTCGGCCGTGGCCGAGGTGAACCTCGACCGCCACAGCGAGACGATGGTGCAGCGCTTCGAGGAGGCCGTGGCCGCGAGCCCGCAGATCATCCGCTGCGTGTCGGCCACCGGCCCGGCCGATTACATCCTCAACGTGACCGTGCCCGACATGAAGCACTACGAGCGCTTCCTGCACGAGGTTCTGTTCAGCCTGCCCGGCGTGACGCACGTGCGCTCGAGCATCGTGCTGCGCGAGATCAAGTCGGAAACGGCGCTGCCGCTGGACCACCTGCTGCCGGGCACGCCCGGCAAGCCCCGCGCCGCGGGTTTGCGCAGAAGCTAGGGACTGTTCAAACCATCCCCGAGCCCGCGAAGGGTGGCAAGGAGCGTTGGGGCACCAACGCGCCCCCGGAATTGGTGTGGACAGACCCTGATGCCGCCCAAGGGCATCGGCACCGTGTGCCGAGAGTCGTGTGGAGAATGACCTAATCCTCCGCCTCCAATCGCACGACGGCCATGCCCCTGCCCAAGCCCCTTCTGCTGCAACGCGCCTATCTCCTGCTCATCGCCTTGCTGGTGTTCGCCGGCTGCTGGGTCGCGCCGATCGACGCGCCCGCGAGGGCCCAGGTCAACGACGGACTGAATCGCGCACTGACCACCTTCGCTGCAGCACGCGCGCTCGGGGCGGTGGTGTCGGTTGCGCAGGGCACGCAGGTCGATGCCACGCCGGGCGGCGTGGGCGTGAGTTTCGCGCCGGGTCAGGCACTGAAGCCGCTGAACGAACTGATCGAGCAGTTCGCGGCGGTGATGCTCGCGGCCAGCGTGTCATTCGGCATCCAGCTGGTGCTGCTGAACATCGGCGCACACCATCTGATGTCGTACCTGGTCTGCGCCGTGGCGCTGGCCTGGATCGCGTGGCGCTGGCGGCGCGGCAGTTCACCGCGCTGGCTGCAATCGGCGTTGATCGGCCTGCTGCTGGTGCGCTTCGCCGTGCCGCTGGCCGCGGTGGCGAACGAAGGCCTCTACCGCGCGTTCATGGCCAACGACTACCAGGCCGCGCTGTCGGGCATCGAGAAGTCGCCCACCGCCGTGGTCGATGCAACGAAAGAGGCACCGGCCGCGCAGGAAGGCTGGCGCGACCGCATCGAACGCTGGCTGCCCAAGCTGCCCGACCTGAAGGCGACCTACGAGCAGATCCTGCAATCCGCCTCCGACTGGGCCGAGCGGATTGTGAAGCTCATTGCGCTGTTCGTGCTGCAGACAGTGGTGCTGCCGCTGGCATTCCTGTTCGCAGCGTGGCGGCTCGCGCGCGCCGCCATCCGCGAACCGGCACGCAAGTAGCGCAACGGCATCGCGCGGCCGGCCTCGCTGGCCGCGACTCAGGAAACGACCTGGTAGTAGAGGTTCTGCGGATGCCGCGCCTGCGCGAAGAAGAACCAGCGCTCGGCCAGCAGCCCCGGCGCCTGCACCAGCGCCGCGAGCACCCACGGCAGCGCGCCCGCGCCCGCCATGCCCCAGATCAGCAGCAGCACAGGCAGCACGAAGGCCAGCAGCAGGAAGCCGAGCTTCAAGTTCTTCAGCGCCGCGAGCGACGCGCCATGGAAGAACTCGCGCGTATTGAACGAGCCTGCCGACATGCCCATCGACTTCTGCACCAGCTTCTGCGTACGGATGCCGGTGGCCGACTGCAGCGTCGACTTGTGGCGTATGCCTGCATTGCGCCGCAGCGCAGTGCCGCGTGCAGCCCACGCCGCCAGCGTGGCAGCGAGCGCACAAGGCCCCAAGACCTGCACGAAGCGAGCCTCGCCAGCAAGCGCTGCCATCGCGCAGGCCAGCACCAGCCCCGACGACAGTCCGATCAGCGTGAAGTTGACGATGGTCAGCGGATGCGCCCATTCCTCGATGAAGCGCAGGCAGGCGTAGATCATCGCGGTGCAGTACCACAGCAGCAGCGAGCCGCACAGCGCCAGCAGGGGCAGCAGCCAAGACCACGGTGCGCCCGCGCCCGCGCGCAGCGACAGCCACCACAGCGCCACCAGCGCGATGAAGGCCGGCAGCACGATCACCTCGCGCGACATCCACGAGGTGCGCCACATGAGCACCGCACGCCAGGCGCGCGTCTTGCGGCCCAGGTGCATGAAGGATGCGGCAAGGCCCGCCACCAGCAGCACCTCTGCCACGCCCAGCGCGATGCCCAGGAAGCCCGGTGCGAGTTCGAGGCCGAAGACCACGGCCAGGGCGAGCGCGACCACCAGGCCTTGCGCCGCGCCGGCCAGCGTGGTGAAGAAAAGAATCGAGAACGCTGGATGCATGGTGCGGCCTACTCCAGCTCTTGCGTCGACGAAGTGATGCGCCGCGGCAGGTAGCGGTTGGCCGGGTTGGTCTCCCACTCGGGCATCAGCTGGTAGCCGCCGCGCTCTCGGATCGCCTTGGACACTTCGGAGTCCGGGTCCTTCACATCGCCGAAGAGGCGCGCGCCGGTCGGGCAGGCCTTCACGCAGGCGGGCTTGCGGTCCTCCTTGGGCAGCTGCTCGTCATGGATGCGGTCCACGCAGAGCGTGCACTTGGTCATGACCTGGCGCTCCTCGTCGAGCTCGCGCGCACCGTAGGGGCAGGCCCATGCGCAGTACTTGCAGCCGATGCACTTGTCGTAGTCGACCAGCACGATGCCGTCTTCCTTGCGCTTGTAGCTCGCGCCCGTCGGGCACACGGGCACGCAGGGCGGGTCTTCGCAATGCAGGCAGCTCTTGGGGAAGTGGATGGTCTCGGTGGCCGGGAACGCGCCGGCCTCGTAGGTCTGCACCCGGTTGAAGAAAGTGCCGGTCGGGTTGGCCGCATAGGGACGCTCGTCGGCCAGCGGGCCGGCAC
>CAJYQC010000580.1 GCA_913776885.1 uncultured Variovorax sp.
GATGCCAACGGCGTGGTCGAGCCGATGCTGCTCGCCCTGTCGCAGGCCACGGGCGAGAGCGCCGCCTTCTACGTGCGCGAAGGAAACTCCAGGACCTGCCTGGCACGCGTGGAGGGGCCCCAGCCCATCCGTCACCACGCGCGCATGGGCGCGATGCTCCCGCTGGACCTGGGCTCACCGGGGCGCGTGATCCTCGCGTTCTCGGGCGAGCCCGGAAAACTCTACGAAGACATCCGCAAGAAGGGCTACCACTACTCCATCGGCGAGCGCGAGAAGAACGTGGCCACGGTGTCCGCGCCGGTCTTCGGGCTGCGCTGGGCGCTGCTGGGCTCGGTGTGCATTTCGGGTCCGTCAGACCGCCTGCCCAAGGCCAAGCTGATCGGCCATGCCAAGACGATCATGAAGGCTGCGAACGAACTCTCCTATGCGCTCGCTGGCCGGCCCACGGCGCAGACGCCTGCGGTGGTGTCGACCTGGCATCCATGAAGGGAGTGCTCAGGAACTCTCGCGCTGCTCGATATGGAACGGAATCAGCACCGTCTCCGCAGGCGGCCGATGCCCTTCGCGCGTGCCGTCGATCACCCGCAGCAGCAGTTCTCCCGCCGCCTTGCCGATGCCCACGCAATCCACCGCGACCGTGGTGATGCGCGGATGGCAGGCGCGGGCGACCTCGAAGTCGCCGAAGCCGGCGATCGCGATGCGCCCGGGCACTTCCCAGCCGCGGCGCTGGCATTCCATCAGCGCGCCGAAGGCCGAGAGGTCGGAGACGCAGATCACCGCGTCCACGTCGGGCCACTGGCGGATCAGCTGGGCCACGGCCTCCCCGCCCTGCGCCATCGAGATCGGTGGCTGGCCGAAGCTGATGACACGGCCATCGGGCAGGCCCAGTTCGCGGATCGCGTCGGCATAGCCGCGCTGGCGGTCGGCGCCGCGGGTGTCGCGGTTGGAGGTGCCGCCGATGAAGGCGATGCGCCGGTAGCCCTTGGCGTGCAGGTGGCGCACCATCGCGGCGGCGGCTTCGGCATTCGAGAAGCCCACGGTGTGCTCGATGGGCGTGGCCGGCAGGTCCCAGGTCTCGACCACCGGCACGCCCGCCGCCTGCAGCATGGCGCGCGCTGCCGGCGTGTGCGAGCCGCCGGTGAGGATCACGCCCTCGGGCCGGCGCGCGAGCATGGCGCGCAGCAGGCGCTCCTCGGTCTCCACGCGGTAGTCGGTGTAGCCCAGCAGCACCTGCAGCCCGCGCGCTTCCACGGCGGCGGTGATGCCCTGCGCGGTCTCCGAGAAGTTGGAGTTGTTGAGCGATGGAATCAGCACCGCGACAAAGCCCGACCGCTTGCTGGAGAAGGTGCGCGCCGTCTGGTCGATGACGTAGCCCATCTCCTCGCAGGCCTGCAGGATGCGCTGGCGCAGCGCCTCCGAGGTCACGCGGTCGCTGCTCGCGCTGCGGTTGAGCGCGCGCGACACCGTCATCTTCGACACGCCGACGCGCGCGGCCACGTCGGCCATCGTCGCGGGGCGGGCGAGGGCTGGCGCGGGAGGAGCGGCGCGGGCTTTGGTCGGGGGCAAGGCGCTTCTTTCTATCTCTCTCGGAAGGCGGGTTCGATGATGTGCGACGGGTAGCGGGCGGCGTGCGATGCCGGCAACTGCATCGATGCCGGAATCGATGAGCGAAGAATACCGCGCGCCGCTGGACATGCAGGGGCCGGCAGATCGTCGGGGAACTCGGCCGAGCCTTTGCAGGGAGGGTTGTCGAGCGACGTGCGCAAGGTGCACTTGGTGCCTGTGCGCACCGTGGCGAGGATGGTGGGCCGAAGAAGGTCGTCGACCCCGACAACGACAACGTCTACCGCAGCCAGTAAAACGCCATCGGGTGCAAGCAGAACGCCGGTCGGAGGAGGGCCATGGGGGCGTTCAGCGGAGCTCCCGATGCATGAACGTCGCGTTGTCGATGACGTTGTGCCGTTCGAGGCCGCGCTTGTTGAACAGCTTGATGTCGGTGCTCGCCGGCGAGTACTCGAGGATGCCGAAGTTCTCGCGCTCACCCGTGAGGTAGTACTTGGTGACGAAGGCGCCGGAGGAGACCACCTCGAACATCTTCGTTTCTCCGGCCGGCGGCAGGAAGGCGTTCTCGTGGATGTCGCCGCTCAGGAAGATCGACTTGCGCCCCTGGATGATCGCGCGGAACTTCGCGTAGTCGTCGCGGTAGCGCATCCAGCCGTTGCCGGTCGCGCGGATGGGCATGCCGGCGCAGATCAGCACGTAGCCCTGTTCGCCGGCCAGTTCCTGCTTCAGGTAGTCGAGCTGCTTCTGGCCGAGCAGCGGTTGGGCGTCGCCGGGCTTGTCGCTGTACCAGCGGGTGTCGAGGAAGATGGCCTTGCCGATGCGCTGCTGCTGGTGCATCAGCGGGATCGAGTAGTAGATGCCGTCGATGCTCGGGTCGAGATGCACCGGCGCCTCCAGCTGCTCTATCTCCATGTATTGGGTGAAGAGTCCGCGTGAGTGCTTCTTCACCGTGGCGCCGACTTTCGAGCCGTATGCGTTGTTCCATGCGAAGTCGTGGTCGTCCCAGGTGCCGTACACGCCGCCGCCGCTGCCCTGCTTCTGGCGCAGCGCGTCGCGCAGGGCCTTGAAGTTCGGCACGGCCCATTGCGCTTCGTACTTGGCCTTCATCAGTTGGGCGAACAGGGCGGGATCGCCGTGGGACGGGTCGCCCAGGTTGGGAAAGTAGTCCATGTAGATCTGGTCGCCCAGCAGGAACAGGTAGTCGGGCTGTTCCTGCGCGATGCGGTCCCAGACGTGCTGGTACCCGTCGGCGCCGGGCTTGAAGTTCATGCACGACGTGAAGGCGATCTTCATGGGGGGCTCCTCTTGCGCCGGTCTGGGCGCCGGGGTGAGGCCGATCATAGGCAGCGGCCGCGCGCTGTCCCTCCGCAGAATATGGGATGGCGCCGCGCCTTCAGGCGCGCTCTTTCTTGAGCTGGCGCAGCGCCGACTGGGCGTGGGCGACGAAGCGGTTCGCCAGCTGCGAAGCCGCGAAGTTCTCGTTGGTCACCGCGAAGATGTCGAAGGAAGGCGCGTTGCGGATCGGCCGGTAGCTCAGCCTGTCGGTCATGCAGCCGCGCGCGGTGAGGTCGTCGACGACGGCCACGCCCGCGCCCGCCGCCGCCATGGCGCAGGCGCTCTGGCCGGCGCGCACCTCGACGCGGGCGTCGGGCTGCAGCCGGTGCCGCACGCACCAGTCGGCAATGATGCGGCCCTGCGGCGTGTCGGGGCTGAAGGAGATCATGCGTTCCTTCAGGATGTCGGCCGGCGACAGCGTGCGCCGCGCCTCCAGCGCATGGCCGCGCGGGAACACGCCGGCCAGCGTCCACTTGCCGATGGGGCGTGAGCTGAGCAGCGGGTCGTCGATGGCCAGCGTCGAGATCGCCACGTCGGCCTCGTGCGCGGCGAGGCGCTTGACCATCTCCCTCGCGAGCAGCACCTCGAAGTAGATGCGAGCAGACGGAAACTCCTCGCCCAGCGCGGTGAGAGCGCGCGGCACCATGTCCAGGCCCGTGCTGGGGCTGCACAGCACGCGCAGCGTGAGCATCTTGCCGTCCTTCAAGGCCTGCGCGCAGTCGTCGATGCGGGCCACGCCCCGGTACACCTGCTCGACTTCGGCGAAGAGCGCCTGCGCTTCCGGCGTGGCCAGCAGCCTGCCCTTGCGCCGCTCGAACAGGCGCAGCCCCAACTGCAGCTCGATGTGCGAGAGCATGCGGCTGATGCCCGGCTGCGACACGTGCAGCGAGCGCGCGGCATCGGTCACGGAGCCGGCGAGCATGACGGCGCGGAAGACTTCAATCTGTCGGAGGTTCATGACATCGCCCGTTCCATCGGTGTGGTTCGATAACGCGATGTTATGGCGTTGCCACATGTTGGTATTTGCCGGGCCCATGGCTGCTTCCTAGCATCGGGCTTCTTTTCCAGAACAATCAGATCAAGAGACAAACAAGACATGGCTACAGCCACGGCCGCAGCGCGCGGCATCACACGCAGGCATGCGATCTCCACGCTCTCGGCAGCGACGCTCGCCATGGCCCTCGGCCGCAGCGCGCACGCCACCGACGTCT
Organism: uncultured Variovorax sp.; assembly: GCA_913776885.1. Classification (GTDB taxonomy): domain Bacteria; phylum Pseudomonadota; class Gammaproteobacteria; order Burkholderiales; family Burkholderiaceae_C; genus Variovorax. The sequence goes on from CAJYQC010000580.1 coordinate 4,110, forward strand.
GGCCCACGAAGCCGGTGCGCATCATCGTGCCCTTCGCGCCCGGCGGCGGTGCCGACGGCTCGGCCCGCGTGCTGGCCGAGGTGCTGGCGCCGCAGCTCGGCCAGCCGGTGATCGTGGAGAACAAGCCCGGCGCGGGCAGCGCCATCGGCGTGATGGCGGCGCTGCAGAGCCGCGACGGCCACACGCTGCTGATGGGCAGCAACAGCATGGTCATCAACCCCTCGCTCAACCCCAGGCTGGGCTACGACGTGGCGCGCGACTTCGACGCCATCGGCATGGTCTCGCAGCAGCCGCTGGTGCTGGTGGTACCGGCCGACTCGAAGGCGAGGACACTGGCCGAACTCGTCGCGCTGGCCAAGGCGCAGCCGGGCAAGCTCAGCGCAGGCAACAGCGGCACCGGCACGCTGGCGCACCTGACGGCGGAACTATTCGCGCAGGAGACCGGCACCTCGCTGGTCAGCGTGCCCTACAAAGGCGAGAGCGCGCTGATGCCCGACCTGATCTCGGGGCTGGTGTCGATGGGTTTCCTGAACCTGCCGAGCGTGATCGTTCACATCCGCTCGGGCCGGCTGCGCGCGCTGGCCGTGTCGTCGGCGCAGCCGGTGGCGGAACTGCCCGACGTGCCCACGCTGCGCAGCCTGAAGCTGCAGAGCCTGGAAGTCGAAGGCTGGGCCACGCTGGTGGCGCCCAGGGGCAGCATTCCGGCCGAAGGGCTGGCGCGGCTGGAGAAGCTGCTGGCCTCGTCGCTGCAGTCCGAGACGGTGAAGAAGCGCTTCGATGCACTGAGCCTGGAGACCTTCGTCCGCGTCCGCGAGGCCACCGCGCAATACCTGAAGGCAGAAGGTGCCCGGTGGGGGCAGGTAGTGAAGAGCCGCGGCATCCAGGTCGAGAACTAGCATGGGCAGCGAGAACATCGGAACCAGCCACGCGGTCGAGGCCGACGTGGTGGTGTGCGGCGGCGGCGTCGCCGGCACCATGGCCGCGGTGGCGGCGGCACGGCAGGGCGCGTCGGTCGTGCTGGTCGAGCGCTACGGCTTCCTGGGCGGCAACGCCACGGCCGGCGCAGTGGCGCAGTTCAACAGCTGGCAGACCGGCAACGGCCGCACGGTGGTGGCGGGGCTTGCCGACGAGGTGGTCCGGCGGCTGCGCGCCTACGGCGGTGCGCGCGAGCACGACCGCTTCGTGATGTCCACCGGCCATCACATGGACCGCGTCGAATACGAGCCCGAGGTGCTCAAGCTGGTGCTCGACGACATGGCGGCCGATGCCGGTGTGCGGCCCCTGCTGCATGCGTGCCTGCTCGATGTGCAGTGCGAAGGCCGGCGCGTCACCGGGCTGCGCGTGCTGACCAAGGGCGGCGTGCTGTCGTTGCGGCCCGGCGTGCTCGTCGATGCATCGGGCGACATGGACGCGCTCAAGCAGGCGGGCGCACGTTTTCTCGAACTCGGCGGCGGCGAGGCGCTGCAGCCGGCGACGATGATGTTCCGCTTCGGCCCGATCGACTTCGAGCGCTTCGGCGCGCTCTCGAAGGCAGAACTGGCCGAGCTGTCCGCCAGGGGTTACGCGCAGGGCGGGCTCGCGCGGGCGGCGCTCCATTCCAGCCGCGTGCCGCGGTCGGACGATGCGTGGTTCAACATCAGCCGCCTGGCCATCGATGCCACCGATCCGATGGCGCTCGGCGGCGCGGAGATCGAAGGCCGGCGCCAGGCGTGGAAGGCGGCGGAGTTCATCGCGGCCCACGTGCCGGGCTGCGGCGGCGGCCGGTTGCGCGCGTTCGCCACGCAGGTGGGCGTGCGCGAGACGCGCCGCGTCGAGGGCGACCATGTGCTCACGGCCGCCGAGCTGCTGGAGCCGGTGCAGTTCGCCGACGCCATTGCGGCGGGCGCGTATCCGATCGACATCCATCCGGCCAAGGGCGGCTCGCTGCAGTACGTGCCGATGGGCGACGGCCATGCCTACCAGATCCCGTACCGCAGCCTGATCCCGGCCACGCTCGACAACGCGCTGGGCGTGGGCCGCGGCATCTCGGCCAGCCATGAGGCGCTGGCGGCGATCCGGGTCATGACGATCTCGATGGCCGTCGGGCAAGCGGCCGGTATCGCCGCCGCGATGGCGGCGCGTGCGGCTGGCGACGGCATGGGCGCCCAGGTGCGCGCGGTGGCCGTGCCGGCGCTGCGCGAGGCGCTGCTGCGCGGCGGCGCCGTGCTCGCCTAGCCGTTCAGACTCAGAGCCAGTTGCCGCTTTGCGGCATCTGCACCTTCTCGGCAGGGTCGCTGCCGGTCACGAAGGAGCCGATCACCACGCTCAGCAGCGAGATGAAGATGCTCGCGAAGAGCGCGGTCCAGAAGCCCGACACCCTGAAGCCCTTCACCAGCGCGGCCACCAGCAGGATCATCAGCGCGTTGATGACCAGCAGGAAGAGCCCGAAAGTAACCAGCGTCAGCGTCAGCGGCAGCGTGAGCACGATCAGCAGCGGCTTGACGATGGCGTTGGCCAGGCCCAGCAGCAGCGCCGAGACCACCAGCGCGCCGGTGCTGTCGAACTTGAGTCCGCGAAACAGATGGCTCGCCACCCACAGCGAGACGGCGGTGATGGCCCAGTGGACGAGGAAGGGGGTCAGGTTGTTCA
>CAJYQC010000581.1 GCA_913776885.1 uncultured Variovorax sp.
GCTCCACACCGGCCTGTCGGGCGCCACCTGCCAGCGTGGCGATGCACCTTGCGGGTGCTTCGCCATGCTGCGCGCCCCATCCCGAGGCACTCGGGCCCTCTCTCGCCCCTCTCATCTTCCGGCGCCCGCCGATGGTGGCCGGCGCAGTCATCGCGCACGCCCGCGAGACAGGTCCGCCCCGGTACGAGCGCTGGTACCTCAGGGATTACACCGATATATGAGTTATCGAATGACCTTGATTGCGTTCGTTTTTTGTATACAAATAACGCACCCGATTATCCGGCGCGAAATTTGCGTCAAAACAGGTTCTGATCCACCCACCCGCAAGAGGTAAGACCATGAGCTCAGTCGTCAGCCAGGCCCCCACAGGGGCGAGCGAAGCCGGCATTGCGCCGCACGCAGAATCGAACGCGGTCATCAAGCCGGGCTACCACCCCCGACTGACCAACGAAGACCTCGCCCCGCTGAAGAAGCAGACCTGGGGGCAATACAACATCTTCGCCTTCTGGATGTCCGACGTGCACAGCGTGGGCGGCTACATCACCGCAGGCAGCCTGTTCGCGCTGGGCCTGTCGAGCTGGCAGGTGCTGGTGTCGCTGCTGGTGGGCATCGTGATCGTGCAGATCTTCTGCAACCTGGTGGCCAAGCCCAGCCAGGTGACGGGCGTGCCCTATCCGGTGGTGTGCCGCGCGCCCTTCGGCGTGCTGGGCGCGAACATCCCGGCCATCATCCGCGGGCTGATCGCGGTGGCCTGGTACGGCGTGCAGACCTATCTCGCCTCGGCGGCCTTCATGGTGCTCGCGCTGCACATGGCCCCCGGCCTGGCGCCGTATGCCGAAGTCACAAAGTACGGTTTCGCGGGCCTGTCCGCACTCGGCTGGGTCGCGTTCATGGTCATGTGGGTGCTGCAGGCCTTCGTGTTCTGGCACGGCATGGATGCGATCCGCAAGTTCATCGACTGGGCCGGCCCCGCCGTGTACGTGGTCATGGCCATCCTGTGCGGCTGGCTGGTGTGGAAGGCCGGCTGGAGCAACATCGACCTGAATCTGGGCGGCATCAAGTTCCAGGGCTGGGACGCGCTGCCCGTGATGCTCTCGGCCATTGCGCTGGTGGTGAGCTACTTCAGCGGCCCGATGCTCAACTTCGGCGACTTCTCCCGCTACGGCAAGAGCTTCGAGGCGGTGAAGAAGGGCAACTTCTGTGGCCTGCCGGTGAACTTCGTGTTCTTCTCGCTGCTGACGGTCATCACCACCGCCGCCACGCTGCCGGTGTTCGGCGAACTCATCACCGACCCAGTGCACACCGTGGGCAAGATCGACAGCACCACCGCCGTCGTGCTGGGCGCGCTGACCTTCATGATCGCCACCATCGGCATCAACATCGTCGCGAACTTCGTCTCGCCCGCGTTCGACTTCTCCAACGTGGCGCCGCAACACATCAGCTGGCGCACCGGCGGCATGATCGCCGCGGTGGGCTCGGTGTTCCTCACGCCGTGGAACCTCTACAACAGCCCCGAAGTCATCCACTACACGCTCGACGTGCTCGGCTCGTTCATCGGCCCGCTGTTCGGCATCCTCATCGCCGACTACTACATCGTGCGCAAGCAGCGCATCGACGTGGACGCGCTCTACAGCATGAGCCCCAAGGGCGAATACTGGTACAGCGGCGGCTACAACCCGAGGGCGATCCAGGCGCTGGTGCCGGCGGCCATCGTGCCCATTCTTTGCGTGATGGTGCCGACGCTGCGCGGCGCCGCGAACTATGCGTGGTTCATCGGCATGGGCCTGGGCTTCATCATCTACGCCGTGTTGAACCGCAGCGACAAGGCCTGACACCCGTCGGGCAGACAGACGACAGACAGACAGAGAGAAAGAAAGGGACCGCGCCGTGCGCATCAAGATCATCAACCCGAACACCACCTGGAGCATGACCGAGAAGATCGGTGCCTGCGCCCGTGCGGTGGCGCAGGCCGGCACCGAGATCGTCGCAGTGAGCCCGGCCATGGGGCCGGTTTCCATCGAGAGCCACTACGACGAAGCGCTCGCAGTTCCGGGCCTGCTGCAGGAGATCGCCGCGGGCGAGCGCGAGGGGGTCGACGGCTACGTGATCGCCTGCTTCGGCGATCCGGGCCTGAAGGCTGCGCGCGAACTGGCGCGCGGCCCGGTGGTGGGCATCGCCGAGGCCGCGATGCACCTGGCCAGCATGATCGGCAGCCGCTTCAGCGTGGTGACCACGCTGGGCCGCACCATCGGTCAGGCCTGGCACCTGGCCGAGATCTACGGCATGGAGCGCTTCTGCGCCAACGTGCGCGCCTGCGAGCTGCCGGTGCTCGAACTGGAGGAGCCCGGCTCGCGAGCCCGCGAGCGCATCGTCGAAGAGTGCCGCCGCGCGCTCGAAGAGGACGGCACCGATTGCATCGTGCTCGGCTGCGCCGGCATGACCGACCTGTGCGAGCACATCGAGGGCGTGCTGGGTGTGCCGGTGATCGACGGCGTGGCCGCTGGCACCAAGCTCATCGAGTCGCTCGTGGCGCTGAAGCTGCGCACGAGCAAGCGCGGCGAGCTCGCAAAGCCCCTGCCCAAGCCCATCATTGGCGCGCTGGAAGGCTTCACGCTCTCGCGCTAGGCCACAATCCGTGCATGCCCCGCGCCAGTTCCAAACCTTCCGCTCCACCTGCCGCTGCTGCCGCGCCCGAAGAAAGCGGCACGGGCGCCGCCGACAATAACAGCTCCATCGAAAGCATCGCCAACGACATCGCCACCGCAATCGTCGAGAAGCGGCTGCCGCCCGGCACCTGGCTGCGCGAGGAAGCGCTGGGCCGCGTGTATTCGGTGAGCCGCACCAAGGTGCGCGCGGCGCTGCTGATGCTGTCGAAGGACAAGCTCATCGAGATGATTCCCGACAAAGGCGCCTTCGTGAGCCAGCCTTCCGTAGAAGAAGCCCGCGAGGTCTTCGCGGTGCGCCGCATCCTCGAGAGCGAGGTGGTTCGCCTCTTCATCGCGGGCGCACGGGCGCGCGACTACCAGGCGCTGGAGCAGCACATCAAGTTCGAACGCACCGCGCTGCGCCAGAGCACCATGGGCACCGTGCGCGAGAAGCTGTTGGGCGATTTCCACGTGACGCTGGCGGAGGCCACCGGCAACCGCACGTTGGCCGAACTGGTACGCGAGCTGGTGGCGCGCAGCTCGCTGATCGCGATGCTCTACCACTCGTCGAACGACCCGCATTGCTCCTCCGACGAGCACGCGGAGTTCCTGCGCCTGTGCCGCAAGGGCGACGTCGAAGCCGCGGTGAAGAGCATGACCGAGCACCTGGAGCGCATCGAGGCCAGCCTCGAGCTCGGCACCGAAAAGCCCGACCGGCAGCTCGACCTGGTCAAGGCGCTGCTGGCCTGACCAGAGATGCAGGGGCAACCCGCCCTGTCACATAAATACGGCATGCTGTAGACCAAAAGGGCTATTCGCTGGTTTTTCTTCTGCGCGAGAGCCGCCGACGAACCAACTCCCACAGTATGCTCAGGCCCTTCCTGCCCGGCGCCAAGCCGCATCCTGCAATCGCTCCGTTCTTCCAGCCCATCGTGGACCTGCGCCAGGGCACGATCTTCGGCCACGAGGCCCTGATCCGCAGCGGGGCCGGCATCGCCCTCCCCGGCCCCGAGGCGATGCTCGCGCAGGCGGCCGCCGAATCGAGGCTGACGGGATTCGAGCTGCACTGCGTCGAGGCGGTGCTTGCCGAATGGGGTCGGCTGAGCGAGCCGGGGCGGCTTTTCGTGAACATGAGCGCCGACACGCTGATCGAGGCCACCGACGCCTCCGGCGGCACGAGCTGGCTCGAAACCATGCTGGCCAGGCACGGCGTCGCGGTGCGCGACCTCGTGGTGGAACTCACCGAGCAGCGCGCGGCCGGCGACGCCGACGCCCTGCATGACGCGGTGAAGGCACTGCACGCGATGGGCGCGCGCATCGCGCTCGACGACTTCGGCGAAGGCCACTCCAACCTGCGGCGCTGGAAAGAGCTGCAGCCCGACTTCGTCAAGATCGACAAGCTCCTGACCCAGGGCATCGCCGACTGCCCGCAGGGCGTGGCGATGGTGCGGGCCATCGCCGGCCTCGGCGCCGCCATGGGCAGCGAACTCATCGCAGAAGGCGTGGAGAACACCAAAGACCTGCGCGTGCTGCGCGACCTCGGCATCGCCCATGGCCAGGGCTTTCTCTTCGGTCCGGCGGCCCCGCAGCTGCTGCTGGCGCTGCCCGAACCCGCGGCTGCGGCCATCAGGGACGGCCGCATCGCGGTGATGCCGCATGAATCGCAGGCCTCTCAACCCAACGTGCTGCGCAGCCTCCCTGTGATCCAAGCGCCCGCGCTCAGCCCGCAGACGCCGGTCGACGAAGTTTCGGCGATCTTCCTGAAGCATCCCCAGTTGCATGCGCTGGCGGTGGTCGACGACGCGAAGCCGGTCGCGCTGATCAACCGGCAGTCGTTCATGAACGACTACGCGCGCCTCTACTTCCGCGAGGTGCACGGCCGGCGGCCCTGCCTGGCATACGGCAGCAGCACGCCGCTGGTGGTGGAACGCAAAGAGAACGTCGAGAGCCTGCTGGGCATCCTGATGTCGGAAGACCAGCGCTACCTGAACGAAGGCTTCATCGTGACCGAGAAGAAGCGCTATGCGGGCCTGGGCACCGGCGACCAGCTCGTGCGCGCGGTCACCGAGGCGCGCATCGAGGCTGCGCGGCACGCCAACCCGCTGACCTCGCTGCCGGGCAACATCCCCATCAACATCCACATCGAGCGCCTGCTCGGCAGCGGCGCCGAGTTCGCGGCCTGCTATGCCGACCTGAACAGCTTCAAGGTGTTCAACGACCACTACGGCTACTGGCGCGGCGACGAGATGATCCTGCTGCTTTCGCGGCTTGCGGTACGGCATGCGGACGCGCACCGCGACTTCGTCGGCCACATCGGCGGCGACGACTTCCTGATGCTGTTCCAGAGCCCCGACTGGCACCAGCGCTGCGCGCGGCTGATCGAGGCCTTCAACGCGCAGGCGCCCGGCCTCTACGACGAGGCCGACCGTCAGGCCGGCGGTATCGAGGGCGAAGACAGGCACGGCGTGGTCCGCTTTACGCCTTTCGCCACGCTGGCCATCGGCGCGGTGCGCATCCCGCCGGGCATGTTCAGGCATGCAGAGGACGTGGCGGGCGAGGCGGCCATCGCGAAGCACGACGCCAAGCAGGCGGCCTCCGGGCTCACGGTGCGCCAGGCAAGACCTCGCGCCTGAGATTCACGCATGGCTTGTGCGTGGGCGCCACACGTGCTGCGTTGCCCGCGCGAAGGCCGCGATTTCCGCAGCCGGCTGGCGCGCGAAGTGGGCAGCTAGGGCCATCACGCCGAGGCGTTCGACGAAGGTCCGTACCCCGTCGCAAAGCAAAAGAAGGCGCGCCGCAAGGCCCCGTCTCGGCTACGGGTTTTCCTGAATCCGGATTGTTGCATAAGTTGTATACAGTTTGGCGTACACAATGAGGTGTGCGCATGCCCAGCCGTGTCGCGCGCCTCTTCTCGATCAATCACTCTCTCGCCGCAGCAGGAGACACACGATGACGGCCGACAGCACCCCCTCCACAGTCCATCCCGTGGACCAGCGGCTTCCCACCGGCAAGCTCGCGGCCCTGGGCCTTCAGCACGTGCTGGTGATGTATGCGGGCGCCGTCGCGGTGCCGCTGATCGTGGGCCGCGCGCTCAAGCTCAGCCCCGACGAGGTCGCTTTGCTGATCTCTGCCGACCTGTTCTGCTGCGGCATCGCCACGCTGATCCAGGCGCTGGGCGCCACGCAGTTCTTCGGCATCAAGCTGCCGGTGATGATGGGCGTGACCTTCGCCTCCGTGGCGCCGATGGTGGCCATCGCCAACGCCAACCCCGGGCAGAACGGCGCGCAGCTCCTCTTCGGCGCCATCATCGGCGCGGGCGTGGTGTCGATACTGATCGCGCCGCTGGTCAGCCGCATGCTGCGCTTCTTTCCGCCGGTGGTCACCGGGACCATCATCGCGGTCATCGGCATCAGCCTGATGCGCGTGGGCATCAACTGGATCTTCGGCAACCCCGTGGGGCCGACTGCGCCGGCGCTGGTCGACCCCGTCTATGCGAAGTGGCTCGCGGAGGTGACCTCTCCGGGCAGCTCCATCCCCGCCGTGCCCAAGGGCTTCGCGATCATGCCGACCGTGCCCAATCCCAAGTACGCCGACCTTTCCGGCTTCGGCGTGGCTGCCCTGGTGCTCGTGTCGATCCTGCTCATCGTGAAGTACGCCAAGGGCTTCATCGCCAACATCTCGGTGCTGCTGGGCATCGTGATCGGTGCGGTCGTGGCCTCGATCACCGGCCTCATGACGTACGAGAAGGTCGGCAAGGCCGCCTGGGTCGACATCGTGCTGCCCTTCCACTTCGGCATGCCGCAGTTCGACCCGATCCTGATCCTCACGATGACGCTGATCATGATCGTGGTGATGATCGAATCCACCGGCATGTTCCTCGCACTCGGCGAAATGACCGACCGAAGGATCAGCCAGAAGGACCTGGCGCGCGGCCTGCGCACCGACGGCCTGGGCACGCTGATCGGCGGCATCTTCAACACCTTCCCGTACACCAGCTTCTCGCAGAACGTGGGCCTCGTGGCCGTCACCGGCATCAAGAGCCGCTACGTGTGCGTGGCAGGCGGCGTCATCCTGATCGTGCTGGGCCTGCTGCCGAAGATGGCGGCGCTGGTCGAGTCGCTGCCCACGGTGGTGCTCGGCGGTGCGGGCCTGGTGATGTTCGGCATGGTGGCCGCCACCGGCATCCGCATCCTCTCGGGCGTGGACTTCAAGAACAACCGCCACAACGCGATGATCGTGGCGGTGTCGCTGGGCATCGGCATGATTCCGCTGATCGCGCCCAACTTCAAGCAGTGGATGCCGCATGCGATCCACTCGCTGATCGAATCGGGCATCCTGCTGGCTTCGGTTGCGGCGGTGCTGCTGAACCTGTTCCTCAACGGTGCGAAGCACGACGAGCAGGCCGTGATCGCTGCGGCCAAGCACGCGGACGCTCACTGAGGAATACGGGATCGGGCGGCCAGTACGCAGAGGACGCGAAGCTTTCGCAAAGGTCGCAAAAAAGACAAAGACAGACCTATCTGGTATGCCTTTCGCGCCCTTCGCGAAAGCTTCGCGTCCCCTGCGTCCGGCTGCTTCGTCCTCCTCAAATCATCGCCAGCGGCGTCTTCCGCCGCGGCGGCGGATGCAGGCGATCCAGTTCGGCCAGCGTCTGCGCATCGAGCTTCAATCCGGCAGCGGCCAGGTTCTCCTTGAGGTGCGCGCTACGCACCGCCTTCGGGATCGCAGCCACGCCAGGCCGTGAGATCACCGCTGCCAACGCGAGCTGCGCAGCGGTCACGCCAAGCCTGGCAGCAAGATCGGCCAAGCCGTCGTCCTCCGCCAGCGCACCCTGGTCGATGGGGCTGTAGGCCATCAGCGGCATGCCGCGTTCCCGCTGCCAGGGCAGCAGGCTGAACTCGGGTCCGCGCTCGCCCAGGGACAGGTACACCTGATTGGCCGCGCAGGCCGGGCCATCGCCGGTCGCCTCCGCCAGTTCTTGCATGTCGTCGACGTCGAAGTTGCTCACGCCCCAGTGGGCGATGCGTCCATCCGAAACCAGGGAGTGCATCGCCGCCACCGTCTCGCGCAGCGGATGGCTGCCGCGCCAGTGCAGCAGGTAGAGATCCATCTTGTCGAGCCCGAGCCGCTTCAGGCTGCGCTCGCAGGCGTCGCGCGTGCCGCGCCGGCTGGCGTTGTGCGGATAGACCTTGCTGACGATGAAGAGCTCCTCGCGCCGCACGTCGTTTGCGCGCAGCGCTTCGCCGATGGCCTGGCCGAGGACAGTTTCGGCGCCGCCCTCGCCGTACATCTCGGCAGTGTCGATCAGGCGATAGCCCAGCGCGATGGCTTCGCGCACGGCCTTGACCTCTTCGGCGCGGCGCTTCGCGTCTTCACCCATGCGCCATGTGCCGAGACCGAGTACCGGCATCTCGCCGCCGGTGGGGAGTTGAAGTGCTCGCATCGACCCATCCTAGAAGGGATGCGCCCGCTTGTCAGCCAGACGATGGCAGGACGCTCCACAGGTGCCTTTGCCTTCGAATTTTTCGAATTCAAAGTCAGTTTCGTGACGCACGTTTGATGGTTCTTCACACTGGAACGCGCCCACACAGCCTTCTCATTTTGTCAAGGCAAACCGGGTGCGAACCCCCTCACCGGGCCCGGTTCTCGCTTCTAGAATTTTTTCGAAAGCCCGTGTCACGAGCGCTGGCGCCCCCGAACGAAACGAACTTTGAACAGGTTGAGTCAATGCAGAAAAAGCACAGGATTGCAGTCATTCCCGGAGACGGCATCGGCGTAGAGGTCATGCCCGAAGGGCTGCGCGTTCTCGACGCGGTCGGTCGCCGCTTCGGCATCGGCTTCTCCTACGACCACTTCGACTGGGGCTCCGACCACTACGTGCGCACCGGCCTGATGATGCCGGCCGACTGGGCCGACAAGATCCAGGGCCACGACGCCATCTACTTCGGTGCCGTGGGCGCGCCCGACAAGGTGCCCGACCACATCGCCGTGTGGGGCCTGCTCATCAAGATCCGCCGCGACTTCGACCAGTACGTCCACCTGCGCCCGGTGCGCCTGATGCCCGGCGTGCCCGGCCCGCTGGCGCATCGCAAGCCCGGCGACATCGACTTCCTGGTGGTGCGCGAGAACACCGAGGGCGAATACACCTCCGTGGGCGGCCGCCTGTTCGAGGGCACGCCGCGCGAGATGGCGATCCAGGAGGCGGTCTTCACCCGCACCGGCGTGGACCGCATCATCGACTACGCATTCCAGTTGGCCAACCGCCGCAAGCGCAAGAGCCTGACGGCCGCGACCAAGTCGAACGGCATCTCCATCACCATGCCCTATTGGGACGAGCGCCTGGCCGAGATCGCCAAACGCTACCCCGACGTGGCGACGAACAAGTTCCACATCGACATCCTTTGCGCGCATTTCGTGCAGCACCCCGACTGGTTCGACGTGGTGGTGGCCTCCAACCTCTTCGGCGACATCCTGTCCGACCTGGGCCCGGCCTGCACGGGCACCATCGGCATCGCGCCGAGCGCCAATCTCAACCCGGAGCGCAAGTTCCCGTCGCTGTTCGAACCGGTGCACGGCTCGGCGCCCGACATCGCGGGCAAGGGCATCGCCAACCCCATCGGCCAGATCTGGTCGGCCGCGCTGATGCTCGACCACCTCGGCGGTGACGATCCCGTCTACGCGCAGGCTTCCGCCGCCGTGCTCTCGGCCATCGAGAGCGTTCTGAGCGAAGGCCCGCGCACCCGCGACATGGGCGGCACGGCCAACACGGTGGACGTGGGCCGCGCGATCGCCGAATGCATCTCGGCAGCATGACGCCCTGCCTTTTCCCAAGCGACCTGAGAGGCGGAGATGGGCCTGTTCCTGCTCAAGCGCACGCTGACGCTGATCGGCACCCTGATCGGCGCCTCGGTCATCGTCTTCCTCGTGCTCGAGATCCTGCCCGGCAACGCCGCGCAGATGCTCATGGGCCCCGACGCTTCTCCCGATGCCGTCGCCGCCCTGGCCA
>CAJYQC010000582.1 GCA_913776885.1 uncultured Variovorax sp.
GAAGGCCGGCGCACCGGTCGACCAGGTGATCGAGCAGCTCATTCCCCTGCTGGACAAGGACGACATCGTCATCGACGGCGGCAACAGCCTCTACACCGACACCGAGCGCCGCGACGCGTACCTCGCATCGAAGGGCCTGCGCTTCATCGGTGCGGGCGTGTCGGGTGGCGAGGAAGGCGCGCGCAAGGGCCCGTCGATCATGCCGGGCGGGCCGCTTTCCACGTGGGAGGTGATGAAGCCGATCTTCGAGAGCATCGCGGCCAAGGTGGACGGCGATCCCTGCGTCATTCACATCGGCCCCGGCGGCGCGGGCCACTACGTGAAGATGGTGCACAACGGCATCGAGTACGGCGACATGCAGCTCATCTGCGAGGCCTACAGCCTGTTCAAGGCGGCCGGCTTCACCACCGACGAGATGGCCGCCATCTTCAACGAATGGAACGAGGGCGAGCTGCAGAGCTACCTGATCCAGATCACCGCCAAGGCGCTCGAGCAGAAAGACCCGCAGACGGGCAAGCCGATCGTCGACGTGATCCTCGACAAGGCCGGCCAGAAGGGCACGGGCCAGTGGACGCTGATCAACGCGGCCGAGAACGCGGTGGTCATCAGCACCATCAACGCCGCCGTGGAAGCGCGCGTGCTCTCCTCGCAGAAGAAGGCGCGCGTTGCCGCCAGCAAGCAGCTGCAGGGGCCGAAGATCGAACTGTCGGTGGAGAAGAAGGCGCTGGTGGCCAAGGTGCACGACGCGCTGTATGCCTCCAAGGTCATCAGCTACACGCAGGGCTTCGACCTCATCAAGACGATGGGTGACAAGAAGGAATGGAAGCTCGACCTGGGCGGCATCGCTTCCATCTGGCGCGGCGGCTGCATCATCCGCGCGCGCTTCCTCAACCGCATCACGGACGCCTTCCGCACCGACCCGGCGCTGGCCAACCTGATGCTCGACCCGTTCTTCAAGGACCTGCTCAACCGCACCCAGCAGAGCTGGCGCGAGGTGGTGGCGCTGGCCGTGAGCAACGGCATCCCGGTGCCGGCCTTCAGCGCATCGCTGGCCTACTACGACAGCTACCGCACCGAGCGCCTGCCGGCGAACCTGCTGCAGGCGCAGCGCGACTTCTTCGGCGCGCACACCTACGAGCGCGTGGACAAACCCGAAGGCCAGTTCTTCCACACCGACTGGCCCGAAGTGATCGGTTGATACCCGTGTGATGCCATGCCGGCCCTCGACTACCCCAGCCACCTGGTCGAGGACTGGCGGCTCGCAGACGGCACAGCGGTGCGCATCCGCCCGATCCGCGCCGATGACCTGCCGATGCACACGGCCTTCGTGAACGGCCTCTCGAAGGAAACCGGCTACCGGCGCCTGCTGTCACCGCGAACGCTTCAGCCCGACGAGCTGTGGCGCATGACGCACATCGACTACGACCGGGAGCTGGCGCTCATCGCCACCACCGTGGTCGACGGCGCAGAGCAGCAGATGGGCGTGGCGCGCTACGTGCGCGGCGATACGCCCGAGACGGCGCAGGTCGCCGAATTCGCCATCGTCATCGCCGATGCCTGGCAGCACCACGGCGTGGCCTTGAGGCTCATGCGCAGGCTGATCGACGCTGCCAGGGCGGCCGGCGTGCGGCAGCTGGACGACATCACCTTCTACGACAACACCGCCATGCTGGCGCTGGCACGCAAGCTGGGCTTCGGCGTGCAGCGCGATCCGGGCAACCCGAACGTGACGCGGCTGCGGCTCACGCTGTACCCGGCCGCCTGAGCTTCGGCCGGACGGCGGCCGAACATTCCTGCATTCCGTCAGTTGATGACGCCGGCCCCGGCCTGCTGCCGCACGCCCGCGCGACCTCATGCAGCCTTTTGGTAAAGCGCCACACCGCCTCCTGCGGCGCCTGCAAACCTATATCTACTTCCTTATGATGCAAAACCTTTTTCCGCCGGAAGCAGAGAGCCCTCGCCATGGTCCAGCTCGCGTTGCGTCGTCCGTACACGTTCATCGTCATGGCGATGCTGATCGTGCTGGCCACGCCCTTCGTCCTGGCGCGCATGGCCACCGACATCTTCCCGGAGATCAACATCCCGGTGGTCAGCGTCATCTGGAACTACAACGGCCTGCCGGCCCAGGAGATGGGCCAGCGCATCTCGGGCCAGGTGGAGCGCGGGCTGACCACCACGGTGAGCGACATCGAGCACATCGAGTCGCAGTCGCTGGCGGGCGTGGCCATCATCAAGGTGTTCTTCCAGCCCACGGCCAACATCGAGATGGCCATCTCGCAGGTGGTGGCCTCGATGCAGGCGCAGGTGCGGCAGCTGCCGCCGGGCATCACGCCGCCGCTGGTCATCAAGTACTCGGCCTCCAGCGTGCCGGTGATCCAGCTGGCGCTGTCGAGCCCCACGCGTTCTGAGAACTCCCTCTTCGACGCCACCGTCAACCAGCTGCGCCCGCAGCTCATCACGGTGCCGGGCGCGGCCATTCCCTTTCCCTACGGCGGCAAGAACCGGCTGATCTCGGTCGACCTCGACACGCAGGCGCTGCAGGCGCGCGGCCTCTCGCCGGCGGACGTGGTG
>CAJYQC010000583.1 GCA_913776885.1 uncultured Variovorax sp.
AAGTCGGCCACCGCCGGGCGCCTGCTGATCGTCGACCTGGCCGCGCGCGAACTCACCGCCGCCATGGGACTGACCAGCCTGGGTGGCCATCCGCAGATGGTGCGGCCGCTGCTCGCGCCGATGGCCGAGGGCGCCACCGAGACGCGCTACGGCAAGCTGCCCGATCGCATCCGCCACAAGCTGCGCGCCTATGCGGCGGCCACCGACAACGTGGGCCTGTTCTTCGGCGAGGACATCTTCGTGGCCTTCGGCGCCATCGTGCTGATGACCACCTTCCTGCACGAGGCCGGCATCGACGTGGAGCCGCTGCACGTCGCGATGTGGGGCATCCCGACGGCCATCGCCGCCTTCATCATCCACGCCTGGCGCCTGCGCCGGCTCGACCAGGCGCTGGCGCGCGAACTCGGCGGCAAGCCTGAAGTGCCCGCGGTTCCCTCGGTGCCCGCAACCCAGGAAGGCCGCTGATCATGATCCTCTCGATCCAGCACCTGTACATCCTGGTCGGCCTGATCCTCGCGATCACGGCTGTCATGACGCTGGCCGACCGCCAGCATCCCAAGCGCTACACCAGCGCGCTCTTCTGGGGCCTCTATTCGCTGGTCTTCCTGGTGGGCGACAAGCTGCCGCCCGCGCTGGTGGGCGTGGGCGCCATCGCCATGGCCGTCATCGCCGGCATGCGCGGCGTGGGCGCGGGCAAGCACAACGAGCCGACGCCCGCCCAGTACGAGGCCAGCGCCAGGCGCCTGGGCAACAAGCTCTTCATGCCGGCGCTGGCGATCCCGCTGGTCACCGTGATCGGCACGGTGCTCGTGAGCAAGGTCAAGATCGGCGACGCCTTCCTGCTCGATCCCAAGAACACCACGCTGGTTAGCCTGGGCGTGGGCTGCGTCGCGGCGCTGGCGCTGGCCTGCTGGCTGACGCGCGAGACGCCGGTGCAGGGCATGCGCGAGTCGCGCCGCCTGACCGACGCGCTGGGCTGGGCCGTGGTGCTGCCGCAGATGCTGGGCATGCTGGGGCTGGTGTTCTCCGACGCGGGCGTGGGCAAGGCGGTGGCGTACGTCACCACCAGCTACATCAACATGGACATCCGCTTCGTCGCGGTCGCGGTCTACGTGCTGGGCATGGCGCTCTTCACCATCATCATGGGCAACGGCTTCGCGGCTTTCCCGGTCATGACGGGCGGCGTGGGCGTGCCGGTGCTGGTGGGCGTGTACCACGGCGACCCGGCGGTGATGGCGGCCATCGGCATGTTCTCGGGCTACTGCGGGACGCTGATGACGCCGATGGCGGCCAACTTCAACATCGTGCCGGCGGCGCTGCTGGAGCTGCCCGACAAGAACGCGGTGATCCGCGTGCAGATACCCACCGCGGCCACGCTGCTGGTGGTCAACATCTTCCTGATGTACTTCCTGATGTTCCGCTGAGGCCCCTGCATGACCACCGATGACAAGGCGCCCCGGGTGCTGGTCGCGGGCTTCGAGCCGTTCGAGAACGATCCCGTCAACCCCGCGTGGGAGATCGCCCGCGCGCTCGACGGCTGGCGCTGCGAAGGCACCGTGGTGCAGGCGCTGCAGCTGCCCTGCGTGTTCGGCCGCTCGATCCACGTGCTCGACGCCGCCATGGCGGGCATCGTGGAGAGCGGCAGGCCCCTGCCGCTGGTGCTGTGCATCGGCGCCGCGGGCGGACGCACCGAGATCTCGCTGGAGCGCGCCGCGCTGAACATCGACGACGCGCGCATTCCCGACAACGCCGGCCACCAGCCCATCGACACCGAGGTGGTGCCCGGCGCGCCGGCCGCCTACTTCACGGCGCTGCCGATCAAGGCCATGGTGCGCGACATGCGTGCGGCGGGGCTGCCCGCGGCGGTGTCCAACAGCGCCGGCACCTTCGTGTGCAACCACATCTTCTACGCGCTGATGCACCGCCTCGCGAGCTGGCCGATGCTGGCGCACACGCGCGGCGGCTTCGTCCACGTGCCCTACCTGCCCGAGCAGGCGGCCTCCAAGCCGGGCGTGGCGAGCATGGCGCTGCAGACGCAGGTGGAAGCCTTCCGCGTGGCGATCCGCACCGCGCTGCTCGTGCGCGACGACGTGCGGGAGACGGCGGGCCGCCTCCACTGACCGACCTACCGAAGACCGAACGATGAACATCGACTTGAACAGCGACCTCGGCGAGAGCCTGGGCGCATGGCGCATGGGCGACGACGCCGCCATGCTTTCCCTCGTGAGCAGCGCCAACGTCGCCTGCGGCTTCCATGCCGGCGACCCGGCCGGCATCCTGCGCACGCTGCGCCAGGCGAAGGAGCGCGGCGTCGTCATCGGCGCGCACGTGGCCTACCGCGACCTCGTGGGCTTCGGCCGCCGCAACATGGACGTGGAGAGCGCCGACCTGCGCGCCGACGTGATCTACCAGATCGGCGCGCTCAAGGGCCTGGCCGCCGCGGCCGGCACCACGGTGCGCTACGTGAAGCCGCACGGCGCGCTCTACAACACCATCGCCCACGACGAGCGCCAGGCGCGCGACGTGATCGCCGCCATCCGCGAGATCGACGCCAGCCTCGTGCTGGTGGCGCTGGCGGGCTCTCCGCTGCTGGGCTGGGCGCGCGACGCGGGCCTGCGCGCGGTGGCCGAGGCCTTCGCCGACCGCGCCTACACGCCCAGGGGCACGCTGGTGTCGCGCCGCGAACCCGGTGCGGTGCTGCACGACGCCGAGGAGGTGGCCGCACGCATGCTGCGGCTGGCTTCCGAAGGCGTGGTCACGGCCATCGACGGCAGCACGGTGCGCATCGAGGCCGAGTCGGTCTGCGTGCACGGCGACAGCCCCGGCGCTGTGGAGATGGCGCGCCGGGTGCGCGCGCTGCTGGAGCAGTCGGGCGTGGCGATCCGCTCCTTCGTGGACGCCGCATGACGACGATGCGCTTCCTGCCGGTCAACCTGAATGCGGTGCTGGTCGAGCTCGAAGACCTGCCGCAGACCCTCGCGCTGCTGGCCTCGCTGCGCGCCGAGCCCATCGCGGGCATCGAGGAACTGGTGCCCGCGGCGCGCACGCTGCTCATCACCTTCAGGCCGGCGGCCATCGCAGCCGACGAGCTCGCGCGGCAGGTCGGCGCGCGCAGCCTCGACGCGAGCGAGGCGCGCAGCGAAAGGCGCATCGAGATTCCCGTGCGCTACGACGGCGAGGACCTGGCCGAGGTGGCCGGGCTGCTCGGCATCACGCCCGACGAAGTGGTGCGCCGCCACACCGGCAGCGACTACACCGTCGCCTTCACCGGCTTCGCGCCGGGCTTCGCGTACCTCTCGGGCGGCGACCCGAGCCTGAACGTGCCGCGCCGCAAGGTGCCGCGCACCCGCATTCCCGCCGGCGCTGTCGGGCTCGCGGGCAGTTTCAGCGGCGTGTACCCGCAGGCCAGCCCGGGCGGCTGGCAGATCCTCGGCATCACCGACGCGCCGATGTGGGACCTCTCGCGCGAAACGCCCGCGCTGCTGCAACCCGGCGACACCGTGCGCTTCGTGGATGTCACAGCGCTGCCGGTTTCCAAGGCGGCGCCGTCCGTGCCCGCGATCCAGACACCTTGCGCATTCGCGGCGGCCACCCCCGGCGGCTGCGCGCTCGAGATCCGCGCCCCGGGCCTGCAGTCGCTGCTGCAGGACGGCGGCCGCCACGGCCAGGCGAAGCAGGGCGTGTCGGCTTCCGGCGCGATGGACCGTCGCTCGCTGCAGGCGGCCAACAGGCTCGTCGGCAATGCCTCCGACACCGCATGCATCGAGGTCGCCTATGGCGGCTTCCAGCTCGCCTGCCGCGGCGATGCGGTGGTTGCCGTCACCGGCGCCGAAGGTTCGGTGACGCTGACCCGCGCCGACGGCGCCCGGTGGCCGCTGCCGCGCTACCAGCCCGTCGCGCTGGCCGAAGGCGACGTGCTCGCGCTCGGCGAGCCGACGGCCGGCATCCGCAGCTACATCGCGGTGCGCGGCGGCTTCGACATCGCGCCCGTGCTCGGCAGCCTCTCGAGCGACACGCTCGCGCGCGTCGGCCCCGCAGCCCTCGCTGCGCGGGACGTGCTGCCCGTGCGCGCGGTGTCCGCCGGTGCGCTGGTCGGCGAGCCCGAGGCGCCGCCGGCCGGCCTGCCCACCGTGCACGACGAAGTGGTCCTCGACATCGTGATCGGCCCGCGCACCGACTGGTTCACGCC
The DNA here is from genome assembly GCA_913776885.1 of uncultured Variovorax sp. Classification (GTDB taxonomy): domain Bacteria; phylum Pseudomonadota; class Gammaproteobacteria; order Burkholderiales; family Burkholderiaceae_C; genus Variovorax. Next base: position 4,190 of record CAJYQC010000583.1, read on the forward strand.
CGATGCGGTCGAGCTGCTCTGCGCCCAGGCATGGACCGTCACGCCGCAGTCGAACCGCGTCGGCATCCGCCTGGCCGGCGAGCAGGCGCTGCAGCGCGCCAACCATGCCGAGCTGCCCAGCGAGGGCACCGCGCGCGGCTCGATCCAGGTGCCTGCGAGCGGCCAGCCCGTGCTGTTCCTGGCCGACCATCCGCTGACGGGCGGCTATCCCGTGATCGCCTCCGTCGCCACCCATCACCTCGACCGCGCGGGGCAGATCCCCGTGAACGCGCGCGTCCGATTCAGGCCCATGGCCCAGTGAAAGCCTCCCCATGAAGAAAGTACTGATCGCCAACCGGGGCGAAATCGCCGTGCGCATCGCGCGCGCCTGTGCCGACCACGGCGTGAAATCCGTCGCCGTGTATGCCGACGCCGACTTGAATGCGCTGCATGCGCGCATGGCCGACGAGGCCTACGGACTCGACGGCAACAAGCCCGCCGACACCTACCTCAACATCGCCAAGCTCCTCGACGTGGCCGCGCGCAGCGGTGCCGACGCGGTGCATCCGGGCTACGGCTTCCTGTCGGAGAGCGCGGCCTTCGCGCAGGCCGTCATCGACGCCGGCCTCACCTGGATCGGCCCGCCGCCGGCAGCCATCGCGATGCTGGGCGACAAGGTACAGGCCCGCAAGCTCGCGATGAAGGTCGGCGCGCCGCTGGTGGCGGGCACGGCCGATCCGGTGAAGGACGCGGGCGAGGTGCTTGCCTTCGCCGAGAAGCACGGGCTGCCGGTCGCGATCAAGGCGGCCTTCGGCGGCGGCGGGCGCGGCATCAAGGTGGCGTGGCGGCTCGACGAGGTCGAGGGGCTCTACGAATCGGCGGTGCGCGAGGCGATCACTGCTTTCGGCCGCGGCGAGTGCTACGTCGAGCAGTTCCTCGACCGCCCGCGCCACGTCGAGGCGCAGGTGCTGGCCGACACGCACGGCAACGTGGTGGTGCTCGGCACGCGCGACTGCTCGCTGCAGCGGCGCAACCAGAAGCTGGTGGAAGAAGCACCCGCGCCCTTCCTGAGCGACGCGCAGCGCGAGCGCATCCACCAGTCGGCACGCGACATCTGCGCGGAGGCCGGCTACACCGGTGCGGGCACGGTCGAGTTCATGCTGAGCGCGAGCGGCGCGATCTCCTTTCTCGAAGTGAACACGCGTCTGCAGGTGGAGCATCCGGTGACGGAGGAAACCACGGGCATCGATCTCGTGATCGAGCAGCTGCGCATCGCCGAAGGCCTGCCGCTGCAGATCACGCAGACGCCTGCGCCGCGCGGCCATGCCTTCGAGTTCCGCATCAACGCCGAGGACGTGGGCCGCGGCTTCCTGCCTTCGCCGGGGCCGGTGAAGGTGTTCGATGCGCCGTCGGGGCCCGGTGTGCGCGTCGATGCCGGCGTGGCGGCGGGCTCGCAGGTGCCGGGCACCTTCGATTCGCTGATGGCCAAGCTCATCGTCACCGGTGCCACGCGCGAGCAGGCCATCGCGCGTGCGCGGCGCGCGCTGAAGGAGTTCCGCATCGAAGGGCTGCCGACGGTGCTGCCTTTCCATCGCGCCGTGATGGCGCACCCGGACTTCGTGTCGGGCGATGGCTTCAAGGTGCACACGCGCTGGATCGAGACCGACTTCGCCAACGGCGAGGCGCCCGCCCTGCGCCCCGATCCGCTGCCCGATGCCGCGCTGCTGCGCACGGCGATCGAGGTCGACGGGCGGCGCATGGCGGTGGGCCTGCCGGCGGTGCTGCTGAGCGGGCTTTCGTCGGCCGCCGGCAGTGCCGTGGCATCTTCCGCGTCGCAGGCACCCGCAGTGGATGCCGCCGCTGTGGCCGCGCCCGTCTCGGGCACGGTGCAGGCATGGAAGGTCGCCGATGGCGACGAGGTTGCCCAGGGCGCGGTCATCGCCGTGATGGAAGCGATGAAGATGGAGATGCAGGTGCTCGCGCATCGCGCGGGGCGCGTCGCCATTTCAGTTGCTGCGGGCGGCTATGTGGCGGTCGGCGCCGCCATCGCGAGCATCCGCGCCTAGCCAGCTGCCGGTGCGGCCGGCACAGATGTACGCATCGCCCGGCGCGGCGCCGCCGGGGTGCCTGCGCGTCCCTAGCCGATGAGGTGAGCGCACGCCTGCGGCGCGTGCGCAGGGAAACCGTCGCGCCGCTGGCCGTGCTGCCCTGGGTGCGGCGCTTCCCGCCTGCGTGAAGACCCCAGGCCCTCCCCCGCGGCACACCCTTGCGCATAATTGACGCAAGCTATGACTCTCACCGAACTCAAATACATCGTCGCAGTGGCCCGAGAAAGGCACTTCGGCAAGGCGGCCGAGGCCTGCTACGTTTCGCAGCCGACGCTCTCGGTCGCCATCAAGAAACTCGAGGACGAGCTCGAGGTCAAGCTCTTCGAGCGCAGCGCCGGCGAAGTGACCGTGACGCCGCTGGGCGAGCAGATCGTCCAGCAGGCCCAGAGCGTGCTGGACCAGGCCGCCAGCATCAAGGAGATCGCCAAGCGCGGCAAGGACCCGCTGGCCGGCCCGCTGAACCTGGGCGTGATCTACACCATCGGCCCGTACCTGCTGCCCGACCTCGTGCGCCAGGTGATCCAGCGCACCCCGCAGATGCCGCTGGTGCTGCAGGAGAACTTCACCGCCAAGCTGCTGGAGATGCTGCGCGCGGGCGAGATCGACTGCGCGATCATGGCCGAGCCCTTTCCCGACACCGGCCTCGCCATGGCGCCGCTGTACGACGAGCCCTTCATGGCGGCGCTGCCCAACAAGCACAAGTTCGCCGACCGCGAGTCCATCACCTCCGAGGAACTGCAGAGCGAGACCATGCTGCTGCTGGGCACCGGCCACTGCTTTCGCGACCACGTGCTGGAGGTGTGCCCCGAGTTCGCGCGCTTCTCGAGCAACGCCGAAGGCATCCGCAAGAGCTTCGAGGGCTCGTCGCTGGAGACCATCAAGCACATGGTGGCTTCGGGCATGGGCGTGACGCTGGTGCCGCGCCTGTCGGTGCCGGCCGATGCGCTCAAGCCCAGGGTCAAGGGCCGCAAGGAGCCCGAGCAGATGGTGCGCTACCTGCCGGTGCGCGACGCGCAGGACCGCGACCCGCCCACGCGACGCGTGGTGCTCGCATGGCGGCGCACCTTCACGCGCTACGAGGCCATCGCCGCGCTGCGCAACGCGATCTACGCGTGCGAGCTGCCGGGAGTGAAGCGCCTCTCGTAGACGGTGCCTGGCGAACCCGGCCTACGCCGTCACTGTTTTGAATCGTTGATCGCTGAGATAGAGTCGCGCTGTTGCGAAGCCGCTCGCCGGCTTCCAGAATCGAAGCCAACGTTCCTCCGCAAATCGACTGAAGAAAAGGATCCTCCGCCATGGCCAAAGACTCGAAGAAACCATCGTCCGCCTCTTCCGCCGGCAAGGTGCCCAAGAAGGGCGGCAGCCAGGTCGCTCAGGAGTCGGGCAGCCGCAATGCGCCCGTCATCAACATCGGCATCGAGCGCCAGGACCGCGCCGCCATCGCCGAAGGCCTGAGCCGCGTGCTGGCCGACACCTATACGCTCTACCTCACCACGCACAACTTCCACTGGAACGTGACCGGCCCGCACTTCAACTCGCTGCACGCCATGTTCATGCAGCAGTACACCGAGCTGTGGGGCGCGACCGACGTGATCGCCGAGCGCATCCGCGCGCTGGGTCACTATGCGCCTGGCTCGTACGCCGAGTTCAGCAAGATCGCCACCGTGCCCGACGTGCCGCAGAACCCGCCCAAGGCGATGGAGATGGTGCGCATCCTGGTGAAGGGCCACGAGACCGTGTCGCGCATCGCGCGCGAGTTCATTCCCGTCGCCGAGGAAGCCGGCGACGACCCGACGGCCGACATGCTGACCGCGCGCTGCACGGTGCACGACCAGACGGCCTGGATGCTGCGTTCGCTCCTTGAAGACTGATTCCGCTCCCCCCGCCATCGCGCCCGCGGCTCGCCGCGGGCGTTTTGCGTTGTATCTCGACCTGGTCCGCTGGAACCGCCCGGCGGGCTGGCTGCTGCTGCTGTGGCCCACGCTGGGCGCGCTGTGGTTCGCGGCCGGCGGCTGGCCGGGCTGGCACCTGCTCGTCGTGTTCACGCTCGGCACCTTCCTCATGCGCAGCGCCGGCTGCTGCGTGAACGACGTGGCCGACCGCGACTTCGACCGCCACGTCAAGCGCACCGCGCAACGGCCCGTGACCAGCGGCGAGCTGTCGGTCAAGCAGGCGCTGGGGCTGGGCGTGGTGCTGGCGCTGGTGTCCTTCGGGCTGGTGCTCACGACCAATCGCACGACGGTGCTGTGGTCGTTCGCGGCGCTGGCCATCACGCTGGTGTATCCCTTCGCCAAGCGCTTCGTCTCGGTGCCGCAGGCGGTGCTGGGCATCGCCTTCAGCTTCGGCATTCCGATGGCGTTCGCGGCCGTGCAGTCGAGCGTGCCGCCCTTCGCCGCGGTGCTGCTCGCGGGCAACCTGTTCTGGGTGCTGGCCTACGACACCGAGTACGCGATGGTCGACCGCGACGACGACCTCAAGATCGGCATGAAGACCTCGGCCATCACCTTCGGCCGCCTCGACGTGGCGGCGGTGATGACGAGCTACGCGATCTTCCTCGCCATCTGGGCCTGGGCCGGCGCGAGCCGTTCGCTGGGCATGCCGTTCTACGTCGGCATCGCGGTGGCTGCGGCGCAGGCGCTGTGGCACTGGCGGCTGATCCACGACCGCACGCGCGAGGGCTGCTTCAGGGCCTTCCGCCTGAACCACTGGCTGGGCTTCACCGTGTTCGCCGGCGTCGTTGCCGGCTACGCGCTGCGTTGAACTGAATCGAACCGAACATGACGTCCGACGCACAGCTGCAGAGGCTGAAGCTCAAGATCGGCCAAGAGGGCCACTCCGGCTGGCACCGCATCACGCAGGAGTTGGTCGACCGCTATTCGGAGCTTTCGGGCGACGGCGAAGGCGAGTGGATCCACCTCGACCCCGAGCGCGCGGCTCGCGAGGCCGGCTACGGCGGCACCATCGTGCAGGGCTTCTTCCAGGTGTCGCATCTCATCCGGCTGACCGGCGAGGCCATGCGCACGCTGCTGCCCTTCGACTCCAACCACGCCCTCAACTACGGCTTCGACCGGCTGCGTTTCGTGCGGCCGATGCCGGTGGGCGCGAGCTTCCGGGCGCGGGTGCGCATCGCCGACGTGACGCCGAAGGGGGGCGACAGCTTCCTGCTGAAGGAGGAGGTCTGGCTGGAGCTCGAGGACGGCACCGTCACGCTGGCCGCCGAGTGGCTGTTCCTGCTCGGCCCGCGCGCGCTGGCCGCGGCTGACCGGGACAGCGGTCAGGGCTCAGTCCGCGGCCAGCGCGCGCTGGCCGAGCAGGAACAGCCACTCGGCGGCCAGCGTGTCGGTGCCGGCCTCGAGCTCCAGCCCGACCTCCTCCGTCAGCAGGAAGCTGTCGCCCCCCATCGGCGTCAC
>CAJYQC010000584.1 GCA_913776885.1 uncultured Variovorax sp.
ATCACCACCGACCACATCTCGCCGGCCGGCTCCATCAAGGAAAGCTCGCCCGCGGGCATCTGGCTGAAGGCGCACGGCGTGGCCAAGGCCGACTTCAACAGCTACGGCTCGCGCCGCGGCAACCACGACGTCATGATGCGCGGCACCTTCGCCAACGTGCGCATCAAGAACCTGATGATCCCGCCGGATGCCAAAGGCACGCAGGAAGAAGGCGGCGTGACGCTGTTCCAGCCCTCCGGCGAGAAGATGTTCATCTACGACGCGGCCATGAAGTACATCGCCCAGAACACGCCCACGGTGGTGTTCGGCGGCGAGGAATACGGCACCGGCTCGTCGCGCGACTGGGCCGCCAAGGGCACGCAGCTTCTGGGCATCAAGGCCGTGGTGGCGCGCAGCTTCGAGCGCATCCACCGCGCCAACCTGGTCGGCATGGGCGTGCTGCCGCTGCAGTTCCGCGGCGCCGATTCCTGGCAGACGCTGGGGCTCACCGGCAACGAGCAGATCGACGTGGTGATCGGCAGCGAGCTGAAGCCGCAGATGGACGTGAAGCTGGTGGTGCACCGCCCCGACGGCACGCACCAGGAGGTGACGGTGCGCCTGCGCATCGACACGCCGATCGAGGTCGACTCCTACAAGCACGGCGGCATCCTGCCCTTCGTGCTGCGGCAGCTGCTGGCCGCCTGAGCGGCAGCAGGGGCGGGCGCAGGCGCATCTTGCGTCCCCGCCGGCTCCTTCTTCTCCCATGCTCCGCATCGGCCTGATCTCCGACACCCACGGGCTGATGCGGCCCGAGGCGCTCGCCTTCCTGGAAGGCAGCGACTTCATCGTCCACGGCGGCGACATCGGCAACGCCGGCATCCTCGAGGCGCTGGCGCGCATTGCGCCAGTGACGGTCGTGCGGGGCAACAACGATAGCGAAGCCTGGGCCGACCGCATCGCCGAAACCGAACTGGTGACCTTCGGAGACGTGTGTCTCTACGCCATCCACGATCTCGCGCAGATCGACATCGACCCGCGCGCGGCAGGCGTGCGCGTGGTGGTTTCCGGTCATTCGCACAAGCCGAAGGTGCAGGAGCGCGACGGCGTGCTCTACGTCAACCCAGGCAGCGCGGGACCGCGGCGCTTCAGGCTGCCGATCTCCGTGGCGGAGTTGCGCATCGACGGCGGCGCGGTCAGCGCCCACGTCGTCGACCTGATTTCCTGAGCATCCGCCCCGACGCGGGGCAATCATTACCATTCGGCAAGAAAAGCCCACAGATGAGAATGTTTCTTATTTGATGCGCTATGCTCGGACGCTCCTCCGTGGAGCCAGAAGCAAAGGCAAACGCAGACTCGCGCGCTCACCCATGCCGGCTCCGGAGAGCCTCAACCGTCTCCATTTCCGAAGCCGATGCTCATCCCCTTTCTCATCATGCTGCGCGAAGGCATCGAAGCCGCGCTGATCGTCGGCATCGTTGCCAGCTACCTCAAGCAGAGCGGACGCGGCGTGCTGATGCCTGCGGTGTGGGTCGGTGTGCTGCTGGCCGCAGCGCTCTCGCTGTTCGCGGGCGCAGGCCTGCAACTGCTGGCGGCCGAGTTCCCGCAGAAGCAGCAGGAGCTGTTCGAGGGCGTGGTCGGGCTGATCGCGGTGGTCATGCTGACCTCGATGGTGTTCTGGATGCGCAAGGCCGCCCGCTCCATCAAGGGTGAACTGCAGGCCTCCATCGACAAGGCGCTGGGCAAGGGCGCGGACGGCCAGGGTTGGGCGCTGATCGGCATGGTGTTCCTGGCCGTGGCGCGCGAAGGGCTGGAATCGGTGTTCTTCCTGCTGGCCGTGTTCCAGCAGAGCAGCGGCTGGGAAGCGCCGGTGGGCGCGCTGGCCGGCATCGCGGTGTCGGTGGCGATCGGCTGGGGGCTCTATTCGGGCGGCGTGCGGCTCGACCTGCGGCGCTTCTTCCGCTTCACCGGCCTGTTCATCCTGCTGGTGGCCGCGGGCCTGCTCGCCGGCACGCTGCGCAAGCTGCACGAGGGCGGCGTGTGGAACCACCTTCAGACGGTGGTGTTCGACATGAGCTCCACGCTGCCGATGGACAGCCCCCTGGGGGCGGTGCTCTCGGGCCTGCTGGGCTACCAGGCCGCGCCCGTGGTGGGCGAGGTCGTCGTGTACCTGGCCTTCCTGGCCGTCTCCCTTTTCTTCTTCCTGCGCTCGGCCCCCGCGCCGGCGCCTCGTGCGGCCGCGGCGCGCTGAAACTGCAATGTCCTCTTCCTCCGACTCTTCCGACAACAAGTCCTCGTCCCCGAAGCTGATGCGCGCGGCGGTGGCCGCCTCGGCCCTGCTGGTGATCGCCGGCCTCGCGGCCTTCTGGTATGCCTCGAACGAGGCCCGCAGGGCGCCGGCCAAGGCGGCCGACAACGCCGTCACCGTGACCATCCAGGGCAACGCCTGCGAGCCCAACGAGATCACTGTGCCGGCCGGGCGCACCACCTTCACCATCGTCAACAAGTCGAACCGCGCGCTCGAGTGGGAAATTCTCGACGGCGTGATGGTGGTGGAGGAGCGCGAGAACATCGCGCCCGGCTTCTCGCAGACCATGACGGTCAAGCTGCAGCCGGGGGAGTTCGCCATCACCTGCGGCCTGCTGAGCAATCCCCGCGGCAAGCTGCGCGTGACGCCGTCGGCTGCATCGGACGCCGAGGCGGCGCGGCCATCGCTGGTCAACTACGTCGGTGCGCTGGCCGAGTACCAGACCTTCCTGCGCCTGGAGGCCGGCTCGCTCGACGACGCGGTGCGCGCCCTGGCCGACGCCATCAAGGCCGGCGACCTGCAGCAGGCGAGGGTGCTCTACGTGCCGGCGCACCAGGCCTACAAGCGCATCGAGCCGATGGCGGAGCTCTTCGCCGACCTCGACACCCGCATCAACGCGCGCGCCGACTACTTCGAGAAGCGCGAGGCCGACCCGGGCTTCAGCGGCTTCCACCGCATCGAGTACGCGCTGTACGGCCAGAACGACACGAAGGGCCTCGCGCCCGTCGCCGACAGGCTGATCGCCGACATCGGCGTGCTCAAGGAGCGGCTGCGCGGCCTGAACGTGCCGCCCGAGCGGCTCGCCGGTTCCGCGTCGAAGCTGCTGCGCCGCGTGGCCGACAACCTGCCGGCCGGCGGCGAGGACCACTACGGCCACGCCGAGGCGGCGAACCTGCAGGGCACCTACGAAGGCACGAAGAAGATCACCGACCTGCTGCAGCCGCTGCTCGTGAAGGCGGCGCCCGCGCTGCAGAAGAGCGTGGACGAGCGCTTCGCGGCCCTCGATGCCGCGCTGGCGCCTTACCGCGATGGCGACGGCTTCAAGCCCGCGCCGCTCGACGAGGCGCAGCGCAAGGCAATGGCCGAGACCGTGCGCGCGCTTGCCGAGGAACTCGGCAAGGTGAATGCCGCGCTCGGCCTGGAATGAGTCAGTTGAGAGACAGCACTATGGAAAAGTCGAACGAGCCCATGTCCCCGCATCGCCGCCGCATGCTTGGCGCGGCAGGTGCCGCCTTCGCCGGCCTCGCCGCCACATCGGCCCACGCCGCCGCTGCGCCCGCCGCCGCGGACGGCGGCGCGCA
>CAJYQC010000585.1 GCA_913776885.1 uncultured Variovorax sp.
GGCTGCGGCGAGGCGGGGGCCATCGGCTCGCCGCCGGCCGTGATCAATGCCGTGCTCGACGCGCTGGCGCCGCTGGGCGTCAAGGATTTCGACATGCCTGCCTCGCCCTCCCGCGTCTGGGAGGCGATGCAGGCTGCAGCCGCCAACCCCTGACCCGAACAGAACGAACAAAGAAGGAATCACACCATGTATGCCTTCACTCTCGAACAGCCTTCTTCCACCGCCGACGCGGCACGGCTCGCGGCCTCGGGCGCCAAGCCCCTGGCCGGCGGCCAGACCCTGCTGGCTTCCATGAAGCTGCGGCTTTCGGCGCCCGAGCAACTCGTGGATTTGGGCGGCATCAAGGAGCTCACCGGCATCACGAAAAGTGGCGACGCCCTCACCATCGGCGCCATGTCGCGCCACCTGGAGGTGGCGAACAACGCTGACGTGAAGGCCGCCTACCCGGCACTGGCCGATCTGGCCTCGCGCATCGGCGACCGGCAGGTGCGCGCGATGGGCACCATCGGCGGCTCGGTGGCCAACAACGATCCGGCCGCGTGCTACCCCAGCGCGGTGCTGGCCTCGGGCGCGACCATCGTCACCTCCAAGCGCGAGATCGCGGCGGACGACTTCTTCCTCGGCCTCTTCACCACCGCGCTGGAGGAAGACGAGCTCATCACCGCCATCCGCTTCCCGATCCCGAAGCGTGCGGCCTACGAGAAGCTGCGCCAGAAGGCGTCGCACTTCCCTCTGGTGGGCGTGTTCCTCGCGCAGTACGACGGCGGCGTGCGCGTGGCGGTCACCGGCGCGGGCAACGGCGTGTTCCGCCATGCGGGGCTGGAAGACGCGCTCAACAAGAGCTTCACCGCCGCCGCTGCCGCCGCGGTGAAGATCGACGCGAGCGACCTCAACAGCGACCTGCATGCATCGGCCGCCTATCGCGCGAACCTCATCAGCGTGCTGACGCAAAGGGCAGTGACCAAGGCGCTGGGCTGACTAAACCGGATTACCGAACGCAGAAGTCGCGAAGGTTTCGCAGAAGTCGCGAAAGAAGACCGGAAAAAGATCCACTCTGGTTTCTTCTGCGACCTCTGCGTGGCTTTTGTATTCCTTCTGCGTTCGGCGGTCCGCTCCCGAATGCAGCGGCCCGTGCATTACCCTAGGCCATGATCTTCCCCAGCATCGATTCCCTCTCCGCCGGACTCATGCAGGCCGGCTATTTCGCCGACCGGCGTTTGGCCACGGCCGTGTTCCTCGCGCTCAAGCTGCAGCGTCCGCTGCTGCTCGAGGGCGAACCGGGCGTGGGCAAGACCGAGCTGGCGAAGGCATTGTCGACGGCGCTGGGCCGGGAGCTGCTGCGGCTGCAGTGCTACGACGGCCTGGAGCAGCGCGAGGCGCTCTACGAGTGGAACTACGCGGCGCAGCTGCTGCACATGCGCGCCGCCGAGGCGACGGGCGCGGCTCGTGATGTCGAGGCCGAGGTCTACCAGCCGCACTACCTGATCCGCCGCCCGCTGCTGCAGGCGCTGCAGACCCCGCTGCCGGGCGCGGTTCTGCTGATCGACGAGGTCGACCGCGCCGACGAGCCCTTCGAGGCCTTCCTGCTCGAATACCTGGGCGAGTACCAGGTCAGCATTCCCGAGCTGGGCACCGTGCGCGCCGTGGTGCCGCCGGTCACCATCCTCACGAGCAACCGCACGCGCGAGCTCAACGATGCGGTCAAGCGCCGCTGTCTCTATCACTGGCTCGACTACCCCGAGCGCGAGCGTGAACTGGCCATCGTGCGTGCGCGCGTGCCCGAGGCCGGCGAGAAGCTTTCGGCGCAGGTCGCCGCCTTCGTCGCGCGGCTGCGCGAGACGCCTTTCGCCAACGCTTTCCAGCGTGCGCCCGGCATTGCCGAAAGCGTCGAGTGGGCGAGGGCGCTGATCGCGCTCGACACCGTGGAGCTCGACCCCGAAGTGGTGGTCGACACCGCCGGCATCCTCTTCAAGCAGCGCGACGACGTGGCCGCGCTGACGCAAGAGCTGGCGTCGGACCTGCTCAAGCCGCAGGCGTGATCCGTCGATGGCCACCACCGGCGTTCAGCAGCTAGGCGACGTCCGCTCCGGCAAGCTGGCCGGCAACATCGCAGCCTTCGGCCGAGCGCTGCGGCGCGCGGGCGTTCGCACCGACGCGATGCGCATCGCGCTGGCCGCCGAGGCCGCGTCGCTCGTGGGCGTGGAAGACAAGCTCGACCTGAGCGCCGCGATGGAGGCGGTGATGGTCAGCCGCGAACAGGACCGGATGGTTTTCCGCGAACTCTTCGACGCCTGGTTCCGCGACCCGGAGCTCGCCAACAAGCTGCTGGCCCAGATGCTGCCGAGCGCCGAAGGCAAGGCCGAGCCGTCCAAGCGCCGGCCGCGCGTGCGCGAGGCGCTGAGCGCGCCGCGGGCGCTCGCCAAGCCCGTGGAGCCGACCAGGCCCGATCGCGAGATCGAGTTCGACGCCGCGATGACGTCGAGCGACAGGCAGCGCCTGCAGCATGCCGACTTCAACGCGCTCGGCGCTGCCGAATACCGGCTGGTGGAGCGGCTCGCGCGCGACATCCGCCTGCCGATTCCCGAACTGCCGTCGCGCCGCCTGCGCGTGGCCGGCGAGGCGGGCCGCCAGCATGCGCGCATGCACTGGCCGGGCGTGCTGCACGAGGCGGCGCGCACCGGCGGCGAGATGATGCGGCTGCCGCGGCTGGCCCGGCGCGAGCAGCCGCTGCCGCTGCTGGTGCTGGTCGACGTCTCGGGCTCGATGGAGCGCTATGCGCGCCTGCTGCTGGCCTTCCTGCATGCCGCGACACGTCGCGCCGGCCGCCGCGACGTGGTCGCT
>CAJYQC010000586.1 GCA_913776885.1 uncultured Variovorax sp.
GCCCCGGCACCGCGACGCGCACACGGCAGCCGCCGCCGGGCTCGGGCTGCGCGTCGAGCATGCGCACGTTGGCGTCGGGGCCGCTGCCCACCACCCAGATCGCACCCGCCGTGAGCGCGGCGGCGTCCACCACCTGGTGCAGGCAGGGAATGTGGTCGGGCACGATCGCCACGCCGCCGGGCTCCAGCCCGAGGAAGATGCGCGACTTGTATGCCGCCGTGAGCTCCAGCGTCGATGCCTGCCGGGTCTGCGACAGGCCGATCTCGGTGACGATGGCCACGTGCGGGCGGGCCACCAGCGAGATCGGGCCGCGGTCCATCCACAGGCCGCTCTGCGCCATCTCGAGGATGCACACGTCCACGTCGGGCCCGAGGTTCGCGAGCGTGGCCGGCACGCCGACGCGCGAGTTGTAGTTGTCGATGGTTGTGTGCACCCGCGCGCGCTCGGGCAGCAGGTCGCGCAGCATCGCGATGGTGGACGACTTGCCCACCGTGCCGGTCACGCCCACCACCATGCCCTTGTAGCGCGCCCGCGCCGCGGCGCCCATGGCAATCATCGCGGCGATGGGGTCGTTCGCCTGCAGCAGCGGAAAGGCCGGGTCGAGCCCTTCCACCGGATGCGCGACCACCGCGCCGGCCAGCGCCGACTGCAGCCTGGGCAGCTCCAGATGCCGGTCCCAGTTGTCGGCGCGCGGCTTGCTGTAGCTCTCGTGCAAGGCCAGCGTGCGGTAGTCGGAGGCGATGAAGAGCGAGGGCTTGGGCAGCAGCGACATGTGCACCGGACCGCGCACCACCGAGTTGGCGAACCAGCCCGGCGGCGGATCGACGAGCCAGCGCCCGCCGGTGGCACGCTGAAGTTCTTCGGCAGTCCACACCGGCGCGGCTTCGGGCCCTGCACCCGGCCGGTCGGCAGACAGCTCAGGCGCCGAACGCTGCGGCAGCGGCACGGGCGCGTCGGGCACGCGCAGTCCGCACCACATCGCGAGGCGCCGCGCGGGCGGCAGGTCGGGCCAGTCGCCGCGCAAGGCGACCTCGATCTGCAGCACGTCGCTTTCGAGCAGCCCAGCGCGTGGCGGGCGCAGCCCGTAGCGGTCGCGGTAGATGCGCCCGGGCTCCCAGCGGCTGGTGGGCCACATCCAGTCGCAGGGGTCGTGGTCCATGCCCTCGCCCCAAGGCGGCATGCGCTTGCTTCGCATCGGCAGCGCGCGGAAGTGCAGGCGCAGGTCGGCGGAAACGGGCGCGTCGGCGCTCCAGAAGGATTCGACCCACAGCATGCGCCGCCCGACGATCTGCCGCGGCATGCAGCGCAGCCCCATCAGGCGCAGCGGACCGAGCTGCAGCGGCGCGATGCGTGCTTCTGCAGGCACCTCGTCAACCAGCCATTCGGGCCGCGGCGCCAGCATCGGCGCAACGGCGCGCGCAGGCTCGAAGTGCCGGGCGCCGGCACCGACGGCGTCGGCGTGGAACGCGAGCCGCCCGGGCGGAGACAGGCGAACCGAACAACGCCCGTCCGGCAGCTGGCTCATCCGCGTGCCGAGTGCGTCGCACTGCGCGGCGAAGCGCTCGCTCAGCGCGCGCGCCTCGTCGCCTTCGAGCTGCCGCGAAAATCCGAAGCCCACGCCGACGGGCGTGAACACCACTTCCTGCACGCCGCTCGCGCTCAGCTTCAGCGTGAACACGCCGGAGTCGCCGAAGTCGTTGCGCACCGAGTCGAAAAGCAGGTCGCCCGCGTCGTGCAGGATCGGGCGGCCGTCGTGGATCTCGATGCCCTGCAGCACATGCGCCGAGGTACCGAGGACGGCGTCCGCCCCCGCATCGACGATGGCATGGCCGACGGCGATCTCTGCGGCCGAGGGTTCGGTCTCGAGGTTGGCGCCCCAGTGCACCGCCACCAGCACCACGTCGGCCTCGCGGCGCGCGGCCTCGATGCGCGGCGCGAGCGTGGCGGTCCATGCGGCGGGGTCTTCGAGCGAGAGCCATGCGGCGCCCGCGCGCGCGGCGGTGGCGGCAAAGCGCGGCTGCGTGGCATCGAGCGAGAACAGCGCCACGCGCACGCCGCCGGCGCGGCGGAAGGCGGGGCGCAGCGCGGCCTCCAGGTTGCGGCCAGTGCCTGCCTGCGCGATGCCCGCGGCCTGCAGCAGCGCGTGCTGCTCCATCAGCGCCTCGGGGCCGTAGTCGCCGCTGTGGTTGTTGGCGGTGGCCACCATGCCGATGCCGGCCTCGGTCAGCACCGCGAGCATCTCGGGGCGCGCACGGTAGTAGTAGGGTCCGGTCTCGTCCTTGTCGACGCCCTGCTCGCCGACGGTGGCGACCACGCATTCGAGGTTCACGATGCGAAGGTCGGCTTCGCGCAATGCGGCGATGTCGCCGAGCATCCGGTGCGCGCCGCCGAGATCCTTCAGCCGGTAGTGCTGGCGGCGCGAGAGGTTCACGTCGCCGCCCCATGCGACAGTGCCGGTGGCGCCACTCACGGTATCGGCATCCGCATCTGCTGCTGCGGCGGCCTCGCCCGCCTTCAGCATGCGGTGGTAAGCCACGTAGCCCGAGAGATAGTGCTCCACGTCGTCGATGCGCACGCGGAAGCTGTGGTGCTTGATGAAGAACGAGCCCGCGATGCGCGCCGGGTTGCGGAAGAACATCGCCAGCTCGGGCCAGAAGTGGCCGTTGGCGAGGTAGCGCGCGCGATATTCGAGCGCGCGGTCGAAGCGGTCGCGGTCGAGCCCGGCCAGCAGCGGGCGCAGCTCGGGGTCGGCCTCCAGCCGCAGCACCATGTCGCGCGCGGCCATCATCAGTTCGAGCAGCGTGGGGAAGGTGGTGACGCGCTCCAGCACGAAGTCGAGATACCCCGCCACGTTCTGCAGGCCGAAGCGGTAATAGCGCAGCTCGGGCCGGTAGCGCGTGAGTTCGTTGACGCAGTAGCTCAGCCAGTGGTCGTGCGCGCGCCAGTGCTCGGCGGCGATGAAGTGTTCGAAGGCCTTCTCCACCACCGCGAGCCAGCGTCCATCGCGCGTGAGGCCGTACAGGCGCATCAGCCCGAAGGCGGCCTCGCCGTCGTAGTAGATGACGCGGAACTTGTCCTTCACGTCGAGCGCGGGCGCATTGAGCACGTGCACGAAGCTGCCGGTCTCCGGGTCCTGCATGTGGCGGATGCCGAGCGCGAGCTGCTCCAGCAGCGGGAGGTATTGCCGGTCGCCGGTGAGCTCGGTGTACTTGACCAGCGCGAGCAGGCACACGGCGTTGCCGCCGAGCTTGATCTCGCTGCCGATGTCCAGCAGGTAGGCCGCGCGCGTGCCGTCGGGCAGGTTGGCGGGGCGGATCAGCGTGCCGGTGAGGAAGGCCAGCGAACGGTCGATGGCGGCCTTGAGCGTGTCGTTGCGCGTGAGCTCCCACGCTTCGAGCATCGCGTAGGTCGAGCTCGCGTGGCGCAGCGTGTTGTAGGTGGGAATGGTGCGGTCGAAGCAGGGAAACCAGCCGTAGTGGAACTCGCCCGTGGGCTTGACCTGCGCGGCGAGGTAGTTGCCCGCGTCGTCGATCAGCGCATGCACCTGCTGGGCGTTCCAGTCGTTCAGCTCGCGAAAGCCCGCGGCCTGCCCCTCGGCGGTGATGGGCCACGCGCCCTTCGCATCGACGTACACGGCCCGCGTGGTGAAGCACCACACGGGCGCTTCGTCGTCCGAAGGAAAGTCGAGCTCGCGGCCGAAGCGCCGCCGGGTGTACAGGCGCAGGTTGCCGGTGTTGGGCTCGGCATGGTCCACGTCGCCGTTGTAGAGCACTGCGCTGCCGTGCATCTCCTGCGCGAGCAGGGCGAAATCGAAGTGCGCGTCGAAGGCGATGCCCTCGTTGAAGTAGTTGCGCTTGGTCTTCACGAGCCTGGCCTTGAGCTCGCCCCAGCTCATCGGCCAGACCTGGTCGACGATCTCCGCGCGCAGGCGCTGCGGAGGCTGCGCGCCACGCCGGGCCTGCTGCGAGACGGCTTCTGCGGCGGCGCGCCATGCCGCGCCGACGTCGGCGCCACGGCCCGAGGCCACGCGGGCGCGGCTGTTGTCCTCGCCGATCGCGAAGAAGACCACGCAACCCGCTTCGGCCGTGGCCGCAGCCGCGGCAGGCATCGCGCCCGCCGGATCCGCCAGGGCCTGCCTGGCGCGGTTCAACAGATCTGCAAGAGGATTCTTCGCGTCGTGATTCATGCAGCCGCGGATCATGACAGGCCGCGGCGCGGGCCGCCATCCCGTCAATCCATGGGATTCGCGCGCAGCCTGACCGCTGGCTGACCGCGCCTGCAGGCCGGCCGGTCGAAGACCGTGCAACGCCCTCGCGCCATACCGCATCGAGCCGCAAGGCTTCCGCCGCAGCGGCAGCACCGATCGATGCACGACAGCAGAATTGCCGATCCTTTGGAGCCACATCCCCCATGAGCATCAGCGACACCAGCCCCCGAAGCCGTCTTTTCGAGCCCCTGCAGCTCGGCCCGTTGAAGATCGACAACCGCATCATCGTCGCGCCGATGTGCCAGTACTCCGCCACCGACGGCACGCCGGGCGACTGGCACCTGATCCACCTGGGTCACCTCGCGCTCTCGGGTGCCGGGCTGCTGATCATCGAGGCGACGGCAGTGGAAGCGGACGGCCGCATCTCGCCCGGCGACCTGGGCCTCTATTCCGACGCCAACGAGGAAGGCCTCGCGCGGGTGCTTCAGGCGATGCGCGCGCACTCGCCGATCAAGGTCGCCATCCAGCTCGGCCACGCGGGGCGCAAGGCGTCGAGCCGCGCACCGTGGGAAGGCGGCAGGCAGATCCACCCCGGCGAGCCCGGCGGCTGGAAGGCCTGGGCGCCCTCGCCCGTGCCGCATGCCCCCGACGAAGACGCGCCGATCGCGCTCGATGCCGCCGGCCTGGCCCGCGTGCGCGACGCCTTCGTGGCTGCTGCGCACCGCGCGGCGCGGCTGGGCATCGACGGCATCGAGCTGCATGCGGCGCACGGCTACCTGCTGCACCAGTTCCT
>CAJYQC010000587.1 GCA_913776885.1 uncultured Variovorax sp.
ATGACCGAACGCCGCGGCGGGCTCGATCCGCTGATCGACGTGATCGCGCCGATCTCGCTCGACGGCCTGGCCTCTGGCGACGCGGCCATCGCCGCCATGCCGCCCACGCGCCGCGCGGGCAGCAAGCCGGTGGCCATCGAGGGCCTGAACGAACACACCCGCCAGTGGGAGCCTCCGGTGCCCGGCCAGCGCTACAGCGCGTTCCAGGTCGGCGTGCAGCTGGCCAACCGCACGGGCGCGCTCAACGAGATCGAGTACTCGGAATTCGTGGTCAAGGCACAGGCCTTCGCCGACGCCGTCAACGGCGCGCCCGAGTTCCCGGAGATGCTCGACGAGGTGGCGCGGGCCCGCGAGCTCGACCAGTTCGCCAGTGCGCATGACGCGCAGCTGGGCTTCGTGCTGCGCGCGCTTCATGCGGCCTGGAGCCCGGGCTACGTGCAGCAGAACGCCGCGCGGCTTGGCTTCGTGGCGGGCATCATTCCCGGTCGCATGGTGCTGCCGGCTAGCGAGGCCGGCCTGCCGCCGATCCTCGGGCTGGCCTTCGACACCCAGGCCGCGCTGGCCGACGACCCGGCCCAGTCGGCCATCCGCGAACTCAGCCTGAGCCTGGACGTGCCGCAGGTCGACCGTGGGGAGGAGCCTTTCCGCCGCATGCGCGAAGCCGCCGCCACGCTGGCGCGCGAAATGGACGGCGTGGTCACCGACAGCGACGGCCAGCTGCTGCGCGAGGAGACCATGGACGTCATCGGCGCCGATCTCGAACAGCTCTACGACACGCTCGACGGGCGCGACCTTGCCGCGGGCTCTCCGCTGGCGCGGCGGCTCTTCAGCTGACTTCGATTCCTCCCCGGGAGACACCATGACAACGCGCGACCAAGCGGCACGCGAAGCCGCTGCACTGAGCGAACAGCTCCACAGGCACGCCCATCTTTATTACGTGCTCGACGCGCCCGAGCTGCCGGATGCGGAGTACGACAAGCTCTTCCAGCGCCTGCAGGCCATCGAGGCCGAGTTTCCCGATCTGCGCACGCCCGATTCGCCGACCCAGCGCGTGGGCGGCAAGGTGCTCGAAGGCTTCGTCAAGGTGCGCCACAAGGTGCCGATGCTGTCGATCCGCACCGAGACCGACATCACGCCCGGCGGCGCGAGCGCCTTCGATGCGCGCGTGCGCCGCGAACTGGGCCTCGCCGAGGACGGCCCGCAGGTCGGCTACGTCTGCGAGCTGAAGTTCGACGGCCTTGCCATGAACCTGCGCTACGAGAACGGCGTGCTGGTGCAGGCCGCGACGCGCGGCGACGGCGAGGTGGGCGAAGACGTCACGCAGAACATCCGCACAGTGCGCGAGATCCCGCTGCGCCTCAACGGCAAGGCGCCGCCGGTGGTCGAGGTGCGCGGCGAGGTCTACATGAAGCGCGCCGATTTCGACGCGCTCAACGAACGCCAGCGCCAGAAGATCGCCGACGGGCAGAAGAACGAGAAGGTGTTCGTCAACCCGCGCAATGCGGCAGCCGGCGCGGTCCGCCAGCTCGACCCGGCGATCGCGGCCGAGCGGCCGCTGAGTTTCTTCGCCTACGGGCTGGGTGAGGTCACGCCCGCAGCCGAAGGCGGGCCCGACCTGCCCACGCAGTTCGACTGGCTGCAGCAGTTCCACGAGTGGGGCTTCCCGGTCGCCTCGCAGACCGCGCGCGCGACCGGCGCGATCGAACTCATAGCGTTCCACGAGAACATCGGCCGCCAGCGCGATGCCCTGCCGTACGACATCGACGGCGTGGTCTACAAGGTCGACAGCATCGCGCTGCAGCGCCAGCTGGGATTCGTCTCGCGCGAGCCGCGCTGGGCAGTGGCCCACAAGTACCCGGCGCAGGAGCAGCTGACCGAGGTGGTCGGCATCGAGATCCAGGTCGGACGCACCGGCAAGCTCACGCCGGTGGCCAAGCTGGCGCCGGTGTTCGTCGGCGGCGTGACGGTGACCAACGCCACGCTGCACAACGAAGACGAGGCCCGGCGCAAGGACGTGCGCGTGGGCGACACGGTGATCGTGCGCCGCGCCGGGGACGTGATTCCCGAAGTGGTTGGCGTGGCGCCGGAGAGCCTGGCCAAGCCCGACGACCAGCGCGGCGCGGTCTTCACGATGCCGCACAAATGCCCGGTCTGCGGCTCGGAGGCGGTGCGCGAGGAGGGCGAGGTCGACTATCGCTGCACGGGCGGGCTTTTCTGCGCGGCGCAGCGCAAGGAGGCGATCCTGCATTTCGCGGCGCGCCGCGCTGTGGATGTCGACGGGCTGGGCGACAAGCTGGTCGAGCAGCTCGTCGATTCGAACCTGATCCGCACCTTGCCCGATCTCTACAAGCTGGGCTTCACCACGCTCGCGGGCCTTGACCGCATGGCGGAGAAGTCGGCGAAGAACCTCGTCGACGCGCTGGAGGCCTCCAAGAAGACCACGCTGCCGCGTTTTCTTTTCGGGCTGGGCATCCGGCACGTGGGCGAGTCGACCGCGAAGGACCTGGCCAAGCACTTCGGCAAACTGGATTCGATCATGGACGCCACCGAGGAGCAGCTGCTCGAGGTGAACGACGTCGGGCCGGTGGTGGCGCAGAGCCTGCGCACCTTCTTCGACCAGCCGCACAACCGCGAGGTGGTCGAGCAACTGCGTGCCTGCGGCCTGACCTGGGAAGAAGGCGAGCCGGCCGCCCGGGCGCCGAAGCCGCTGGCGGGGCTGACCTTCGTGATCACCGGCACCCTTCCTACGCTGAGCCGTGACGAAGCGAAGGATAAATTGGAGGCAGCGGGCGCCAAGGTGTCCGGTTCGGTCAGCAAGAAGACCCACTATCTGGTGGCTGGCGAAGAGGCGGGCAGCAAGCTCGAGAAGGCGCGCGACGCCGGTGTGGAGATCATCGACGAGGCGCGTATGCTGGAGATTCTTGCCAACGGCGTTCCGGCTGCCTGAGCCTGTGGGCGGCAGCGGCGCCGGCTGGTCTTCTTTACCGGCCGTTACGCTGCTTCATAGGAGAGCAGTCAACAGGGTCTACAACCTGACGTTGAAAGCTAATTGAAGGCCACAAGGAGAGTCCCTCATGAACAAGATTCGAGTTCTCGGTGCCTGTGCCGCCATCGGCGGGGTCGCCCTGCTGACCGGCTGCGTGGGCGTACCCGCCGATCCCTATTACAGCGGGGGCTATGGCGGGGGCTATGGCGGGGGCTATTCGTCGGGGCCCTACTACAGCGAGCCGGCACCGGTGGTGGTGTCGCCCGCGCCGGTCTACATCAACGGCGGTGGCTATTACGAACGGCGCCCGCGCTACTACGACAGGCCCTATTACGGGCGCCCGGGCTATCCGGCACGTCCGCCGGTGTGGGGTGGAGGCGGTGGCCGGCCCGTGCCGCCGGTGGTGGTGCCGTCGCGTCCGCCGATCGCGGGCGGCGGGCCCGGCTCGATTCCGACTCAGCCGCGTGGCAACGCCCGCCTGTGGACGTCGCCCGACTCCAAGACGCAGACGCCTCCCTGATTCCCTGAGGGCGCTCTGCAGCAGGCGAAGCCGGAGGCCGTCGCGATAATCCCGCCATGGCCATCCGCGAAATTCTCAAAATGGGCGACCCTCGGCTGCTGCGCATCGCACAGCCCGTCGCCGCCTTCGATACCGACGAACTGCACATGCTGGTGCGCGACATGTTCGAGACCATGCATGCGGTCAATGGCGCCGGCCTTGCCGCGCCGCAGATCGGTGTCGACCAGCAACTGGTGATCTTCGGCACCGACGTCGTGAATCCGCGCTATCCCGATGCGCCCCCGGTGCCGCGCACCGTGCTGCTGAATCCTGTCATCACGCCTTTGGGCGACGAGGAGGAAGAGGGGTGGGAAGGGTGCCTGTCAGTGCCGGGCCTGCGCGGTGTGGTGCCGCGCTTCTCCAGCATCCGATATACCGGCTTCGATCCGTACGGCGACCCGATCGACCGGGTCGCCACCGGCTTTCACGCGCGCGTGGTGCAGCACGAAGTCGATCACCCGCTGGGCAAGCTCTACCCGATGAGGGTGCGCGATTTCTCGCGATTCGGCTACACCGAGGTTCTGTTCCCGGGCCTCGATGCCAACGACGACGACTGACGCCGCGCGTCAAGGCGTTGAAGAAGCCAGCGCAACGGCTTTGCCGGCCGCTGATGTCGGCCCTAAAGGGGCTTGCGGGCGAGCCTAGGTGTACTTGCTGCTGAGTGCGAAGCGTCCGCCACCCATGAAGGCCAGTGCGAGCGCCGCGAACAGGAACATGCCCTGCAGCTCCAGCGCCCAGCCGCCTTGCTTGCCCAGCGAGCCCAGTTCCTTGGTGTGGACCAGCGCGATCGCCACCACCATGTTGATGGCCACGATCCAGGCCGCGGGCCGCGTGTAGAAGCCGACGATCAGCAGCACCGGCGCAACGACTTCCCCGATGTAGACCAGGTAGGCCAACGCACCCGGCAGGCCGTGCTGCGCCAGCATGCCCGAGATGAACCCGACGCCGCCCTGCAGCTTGGCGATGCCATGCAGGAGGATCAGCACGCCAAGAGAAACGCGCAGGATGAACTTGCCGGTGTCGTCGGATTTGACCATTGTGTGGATTCCCAGTGAGTGGTTGTTGAAGGGCCGTATGGTAGTGAACCTGCGGCGCTTCCAGCCAGCCTGTCGAGGCGCATATGCATTCAACCCGGAGTTCTTTGGCAGAGTCGGGCGGCGGCCCGTACACTGCCTTTTGCTTACCGTTGTTGAGGAGAACACCAATGATGAAGAAACCATTCCGGCCGGCACTGCTCGCAGGCGCCTGTCTCGCGGCCCTGGCCTTTGCCGCTCCGGCCTTCGCCGGCAAGACGCTTGACGCCGTCAAGCAGCGTGGCACCGTCAAGTGCGGCGTGACCAACGGCGTTGCCGGCTTCTCGGCGCCCGACACGCAGGGCAACTGGTCGGGCCTGGACGTCGACACCTGCCGCGCCATCGCGGCTGCCGTGCTCGGCGACGGCAAGAAGGTCGACTTCGTTCCGCTCAACTCGCAGCAGCGCTTCTCGGCCCTGCAGGCCGGCGAGATCGACATCCTCGCGCGCAACACCACCTGGACGCTCACCCGCGACGCCTCGCTGGGCTTCAACTTCACCACCATCACCTACTACGACGGCCAGGGCTTCCTGGTGCCCAAGAAGCTCAAGGTGACGAGCGCCAAGCAGCTCAAGAACGCCACCATCTGCACCCAGTCGGGCACGACCAACGAGAAGAACGTGTCGGACTACTTCCGCGCGCAGGGCATTCCCGTGAAGACGGTGGTGTTCGAGAGCTTCGAGGCCTCGTTCAAGGCCTTCTTCTCGGGCCGCTGCCAGGCCTTCACGACCGACGCCTCGGCGCTGGCCGGCCTGCGCAACAAGGAGGCGGCCAACCCCGACGACTACGTCATCCTGCCAGAGCTGATCTCCAAGGAGCCGCTGGCCCCGCTGGTGCGCCGCGGCGACGACGAGTGGTTCGCCATCGCCAAGTGGGTGCCCAACGCGCTCATCGAGGCCGAGGAGTTCGGCATCACCCAGGCCAACGCCGACGAGCTCAAGGCCAACAGCAAGGACCCGGCGCAGCAGCGCCTGCTGGGCACCGGTGAAGACCTCGGCAAGCTGCTGGGCCTGGACAAGGACTGGTCCTTCCGCGCCATCAAGGCCGTGGGCAACTACGGCGAGATCTTCGAGCGCAACGTCGGACCCAAGTCGGTGTTGAAGCTGCCGCGCGGCTCCAACAACCTGTGGAGCAAGGGCGGCCTGATCTATGCTCCTCCGGTGAGATAAGGCCTCTCCCAGGCTTCGCGCACTTCGTGTCGCTTCGCCAACCGCCTCGCCGGGGGCAACACCTGCGGCCCGGTGAGGCCGGTTCCGCCGTGCTCCCGGCATCGGATCGCTTCTCCACGACGAAATGACCATCCCCAAAAACGCTGCTCCTTCGCCATCGCGCGGGGTCTGGCTGGCATGGGCCGTACAGGCCCTGCTGGTGCTGGCCGTGGTGGCCGGCGCCTTCTGGGTGGTGCATCACGCGCTCGAAGTGCTGCGTGCCCGGGGCGTGCGCTCGGGCTTCGACTTCCTGAGCGAACCCACGGGCTTCTCGATCAGCGAGGGCTGGCTCGACTTCGATGCCAGCCAGCCGTTCTGGCGCGCCTTTCTTGCGGGGCTGATCAACACCGTTCGCGCTGCGGTGCCCGCCGTCATCTTCTCGGTGGTGCTGGGCACGCTGATCGGCATCGGCCGGCTGGCACCGCACGTGCTGCTGCGCGGCATCTGCACCGCGTACGTCGAGCTGGTGCGCAACGTGCCGTTGCTGGTCCAGTTGCTGATGCTGGCTTTCGCGATGGCGAACCTGCTGCCCGATCCGACGGAGCCTGTGCGGCTGCTGCCGGGCGTGTGGCTGAGCAAGGGCGGCCTCAGCGTGCCGTGGCCGATGATGGGCGAGGGCGGGCTGCACTTCGAGCTTCCCGAGCGCGGTGATTTCGGGGTGACCGGCGGTGCGGCGCTCAGCCCCGAGTACGTGACCATCGTCGCCGGCCTGAGCCTCTATTCGGCCGCCTTCGTGGCGGAGATCGTGCGCGCGGGCATCCTGTCGGTGCCGCAGGGGCAGGTGCTCGCAGGTCAGGCACTGGGGCTGTCGCCGGTGCAGCAGCTTCGCATCGTCGTGCTGCCGCAGGCGCTGCGTGTGATCGTGCCTTCGCTCACCAACCAGATCCTGAGCCTCACCAAGAACTCTTCGCTGGCGGTGGCGGTGGGCTATCCGGAGTTGGTGTCGGTGGCCAACACCACGATCGGCACGAACGGCCGGGCCTTCGAGTGCATCGCGATCATCATGGCGGTGTACCTGATGCTGTCGCTGCTGATCTCCTTCGGCATGAACCGCTACAACGCGCGGGTCGCATTGCGGGGCTGGCGATGAGGAATGCCGCGAAGGGGCCGATCGCCTGGCGCAGCGAGCTCTGGGGTTCGCCGCTGCGCGCGCTCGCGACGCTGCTGCTGCTGGCGCTCTTTGCCTGGATCGGCTTCCACATCGTCGACTGGGGCATCGTGCACGCGGTGTTCCGGCCCGACGCGCAGGCCTGCCGCGCGGTGCAGCATGGCGCCTGCTGGGGCGTGGTGGCCGAGAAGTGGCGGCCGATGCTCTTCGGGCGCTTTCCGTACGAGGAGCAATGGCGTGCGGCCATCGCGGTGGTCGTTCTGTCGGCCGTGACGATGCTCAGCGCCTGGCCGCGCAGCTGGCGGTGGTGGCTGGTGCCGTCGTGGATCGTGGCGCTGCTGCTCTTCGTGCTGCTGATGCGCGGCGGCGTGCTCGGGCTGAGCTACGTGCCCACGGGGCGATGGGGCGGGCTGCCGCTGACCATCGGGCTCGCGGTGGTGGGGCTGGCGCTGGCCTTCCCTCTGGCGCTGCTGCTGGCGCTGGGTCGGCGCTCCGGCTGGCCGGTGGTGCGGACCCTTTGCGCGAGCTACATCGAGCTGGTGCGCGGCGTGCCGCTGATCTCGGTGCTGTTCATGGCTTCGTTCCTGCTGCCGCTGCTGTGGCCGGCCGGGTGGCAGCCCGACGTGCTGGTGCGCGTGCTCGCGGGGCTGGCGCTCTTCGTGGCCGCCTATCTCGCGGAAATCATCCGAGGCGGCCTGCAGGCCGTGCCGCGCGGACAGACCGAAGTAGCGATGGCGCTGGGCTTCGGCCGCTGGCCGGTGCAGCGCGACATCGTGCTGCCGCAGGCGCTGCGCCTCGTCGTGCCCGCGCTGACCAACAACGTGGTCGGCACTCTGAAAGACACCTCGCTGGTCACCGTGGTCGGCCTGTTCGAGCTGACGGGCGCGCTGGGGCTGGCGCTGGGCGGCGACCCGACCTGGCGGCCGTTCTACCTCGAGGGCTATCTCTTCGTGGCCGCGGTGTACTGGGTGCTGTGCTTCGGGCTTTCGCGCTACAGCGTGTGGCTCGAAAAGCGGCTGTCGGCCGCTCCCTGACCGAGGCGCTCTTCGGCTCCTGTACACTCCACGGCTTCATGCCGAGCCAACGCCTCCCCTTCGCATTCTTCGCAGCCCCCATGGGCCGCATGATGCCGCCTGCCTCCGCGCAGGCGATGGTCGTTGCTCGAATGATTACCACCATTACCACCGCGGCCACCTGAGCACGCGCAGGTGGCCGTTCCGGCAGCCACCTGGTGTATCGCTCTCTCCCTGAACGAATGAACCCAGCTCTGGCAGCTGGGTTTTGTTTTTTCGTCAGGAGTTGTCCATGTACCGCGATCCCGTTGAATCCCTAGAGCCCTTGCACCACCGCCAGGCGGCCATTCGTACCCTGCGCGTCGGGATGATCGGCATCGGCACCGTCGGCTCGGGCACTTTCCGCGTGCTGGCGCGCAACCGTGGCGACATCGCGGCGCGGGCCGGCCGGTCCATCGAACTGGTGATGGTCGCCGCGCGCAACCTGGAGCGCGCGGCCGGCATCGTGAGAGACAGCGTCGAGTTGACGGCCGACGCGATGCAGGTCGCCACGCATCCCGGCGTCGACGTGGTGGTCGAGGTGGCCGGCGGTACCGGCCCGGCGCGCGACTGGGTGCTGGCGGCCATCGCGCACGGCAAGCACGTGGTCACGGCCAACAAGGCGCTGTTGGCGGTGCACGGCGAAGAAATCTTCGCGGCCGCGCGAAAGAAGGGTGTGATCGTGGCCTACGAAGGCGCCGTGGCAGTCAGCATCCCGATCATCAAGGCGCTGCGCGAGGGCCTTGCCGCCAATCGCATCGAATGGGTGGCCGGCATCATCAACGGCACCACCAACTTCATCCTGAGCAAGATGCGCGACGAGGGCCTGGACTTCGCCGCCGCACTGGCGCAGGCGCAGGCACTGGGCTATGCCGAAGCCGACCCGAGCTTCGACATCGAAGGCATCGACGCCGCCCACAAGCTGACCCTGCTCGCCGCCAACGCCTTCGGCATGCCGCTTCGCTTCGCCGACGCGCAGGTGGAGGGCATCACCGCGCTTCAGGGCATGGACGTGGCCTGCGCCGAGCAGCTCGGCTATCGCATCAAGCTTCTGGGTGTGGCGCGCCGGCAGGCGGCGGGCGTCGAGCTGCGTGTGCAGCCGGTGCTCGTGCCCGCCACGCACCTGATGGCGCAGGTGAACGGCTCGATGAACGCCGTCATGGTGAAGAGCGACGCGGCCGGGCTCACGATGTACTACGGCGCGGGCGCCGGTTCGGAGCAGACCGCTTCTGCCGTG
>CAJYQC010000588.1 GCA_913776885.1 uncultured Variovorax sp.
CCCGCGCCGCTTCACCACGCGCGGTGCCGGCGCCTCGGAGCCTGTGGCGCCCAACGACAGCGAGGCGGGGCGCGCGAAGAACCGCCGGGTGGAGCGGCGCGGGTCCACGCCAGCCTTCACAAGCACCGAGATCACCGCCAGCGCGCGGCGCTTCGAAAGATCGTCGTTGTGCTTCGCCTCGCCCTGCGCGTCGGTGTGGCCCACCACCGACAGCTTCAGCGGCGGGTTGTTGCGCATGAGCTTGGTCATCTCGTCGAGCGTAGGCTGCGACTCGGGGCGGATCACGTCTTTGTCGAGGTCGAACAGGATGCCGTAGAGGTTGACGCGCCCCGTCTCCGACAGGCTCTTCTGCATGGCCGTGGCGTCGAGGAACACGATCTTGTTCTCCTCCATCGCCTTGCTCTCCACCACCCGCACGAACGCGTGGTTGCCGACCTCGGCGTTGTGCTCGGCCAGCGCGATGCTCGCGTAGACGGTGCCGGTGGGGCCGCTCTTCCTCGCGAGCAGGTAGCGGCCGCTCACGGCGAAGTAGTTGCGCGCGTAGTCGCCCCGGCTGCCCAGGCGCGGCCACTCGGGCTCGTCGAAGGCGAGCGCGAAGTCGTAGGGCGTGGTGGTTTCCACGCTGCCGGGGCGCGGCTTGTAGCAGGAAGCATTGGAGGTCGCGCAGCTGAAGAGCACCTCGAAGCCCTTGGCCCTGAGGCTGGACTCGTAGTTGCGCTGCACCTCCAGCAGCGAGCGCTCCTTGGGCAGCCTGTATAGATAGAGCGTGACCTTGCCCTCCACCTTGAGCAGCTCGGGCTTGCCGCCGCCCCAGTTCTGGAACGGCTCCTTGATGAGGCCGACCTCGTCGTAGGCGGCGGCCTTGTAGCCGTCGAGCACCGAGCCCTCGTAGCGGCCGACCAGCGGGTTGTCCCTTGCCGGCTCGGCGGCGAAGGAGCCGGCGGCCGCCGAGAGCAGCGCGCCTGCCGCGAGCCGAGCAAACAAGACCAGGAGGGCAGACTGTTTCATCGACGGGCCAGGAAGAGAAATGAAGGAGGAAGCCAAACACAGCGACCGGCCCCATCCTAGGGAATGCCTTCCCCTCTGTGCATTCGACGGACGGCCTATGCCGCGGCCGCCCCGTCGTGGCGCACGAACCAGGCCTGCTCCCTAGGCCGCTCTCGTGTTAGCAGTCGTAATCGCAGGAGTTTTCGACGCAGAACATAATCGCGCCCGTCTCGCGAGGGCGGGGTCCGGCTCTGTGGAACGGAGCCGTCACGCAGCGGTTTCCGGCCGATGCAAATCACAAAGAAGCGACTTCCAAGGCAAAGCGATCTATGAGGCTTGGCAGCAAGAGCTGTTGGCGAATCGGCAGGTGGATCGCAATGCTTTTGCTGGCCGCCGCGCCGGTGCTCACATTCTTCGCGCACGCGGCCGAGCCGGCTGCGGGGCAGCCGCCGCAAGACGGCGAGGCCGTCCACATCACCCGGGCCGAACTGATTTCGGTGCCGGGCAGCGGCTACACAGCGCCCCCGCGCGACGCGCAGGAAGCGGCGCTGCCCCAAAAAGGCTGGAGGAAGGTCAACCTCCCGCACACGGTGGCGCGAGAACTGGTGCCCGATGAAGGCAGCGGCGCACGCACCGTGACCGACTGGTACCGCATCGACCTCTCCGCCAGGGCTTCGGTGAGCGAGCCCCAGCTGCTCTACCTCCCGCGCTGGAAGACGCTGGGCCACATCGCGGTGTACGCCGACGGCGCCCTGCTCTACCAGTCGCACGGCAGCCCCATCCACAACGGCTACAACCACCCGCTGCTGATCCCGCTGAACGCGGCGGCCGGCGCGGCCGCGCCCAGGACGGTGCTGATCCGCGTGGACCGCCTGCGCAACAGCGGCAGCGGCTTCTCCACCGTGTGGGTCGGCAGCGAGGCTTCGCTAAGCTGGCGCTACCAGATCCGCCAGTTGCTGCAGGTGCAGCTTCCCTTCATGGGCAGCGCGGCCTTCCTGGCGGTCGGCGCCTTCGCCTTCGCCGTATGGATGGGGCGGCGGCGCGAACTGCTCTACCTCCTGTTCTTCGCGATCTCAGCGCTCGCCTTCTGCAGGACGCTGCACTACTACGCCGGCGGCAGCTACATCCCAGTGTCCGACGAATGGTTCGAATGGATCACCGTCTCCAGCCTGCTGTGGCTGGTCATCCTCATCCACCTGTTCCTGCAGCGGCTGCACCAGCAGCCTTCCGTGTGGCTGACCCGCATCGCGGTGACGCTGGCGGTCGCCTGCAGCATCTCGACGCTGCCGCACCTGTCGGCCAGGATCGTCAGCCTCTATCTGTTCACGCCGCTGCTCAACCTCGCGGTGCTGCCGGTGGCGGTGCTGATCTTCGCCGTCAACCTGCGCAAGTCGCTGCAGACCCAGCAAAGCGAGGGCCGGCTGGTGGCCGTATGGACGGTGTTCGCGCTCGCGCTCACGTCATACGACGGGCTGCTGCAGAACAACCTGGTCAGCCCGGAGAGCGTGTACATGTCGCCCTACGCGATCATCAGCCTGTTCTTCGTCTTCTCATACATCATGTTCCAGCGCTACATCGGCGCCTTCGCCGAGGTGGGCCGGCTCAACAGGGGCCTGGCGATGCGCCTGCGCGAGCGAGAGGCGGAGCTGGAGCAGAGCTACCAGCGCCTGCGCGTGAGCGAGAACCAGCACATGCTCAGCGCCGAGCGCCGCCGCCTCATGCAGGACATGCACGACGGGCTGGGCTCCTCGCTCATCAGCGCGATCCGCTCGGTGGAACGCGGCGCGATGAGCGAGGCCGAGATCTCCAGCGTGCTCAAGGGCTGCATGGAAGACCTGCGGCTGGTGATCGACTCCATGGAGAGCGTCGACGCCGACCTGCTCCTGCTGCTGGCGACCATGCGATTCCGACTGGCGCCGCGCATCGAAAGCGCAGGCATCGCGCTGCAGTGGGAGGTGCAGCCGGTTCCCGCACTCAACTGGCTCGATCCCGACGGGGCGCTGCACATCCTGCGCATCGTGCAGGAGTGCGTGGCCAACGTGCTGCGCCACACGCGCGCCACCACCATCTGCGTGAGCACCGCCGTGGTGGACGAAGGCGTGTGCGTGGTCGTCGAGGACAACGGCGGCGGCTTCGACGTGGGCGAAGCCATGCGGCGCGGCGGCCGCGGGCTGCGCAACCAGCAGCGGCGCGCGCAGGAGATCGGCGGCACGGTCGGCTGGGAGCCCGGGGCCGCCGGCACGCGCTTCGTGCTCTGGCTTCCGCTGGAGCGGCCGGCCGGCCTCGGCAAGCTCATGGACGTGGCCTGAGCGCTGCTCCGGCGCAAATATTCAGAGGCTGGCCGCGATCCGCTCGCGCAGCCACACATGCGCCGGATCGCGATGCCGGCGCTCGTGCCAGAGCATCGCCATCTCGTAGCCCGGCACCTCCAGTGGCGCCTCCACCACGCGAAGCCCGGGCGCGCTGCGCGCCAGCCGCTCGGGCAGCATCGCGACCATGTCGGTGCCGGCCACGGCGGACATCATGAAAAGGAAGTGCGGCACCGACAGCACCACGCGGCGCGTCAGGCCCTGCTCGGCCAGCGCCTCGTCGGTCGGCCCTGCGAAGCCGCCGCCGGCCGGTGACACCACGACATGCTCCAGCGCGCAGAACTGCGCCAGCGTCGGCCGCCGCTTCAGGCGCGGATGGCCGGCACGGCCCACGAGCACATAGCGCTCCTGCAAGAGCACCCGCGCGTGCAGGCCCGGCGGCGCGCCCACGCTGGTGTGGAAGAACAGGTCGATCTCGCCGCTTTCCAGCTGCCGCGCCATGCGCGAAGGCACGGCCTCCACCACCGCCAGCCGCGTGTTCGGCGCCGCGGTACGCAGCCCGGCCAGCGCCGGCAGCAGGATGGCCGACTCGGCATAGTCGGCCGCGGCGACGCGCCAGGTGGTGCTGGCCTCGGCAGGCGCGAAGGGCTTCGTCGGCGCCACCGCGCGTCCCAGCGCCTCGAGCGCCTCGCGCAGCGGCTCGCGAAGTTCGTCGGCCCGCGCGGTGGGCCGCATGCCGCGCTGCGCGGGCAGCAGTAGCGGATCGCCGAACACCTCACGCAGCTTGGCCAGCTGCACGCTCACCGAGGGCTGCGACAGGTTCAGTCGCTCGGCGGCACGGGTGACGTTGCGCTCGGCCAGCAGGGTGTCGAGCGTGACGAGCAGGTTCAGGTCGAGGCGGCTGAAATTGTTCATGGCAATTCCTGGAATTCAGACTATTCATTTCCAATATATCGCCACGAGGCCTAACCTGAAGGCATCTCCAGTCGAAACCTCAAGCAACCATGAACGTCCTGCTCGTCATCGCCCATCCCGAACCCGCCTCGCTCAACGGCTCGCTGCACCGATTCATGGCCGATCACCTCACGGCCGCCGGCCACAGCGTGCGCGTGTCCGACCTCTACGCCATGCGCTGGAAACCCGCACTCGATGCCGACGACTTCCCCACACGCGACGCCGCGGCGCGCTTCGACCCCGCGCTCGACTCGAGGGACGCCTACATGAACGGCACGCAGACCGCCGACATCGCCGCCGAGCAGGACAAGCTGCGCTGGGCCGACGCGGTGATCCTGCAGTTCCCGCTCTGGTGGTACTCGATGCCCGCCATCCTCAAGGGCTGGATCGAGCGCATCTACGCCTATGGCTTCGCCTACGGGGTGGGCGAGCACTCCGACACGCACTGGGGCGACCGCTTCGGCGAAGGCGTCATGGCCGGCAAGCGCGCCATGCTGGTGGTGACCGCCGGCGGCTGGGCCTCGCACTATGCGCCGCGAGGCGTCAACGGGCCGATGGAAGACCTGCTCTTCCCGATCCAGCACGGCATCCTCTACTACCCCGGCTTCGACGTGCTGCCGCCCTACCTCGTGTATCGCACCCACAAGATCGACGAGGCCGCGTACGCGCGCATCACGCAGGAGCTGGGCGAGCGGCTCGACACGCTCTTCAGCGCCGAGCCGATTCCCTTCCGCCGCCAGAACGGCGGCGACTACGACATTCCCGCCCTCACCCTGCGCGAGCACATCGCGTCAGGCAGGACGGGTTTCGCGGTGCACACCTCGGGCTGAGCCAGGCTCAGGGCAGCACCGGATTCGACACGGCGCCCGCGATGGCCGCGTCGGCATCCACGCGCAGCATGAATCGCTTCGCCACCAGGTCGTCGGCGGCTGCGGTCACCGCCGCCACGTAGCCGGCCTGGTCGGTGTAGCGCTCCTGCAGCGACGGGCGCGGGTCTGCGCCGCGCAGCGCGGCCGTCTTCGCGAATGGGAAGTACGAGCCGAACAGGCCCGCCTGGTCGATGCGGCCCGCCACGTTCGTGTAGTTCCAGCCGGTGTTGGTGCCCAGCGGCACCGCCACGTCGAGGCTGCGGATGCCTGCCACATCGTTGCCGTCGGTGTCCACCTGCGGGACCAGGATCGCGTAATCGCGGCCCAGGTAGGCCGGCGGCACCTGGGTGGCGATGCCGCTCTCGTCCTGCGGACGGTAGTTCGGACCCCAGTCGAGCAGCGAGTAGTTGTTGACCAGCCCCGTGTAGTTCACGCCGGGAATGGAAGGAAACTTGACCTGCTGCGGCCGCACCAGCGTGGCATCGGCGATCTTCGGCACCTGGCTGTCGGGCGGCGTCGTGCCCTTGACGACCCAGTCTTCCAGGTTCTGATACAGCGCGCGCACCACCGGGATCACGCCGGCATTGCCGTTGGTCGCATAGAGCGCGCCGGCGCTCGAGCCCGGCAGCGAAGCCAGGCCCAGCAGATGGTGCGTGCTGGCGTAGTAGTAGACGCGGGCGTTCGCAGGCTGCACGAGGTCGGTCGTCCCCCACGCATCGGTCAGCAGCGGCGAGCCCTGCAGCACGTAGAACTCGGTACCGCTGAATCCGATGAAGAGCTTGGGGCAGGTGCCGCTGGCCTCGCAGCGCGACAGGATGCCGCCGCGGCGCTGCGCCACGTCGTCCACGTAGTCCTTCGAGAGCCCGCGCGTGCCCGCCTGCCCGAAGGCCGTGTGGTCGGCGCGCACGCCGCCGCCGCCGCCGGGAATGGCGAAGCGCATGTTGATGTTGGTCTGCCGCGCGGCGATCTGCGCGAACACGCCGTCGAACACCTTCTGCCCTGCACGGTCCTCATTGAAGCCGAGGTGCACGAAGGTCTTCATGAAGTTGCCGCACTGCGAAACGCCCGAAGCGATCGTGTTCCTGATCGCGGCCGCCACCGGGTTGGCGGTGCCGGCCGAATCGCTCGCATCGCGATGGAAGAACGTGATCATGTCGCGCAGCGCCGCAAGGCCCAGGCCCATGA
>CAJYQC010000589.1 GCA_913776885.1 uncultured Variovorax sp.
TCGACAAGGACGACTCCGTCAGCGTGGGCAAGAAGTTCGTGGTCGATGCCGGCGAGGAGATTTCATTGACCACCGGCAGCGCGAGCATCGTGATGAAGAAGGACGGCTCGATCACGATCAAGGGCAAGGACATCCTGATCGAAGGGTCGGGCGCGGTGAACGTCAAGGCCTCGGGCAACGTGGTGGTCAAGGGATCGAAGATCACCCACAACTGAAGGAGTCGACATGAGTGGACGCGATGACGCGCTGTCGCGGCTGATGCCGGTGACGCTCGACAACCCGGGGGCGATGCAGCTCGGCGTGCAGGTGGCCCGGCTCGCTGCCCTGACAGGGGAGGGTGCCTGGGTGCGCATGCATGAGGACGATGCGCCGCTGTGCGCGCGCTCCGTCGTCCGTCTGGGCGACGAAGACATGGGCGGCGACGTCGTCGTTGCGTTCGAACGCGGCGATCCGGGCCTGCCGCTGATCCTGGGGCGCGTGATGCCGGCCGAGGAGCGCAATGACGCGCAGGCGGTTGCGCTGCACGCGCAGGTGGACGGCGAGCGCATCGTGTTCTCGGCGCGCGAGCGCATCGTGCTGAAGTGCGGAGGTGCCAGCATCACGCTCACGCGCGCGGGCAAGGTGCTGATCTCCGGCCATTTCGTCCAGACGCGCGCTACCGGCGTGAACTCGCTCAAGGGCGGGTCCATCGAGCTCAACTGAGCGTATGGGCCGATCAACGGTGATGCCACGATGTCGCTGACCGTCTACGCCGAAGGCATGGGCCTGTTCCACAAGGGCAGCGGCGGCAAGGGCGTCGCGCCGGGCGATGTGTGCCTGACGCCGCCGCCGCCGCCGGGTGGCCCGCTGCCCGTGCCGTACGTGAACCTGTGCAGCGCATCCGATCTTTCCAAGGGGAGCAGTTCGGTCCTGATCGACGGCGAGCCGACCGCCCTGGAGGATGCCTCGGAGGTCAGCACCAGCACCGGCAATGAAGCGGGCACGCAGGGCGGCAATGTGGTCACCCACAAGACCAAGGGCAAGGCGGTTTTCTCCAACTGGTCGCACACCGTCAAGATCGAGGGAAAGGGCGTGTGCCGTCACGGCGACCCCATGGGGCAGAACTGTGCGACACCGCCAGTGGGAATCATCGAGCCCGCCGCGTTGGTGCGCGTGGCGAGCGCCCATGGCTGGGATGGATCCCAGCCGTGCAGAAACCGATACAAGCGCCCCAAGGAAGGCAAACCGAATGCCAAGCAGCGCAAGAAGATCGCGGGCAAGAAATGCTGGAAGTGCAAGTGGCGCAATGCGACCGTGCCCGACCACCAGCCGCCGCTGATCGTCGCGTGGTACCTGGGCGGGTGCAACGCCGTCGCCAAGTTCAAGGAATGGGCGAAGTCCACGGGGGCCACCTCCAAGGGGCACTGCAGGCCGTGTTCCGGCAAGCAGGGCGGCACCGTTTCCAGAAGGCATGGCACCGCGCGCGTCAAAGCATTCCTGAACAAGATCAAGTAGCGGCCAACCGGAGCGAAGGAGATCGCGATGAGCGTTTACAAGGAACTGTTCGACGACTACGTCGTGGAGATGCGGCAGGCCAGAGCCGTAGCCCTGGCGTGGTGGCAAGCGCTTCTGCTCGGCGAGACGCGGGCCGGCGCCGATGCGAAGGCAGCGCAGGAGGCCGTCGATCGAAGATGGCCGCTGGGGCCGGCATCGCACCCTTTCGTGATCGAGGTCTTCCGCAAGTACGCGCTCGAATGCCAACGGCTCA
Organism: uncultured Variovorax sp.; assembly: GCA_913776885.1. Classification (GTDB taxonomy): domain Bacteria; phylum Pseudomonadota; class Gammaproteobacteria; order Burkholderiales; family Burkholderiaceae_C; genus Variovorax. The sequence continues at coordinate 1,748 of CAJYQC010000589.1, forward strand.
ATGACGAGGCGGAAGAGGGCGAGGAGGATGAAGGCGTCGAGGACGCCGAAGACGCCGAATCGGATTGGGGCTGCGAAGACGTCGACGAGGAGGACGAGCAGGCGGACCTCGAAACGCTCGAGGCCCCGGTGGAACCGCGCGAGCTGCTGATCGAGATGCTGCCCAACCGCGTGGAGGACCTGGCGGAGTTCATGGCCGACTTCGTCTTCACGCCCCTGGGCCTCGACAAGAACGAGCGCTGGATCTGAAGCATCCGGCCGTGCCATGCACATCGAATGAAGGAGTTCCGATGAAGCCGAAGTACATGACGCAAGAAGGCATGAACGACGGGATCGCAAGGCTGCTCGTCGCACCTCGCGACCTGGGGTTGAGCGGGGCGGTCGTCATCCATGTCTCGCCAGCCCGCGGCGAGGCGCCGGCGGCGTACCGGGCGCTTTTCACCAAGTACCGCAGGGAGCTCAAGAAAGCGCTGGAGGAGGCGGTCGAATGGTGGGACTACCGCACGCGGTCGCTGCAGGAGGAGCTCGGCTCGGCAAAGCAGGCGCGGGTGGCGAACTGGGCCGAGTTTCCGGCCGGTCCGGTTTCGGACCCGGCGACGGTCGCGGTCATCCGCAAATATTGGCTGGCCTGCAGCGAACTCAATGCCAGCGAGGTACCGCCCGTAGCACCGGAGTGGTTCCTCCTTCAGTGGGTGGTCGACGAAGGCGACATGGGGACAGCCGAGCTCCTGTCGGCAATGCCGTATTGGCCCATGGGACTGGACGGCGCCGGCCGCTGGACCTGATGCGAAGGCCGCACATGACGCCTGCGATCTTCAACACAACACCTTTCGCCCAGCAGTGCATGCTGCTGATGGACCGCGAGGGGCAGCTGTTCTTCTGCATCCTCGTGTGCGCGACCTACGGCTTCGACGAAACGGGCGAGCCGTTTCCGCTGGCCGTGCAATTGCCGCCGCCGTTGGGTGACGAGCCGGCCGGCGTGCCGGGCCGGTCGTCGTTGTGGCGGGCGAGCGCGGCGAGTGCCGACAAGCCTGCCGTCGATTTCATCCTCAACGCCACCGCCCACGCTCCTCACGGCGAGGAGGTGACGGAGATGTCGGCAGGCATACGCGTCGGCAGCTGGCGCAAGGTGCTGACCATCGTCGGCGACAGGCAGCGGGCCGGTCCTGCGGGGACCAGGGTGTCTGCTCCGAGGCCATTCACGACCATGCCGCTGCGCTACGAGCGCGCCTTTGGCGGCAGCGTGCGCGACGCTGAAGGAGCGGTGAGCGCATGCCATCTGCACAACCCCGTCGGCGTGGGCTGGCAGGGCGCCCCTTCGTCGGACCCATCGGTCGATAGCGACTTGCCGAACGTCGGGCCCTTCGGGCAAAGAATGGGCGCTTCGGACACGGCCTTTCCGGTGGCCGGTTTCGGCGCCGTCGCACCGAACTGGATGCCGCGCTCGAGGCATGCCGGAACCTATGACAAGGCCTGGCTGGATTCGCGATGGCCGCTTCCGCCGCTGGACTTCGATCCACGCTTCGCGCAATGCGCACCGCTTGACCAGCAGTGGCCGCATGCGATGCCGGGAGAAGAGGTGCAGCTCGCCAATCTCACGCCTGAGGGCATGTGGGGCTTTCGCATGCCGGCTCCGGACATCGGTGCGACCGTGCTGCATTCCGCGGGCGTCTCGCAGTACCGGCTGAGGGCGGACACGGTGTACGTCGATGCCGAGGCACGCACCGTGTCCGTGCTCGCGCGCCACTGCCTGACCGGGTTGCGCACGCTGGGACTGGTGCGCGAAATCGTCATCGGCGACGTGTCACCGGCATGGCTGCACGCGCGACGCCGCGGCAAGCGCTACGTCGGGCACGACACGCCGGCGCTTGCAGACTGATCAGCGCACATTGCCATGCAGCTGATCTACGGCACGGGATGCGTCACGGCTGTCGGCATGGATGCCGCACAGACCTGCGCGGCCATCCGTGCCGGAATGAGCGGCATCGAGGCCGTGCTGCCCAACACCGGCGATCCGCTGATGGCGGCTCCCGTGCCCGCAGCGGGCAAGTTGAAGCAGTCGCAGGAGGCCTGGTTGCGCAGGCTTCTGTCGCGCGCAGTTCGTGAATGCCTGGCCGCCTATGGCGGCGACATCGCGCGTTGCGCACTGTTCGTGGCGCTGCCCGAGCCGTTTCGCAACCACGCGATCACGCAGGATGGGACCGGTCACGCGTTCATTGCGCGGACGATGCGAAGCCTGGGCCTGCGGCCCTCGCGCCACTCGCGCGTGATGCTGGAGGGCCACGCATCGGCCGCAAGCGCCATGGAGCTTGCCGACGCGCTGCTCGCCAGCGATGAGATCGATGCGGCGCTGATCGGCGGTGTCGACTCGATGCTGAACGACGAAGACCGCGACCGGCTCCACGACAGCGGACGGCTTCACGAAGCGGCCAACCCGTTCGGCCTGATTCCTGGCGAGGCCGCCGCGTTCTTTCTGACGGGGCGTGCTTCGGGGCCTTTTCTGGAGCCTGCGATGGCTTGCGTGCCGGCCGCTGCCGTGGCGCATGAGCCGGACAGCCTGCGCACGGACCGCTATTCGGTGGGGGGCGGTCTGCAGCGTGCGATCGATGCGGCGCTGCATCGAGCGGCTGCGACCGAAAGCCAGATCGGGTGGCGCATCACCGACATCAACGGAGAGCGCTACCGCGCGTGGGAGTCCACCGCCCTGCTGGCGAGGCAGTACCGCGCATGGCGGGACGGTCTGCCTTGCATCCACCTGCCGGCTTTCACAGGCGACGTCGGGTGTGCCACCCTGCCGCTGCAGGTGATCGTCGGAGCGCACGCGATGCACGAGGGCTATGCGCCGGGAGCACTCGCAGTGTGCGAATCGTCGTCCGAAGGAGAGACGCGCGGCGCCTGCCTGATCGCGCCTGCCGAAGGCGCAAGGACACCGCCGTTTCGCAGCCTGGTTCGTGGGAACGGCCTTGCATCGCCATCGCGCGCCGTGGTCGCGCGCCAGCTCGAGCGGCTCGCGCACGAGCTGGCGTGGCTGGTGCTGCACCGAACCCGGCTGGTCAACGGGCGGGACACCCTGGTGCGGCTCGCCGGCTTCGACGAACGCATCGACTCGCACCTGGCATTGCTTCGCACCACCGACGCGCAGGGTTGGGAGGCCTGTATCGAATGCATGGAGGATGCAGGTGCCGGCGGCCTGTTCGCTCCCATGGTGCTGGCGCTCGAGTCGGAGGACACGACGCAGGTGAGGCACGTGCTCGCGACAGCTGCACAGGCCGATTTCGATGGCCCGGCCGGCGACACGAGCCTGGAGGAGGCGTTCGGATGGGTCTCGAGCAGATCCCTTCGGGGGCTGGTGGTGAAGATGGCTGCCGCAGGCTCTTCGCTGTCGCGCTACCTGGCAACGGCGGCCATGCATCTGCATCGCACGCCGACCGGCGACTTGCTGGGGCCTCTGCTGGAAGACAACGACGACGCGGTCCGCGCTCGCGCGCTGCAGCTGGTGGGCGATGTCGGCATCGCGCGCTGGACCGATCGCGTGCGCGAGAACCTTGCCCACGGAAGCACCAAAGTCCGTCTGCGTGCCGCATGCGCGGCGTTGTTCCTGGGAGATTCGTACCCCGCCATCGAGGTGCTCGAGGAGATCGCTCGCGGCAGCACCCCTGAGGCGGCCGAGGCGCTGGCGCTGTTCCTGCGCGCCGCGGATCTACCGCGCGCTCGCCATGTGCTGGGGCAGATGACGCAGGCGGTGCAGGGCGCCGAGGGCCGCCCCGCGCTGCGCCGTCTCATCGAGGCCTGCGGCATCGCTGGCGATGCACAGCTCGTTCCCTGGCTGATTCGGCAGCTGGACGATCCGGCGTCGTCGCGCCTGGCGGGCGAGTCGCTGCGCATGATCACCGGTCTTTCGGCGCAGGCATCCTCGATCGCGGGCGCATCGCCGGGGCGCGCCAGCCGCGGGCTCTCGGACGATCCGGACGACGACAACGTCGCCGAAGATGAAGATGCCGATCTGCCGTGGCCCGATGCCGAGGCGATCGCACGCTGGTGGCAGTCCGAAGGCCATGTCTTCACGCCCGGCGTCCGCTATTTCATGGGCCGGCCGCCCACCGCCGACCACTGCGTGCGCGTTCTGCGCCTCGGCCACCAGCGCCAGCGTGCCGCGGCGGCCCAGCATCTGTGCCTCGCACAGCCAGGCGTGCCGCTGTTCCCCGTTGCCGCACCGGCGTGGCGGCAACGGCGCTGGCTCGATGCGATGGTGGCCCGGACATGATGCCGCGCATGCCTGCCCAATGCATCCTCGCCGCGCTGGCCGTAGCCTTCCTGGCGGCGGCCGGGTTGCGATGGGCCCGCTCCGATCAGCGCCGCCCCGACTCGGCCACCCGCACCTGGCTCCTCATCGCCCTCATCTTCACCGCCGTCGCAGCCTGGCTGCAATGGCATACCTCTTTAGGCGAGATTGCCAACATGCCCCACGGAATGAATACTCCCTGCGAGTTCGTTCGGGCGCATACAGGCACAGAGCCTTCGGGGGCCGATTCATGATCCATATCGCAGTCATCACCCGGCAAGGCGCTCCGGCGGGCCAGTCCATCTCCGCGGACTTCGGCCCCAACGGCGGCACCATCGGCCGTGCCGATACCAACACGCTGGTGCTCGACGATCCCGACCGCACGGTGTCGCGCGTGCATGCGCAGGTGCTGTGCCGCGACGGACAGTATTTCGTCATCGACCGCGGCAGCAACCCGATGCAGTGCAACGGCGTGTCGCTGGGCTCGGGCAAGGAGGCTGCGCTGACCGACGGCGCGCGGCTGGTGGTTGGCAGCTTCGAGCTGACGGTGCGCGTGACGGCCAATGCTGCCGCCGCAGCGTCTCAGCCGCCGCTGGCCATACCAGAGACCGTGCTCGGTGCGCCATCGGGCGTGCCTGCCGCTGCGGCGCCGTCGAGCGACGATCCTTTTGCCGACCTGCTCGCGGGCCTTGCGCCGCCGGCGGCGCCGGCCGCACCGTCCAGGCCCGCCGCGGCTGCCGCGGCTGCGTTGCCCGATTCGCTGCTCTTTCCCGACCCGATGGAAAGCGGCTCGCGCAACGTGCAAGCCGCGCAGGTCGATCCCTTCGCCAACCTGCTCGGGCCCGGGCCGTCGTCGAAGCCGGCAGCCGGACTCGGCGCCCTCGACGATTTCTCCGATCTCGGTGCGCCGCCCGCGAACGGCAAGGCAGCCAGCATCGACGAACTGTTCGGCGGCATGGGTGGAAGCGGTGGCGGCATCGGCGGTGATCCGCTCGCGCTGTCGCCGCTGGCCGATCCGCTGCTGCAGCCAAACACCGCGTCCAACGCCGATCCGCTGGCGGCCTTGCAGCAGGCGGCGCCGGCCGCGCCCGTGCCGCGGCCCGATCATCTGCCGATCGACCAGTTCGGCTTCACGCCGCCCAAGGCCGTCGAGCTGCCGAGGCCGCCTGCGCCGCCGCCGGTGATGGCGCCAGCGCCGGCGCCAATGCCCGTGCCGGCACAGCAGCCGCTGGCGCAGTTCGACGACATGACCGGCCAGCCGATCCGCATCAGCGGGCCGGAGGGATCGGGCAGGCCGCTGGAGCCGCTCGAACCGCTGAAGCCCCCGGCCCCGGCACCTTCACCCGCTGCACGTCCTGTGCAGCGGCAGCCTTCGCACGAGCGCATGGCCAGCGACGACGAACTGCTCGCGGCCTTCCTGCGCGGCCTCGCGAGCACGCACCAGCCGCCCGAGATGCTCACGCCGGGCCTGATGGAGCGCATCGGCTCGATGCTGCGCAGTGCCACCGAGGGCACGCTGCAGCTGCTGCTCACGCGCCAGGAGTTCAAGCGCGAGGTGCGCGCCGAGGTCACGATGATCGCGGCGCAGGCCAACAACCCGCTGAAGTTCTCGCCCACGGTCGAGGTGGCCCTCGCGCACCTGCTGGGCCCCGGCGTGCGCGGCTTCATGCCGCCCGAGGCCGCGATGCGCGATGCCTTCAACGACCTGCGCGCGCACCAGTTCGGCGTGATGGTGGGCATGCGCGCGGCGCTGGCCCATGTCATCGCGCGCTTCGAGCCGGCGGAGCTGGAGAAGAAGATCAGCGCGAAGACCGCGCTCGACGCGCTCTTCAGCGCCAACCGCAAGGCCAAGCTGTGGGACCAGTTCGTGTCGCTGTACGGCGGCATCGCGAGCGAGGCGGAAGACGACTTCCACAGCCTCTTCGGCAACGCCTTCCTCGAGGCCTACGAAGAGCAGATGGCGCGCCTGAAGTCCGACGCCTGAACACGGCAGCGAGCCGCGGCAGGCAGGCAGGGCGAACAACGAACACGAAAACAACCGCAGCACCCGCGAGGCACCCCGCTTGGAAATCGAAATCGTCACGCTCTCCCGCCAGGGAGGCCGCACCTACAACGAGGATGTGCACGGCCATTGGCACGACGAACGCCATGTCGCCTGCCTGGTGGCCGACGGCGCCGGCGGCCATGGCGGCGGCGACGTGGCGGCGGCGACCGCGCGCGCCAGCATGCTCGGCGGTTTCTCGGCCGCGCCGGGGCTCGACGAAGCCACGCTGCGCGGCCTGGTGGAGCAGGCCAACCGCGACGTGGTCGCGCGCCAGGCCGAGGGCGGCAAGCTCGCGGGCATGCGCTCGACCATCGTCTTCGCGGCCATCGACCTCGAAAGCCAGGCGCTGGCCTGGGTGCACAGCGGCGACAGCCGCGCCTACCTGTTCCGCGGCGGCGCCATCGTGGCGCGCACCACCGACCACAGCCTCGTGCAGCAGATGGTGGCCGGCGGCATGCTCGACGAGGAGGGCGCGCGGCTGCATCCGCAGCGCAACATGCTGCTGTCGGCGTTGGGCTCGATCGAGGAAGAGCCCGAGATCTCCGTGTCGCAGCGCATGCGCCTGCTGCCCGGCGACGTGCTGCTGCTGTGCAGCGACGGCGTGTGGGAGCCTTTGGGCGACGAGTGCCTGATCGACACCCTGCATGCCTCGCGCACGCCGAGCCAGTGGACCGAGCTGATCGACGCGCAGGTCAAGGCCAATGCCAAGCCGGGCCACGACAACTACACGGCGCTCACGCTGTGGGTGATCGAGGACGACGAGGACGACGTGACGCGGCTGATGCCGGAGAACGCGATGCCGACGGATTCCTGAATCCTTTGCCCGGCGCGGGGTGTGACGAGGCAAGGGGGCCGAGACCGAAATGAAAAGGGCCCGCAGCGATCGCTCCGGGCCCTTTGCGTTTCAGCAGGTCTGGCCGCTGCTGGTTGCCTCGTTCAGGCGCCGCCAGTGGTGGGCACCGTCTGCGGCTCGACGTAGGTGTACTTGCTCGCCGTCTTCTTGACCTTCTTCAGCGCGCTGCGCAGCAGCTGCGGCATGTCCGCGCGGTTGGGCAGGTTCGTGTAGTTGTCGATGGCCTGTTCCTTGCAGGAGTTGGAGCAGCCGTTGTTGAGCAGGTCGAGCGCATAGCGCGACTTGCTCAGCGTGCTGGAGGCGCCGGGTGCGCGGAACGGATCGAAGATGCCGTCGGGCATCACCTTCTGGCCCAGCGCGATCGCCTGCGTCTGGAAGTGCGTGATGTGCTTCTGCGTGATCGGGCCGTAGTAGCCGTCCACAACGATCACCTCGGTCTGGCCCGCAGGCGGGTCCATGCCGTGGTTGAAGCCGAGCAGCTCGTAGTAGAAGATCTTGAACAGCGCCTGCACCAGCATCACGTCTTCACGTGTGTTGGAGCCGATCCGGCCTACCGACCAGTCGATGTTGTAGGCGATCTGCGGCGTGCCGTCGCGGCCGATGAGTGGGGTGCTGAATGCCATTGCATTGCTCCGGTGAGGTTGCGTGGGAACCGCACCGGGCGCTGGCGCGCCCAATGCCGTCGCCCTTGCATCCGTCGTCCGTCAGCGTGTCTCGGTGGTGGCCACGTTCCAGCCGAACTTGACTTCGCCGCCCGCGGCGCCCTTGTCGTCCTGGGCCTTGTAGGCGAACTCGATATCCTTGAAGGTGCAGGAGACCTGTTCCTGCACGTCGCCGCCCTGTGCGCCGCCGGGGCCGACCATGGCGATGAACACTTCCTTGAGCGTGACCTTCAGGTACTCCTGCTGGCCTTCGCCCGACTTGCGGCAGGTCAGGACCATGTCCTTGAAGTGCTTGCCGCTCACGCAGTTCTTGGCGAGCACCGGCGAGGCCTTGTCGTAGGTGTGCGTGAAGTGGAATTCGCCCGGGGTGGCCTTGCCCTTGCCCGAACCGCCGCCGGAGCCGGAGCCCGATGCGTTGCTCACGTTCCAGGTCCACGACGAGATCTCGATCTCGTCCTTGTGGTCCTTGTGGGAAGACTCGCCCTTGACGCCGTCGAGCTTGATGTGAAAGTCAGAAGACATGTTCCTACTCCTTGGAACCCGATTGCGTTCGGGCAGTTGCTGTTGATGATCGAGACGGATGCTTGTGCTGCCGGTGGCTTGTCGGCGGGGCCGGTCCCCGGCAGCTGTGGATAGAACGAAACGGGAGCCGGAATTTCAAGTAAGACCGGCCCGTTTTTTCACGTTTTCACGCGCCGCCCTTGGCCGAGGGCAGCTTCGACACCAGGCGCAGCGAGACCGTGAGGCCCTCGAGCTGGTAGTGCGGGCGCAGGAAGAACTTGGAGGTGTAGTAGCCCGGGTTGCCTTCCACTTCCTCCACGATCACCTCGGCGGCGGCCAGCGGCTTCTGGGCCTTGGTGATCTCCGAGGAGTTGGCCGGGTCGCCGTCCACGTAGTTCATGATCCATTTGTTGAGCCAGCGCTGCATGTCCTCGCGCTCCTTGAAGCTGCCGATCTTGTCCCGCACGATGCACTTGAGGTAGTGCGCGAAGCGGTTGCAGGCGAACAGGTAGGGCAGGCGCGCCGCCAGGTTGGCGTTGGCGGTGGCGTCGGGGTCGTCGTACTCGGCGGGCTTGTTCAGCGACTGCGCGCCGATGAAGGCCGCGAAGTCGGAGTTCTTGCGGTGGATCATCGACAGCAGCCCCGCCTTCGAGAGCTCGGCCTCGCGGCGGTCGCTGATCGCGATCTCGGTGGGGCACTTCTGGTCCACGCCGCCGTCGTCGCTCGGGAAGGTGTGCAGCGGCAGGTTCTCCACCGCGCCGCCCGACTCGATGCCGCGGATGCGCGAGCCCCAGCCGTAGAGCTTGTACGAGCGGTTGATGTTGGTCGCCATCGCGTAGGCCGCGTTGGCCCATGCGTACTTGTTGTGGTCGGCGCCGGCTGTGTCTTCCTCGAAATCGAACTCCTCCACCGGATTGGTGTTGGCGCCGTAGGGCGTGCGCGCCAGGAAGCGCGGCATGCACAGGCCGAGGTACTTGGAGTCGTCCGACTCGCGCAGCGAGCGCCAGGCGGCGTATTCGGGCGTGGAGAAGATCTTGGTCAGGTCGCGCGGATTCGCAAGTTCCTGCCACGACTCCATCTGCATCAGGTTGGGGCTCGCACCGGTGATGAAGGGCGCATGCGCCGAGGCGGCGATCTTGGCCATCTCGCCGAGAAGCTCCACGTCGGGCGGGCTCTGGTCGAAGTGGTAATCGCCCACCAGCGCGCCGAAGGGCTCGCCGCCGAACTGGCCGTACTCCTGCTCGTAGATCTTCTTGAACATCGGGCTCTGGTCCCAGGCCGCGCCCTTGAACTTCTTGAGGTTCTTGGCCAGCTCCTGCTTGGAGATGTCCATCACCCGGATCTTCAGGTTCTCGTCGGTCTCGGTGTTGTTCACCATGTAGTGCAGGCCGCGCCACGCACTCTCGAGCTTCTGGTAGTCGGGGTGGTGGATGATCTTGTTGACCTGGTCGGTGAGCTTGGCGTCGATCGCGGCGATCATGGCCTGGATCGACTTGGTCACGTCCTTGCCGATGACGGTGGTGTTGGCCAGCGCCTGCTGCGCCAGCGTGAGCACGGCGGCTTCGACGGCGCTCTTGGCTTCGTCGCTGCGCGGCTTGAATTCCTTCTGCAGCAGCGAAGAAAAGTCGCTGCCTGCATATGCAACGTCTTTCAGCGCGCTCTGTTCGAGTGCTTCGGCCATGGTGATCTACTCCTCGTGTGCTCTGATGGTTGTCGGTATCAGGCGGCGGGTGCGCCGCCGTCCTCGGGTTTCTTGCTCGCGGCCAGCGTCTGCAGCAGGGCCGGGTCCTCGAGCACCTTGGCCAGCAGTTCTTCTGCGCCGCCCTTGCCGTCCATGTAGGTGACCAGGTTCGACAGCTGCGTGCGCGCCTCCAGCAGCTTGTTGAGGGCGCCGACCTTGCGCGCCACCGCAGCGGGCGAGAAGTCGTCCATGTTCTCGAAGGTGAGCTCCACCTTCAGGTCGCCCTCGCCGGTGAGCGAGTTCTCCACCGCGAAGGCAGCGCGCGGCTTCATGGCTTTCATGCGCGAGTCGAAGTTGTCGACGTCGATCTCCAGGAACTTGCGGTCGGCCACCGGCGCAAGCGGGTCGGCCGGCTTGCCCGAGAGGTCGGCCAGCACGCCCATGACGAAGGGCAGCTGCACCTTCTTCTCGGCCCCGTAGAGCTCCACGTCGTACTCGATCTGGACCCGGGGCGCCCGGTTGCGGGCGATGAATTTCTGACTGCTCTTGGCCATGGAGATGCTCCTTGCGGGTGTGAATGGGGACGGATGCGGGGTGGTCTGGGCTTATTCGGAAGGACGGCGGCCCGTGACCGCTTCGATGGTGTCCATCGCGTTCGGCGCGAGGTTGGCCATGATCTCGAGGAAGCTCACGCCGATGAGCTTCTTGGCGCGCTCGATCAGCAGCGGCGCCGGGTTGCCGGGCTCGGCCTGCTCTAGGTAGCGGATCACGCGGTCGAGCATCTGCACGGCGTCCTGGCGGTTCTGGATCTCGCCGCGCGCGGCGGCGGGGCGTGCGGATGCCGCGCCGCCGGCCTGGCTGTTTTCGGCACCGGAGCCCGGGTCCTGCGCGACGGTGGCATCGGCGGCGGAGCCGGCAGCGGAGGCGCAGGCTTTCTGCAGCACGCGTGCGATGGAGCGCAGCGGGTCGAGGTCGATCGCGTCGCTGCGGCCAGTGCGCTCGGCGATGAGCTTCCTCAGTTGCTCCACCAGCGCAGGCACTTGGAGCGCTGCTTCGATGGCATCGGGCCGCTCGGCCTGTATCGCCTCCAGCCCGCCCTGCACCTGCGCCATCGAATAGGCGGCCTCGCCGCCCACGGCGGTGAGCGCGTTGTGCGCGATGGCGATGTCGCGCACGCGGATCGGGCCCACGCCGCGTGCGTTGCCGACCTGCGCGTCGTAGAGGTCGCGCAGGCCCGTGGCCTCGTCGGTCAGCGGCACGAGCGCGTTCAGGCGCATCGTCGGGTCGTTGTCGTCGTCGGCATCCAGCTTTGGATGTATGCCGTCCCAGAAGGTGTCGAGCAACGCGATGAGCAGCTGCAGCCCGGCGGCGAAGCCCTGCACGCCCTGCATGCGGGTGGAGGCGCGCAGAAGCAGCACCGCGGCACGTACGTCCTTGCTGCGGCGCAGGATGTTCTCCGCCTTCTCGCCCACCTCGCGCCATTCGGGTTCGACCGCGGGGATGACCGTGTCGCCGAACTGCTGCTCGGGCTTGCCCTGCGCATCCGCGACCAGTGCCATGAAGTCCGCGTCGTACTCGAGGTCGTCGCCGCACGGCGATGCATCGCCGATGGGCGCGAGCAGTGTTGCAGCGAGTTCGTTGTTCAGCATGTTGCCTATCGGAGTTCGCTGGTGATAATCAAAGATGCGTCTTGACCGGTCAATGCAACGAAGGGAATAGCATGCGCACGCTGGGTACACACCATTCGTCCTATGAGGGCTTCCTTGCCGCGCCGACGCGGCGCCACATCGCCGTTCTTGGCCTTGCTGGAGCCGGTCTTCTGCTAGCGGGCTGCGCGGCGAAGCCCGTGGTCACCACCGTGGCCGTCACGCTCACCGCAGGTGCCGACGCCAACCCCGATGCGCGCGGCCGTGCATCTCCGCTCACGGTGCGCGTGTATGCGCTGAAGTCTCCGGGGCCGTTCGAAGGCGCCGACTTCTTCTCGCTCTTCGAGAAGGACCAGGCCACGCTCGGCGCAGAACTCGTGCAGCGCGAAGAGGTGCTGCTGCGGCCCGGCGAGACGAAGAAGCTCGACTTCAACCTGCCGCCCGATGCGAAGTCGATGGGCGTGATGGCGGCCTATCGCGACCTCGACCGTGCACGCTGGCGCGAGGTGCGCCCGGTGGTCACCGGCAAGGCGCAGTCGCTGGACGTGACCTTCGGCGCGCGCGCGATGCGCATCGACGCGAAGTAGCTCTCCCCGGTCCTGTCATGAAGGCCTTCCGGGCCGCACTAGGGGCTGGTCGAACGGAAGGAAGTGATCGAAAAGGTCGTGCACGAAGGCGCCGCCGGCCGCGTCCGATGCGGATGCAGTGAGATAGAGGCCGCGCCAGCGCGGCGCGCGCTGCGGCCCCTTGCCCTGGTTCTCGAACAGCACCTGCGCGAAATCGCGCAGCCCCGGCTGCAGGGCGCGCACCGCTTCCACGAACTCATGGATCGCGAGCCGTCCGGTGGGCCCGGGCTGCTCGCGCAGCAGCGACATGCGCAGCGCGTGCAGCTGCTGCGCGATGGGCTCGAACACGGCGTCCAGGCGCTCGCACCCCGGGGTCTCGATGAAGGCGGAAGGATCTGTCAGCCGATGGCCCAGCGCCTGTGCGAGCACCTCGGGCGGCAGGGAGCCGCGCAAGGTCGCGTAGCCTGGAAGCCGTTCGAGCCCGGTCACGACGAGGTAGGTGGGCATCAGCAGCCGAAGGCCGTCGCCGGCCTCGTCGAGCAGGCGACGCGTTCGCGCGGCGAGCGACTTGAGCTGCGAGGCTTCGGCATCGAGCAGTTCGCCGGCTGCCACGGCCACCACGAGGCCGTTGAGCGGCAGGCGATCTCGTCGCTCAGCAAGTGCCAGAAGCGAGTGCAGCCACAGGCTGCGCGACTGTTGTGGCGTATCTGCGGTGTCCCCGACCGCGCCCGGATCGATCTCGATGGCCACCAGCCGTCGGGTCAGCCACCAGTGCCACCAGGCGGCCTGGGATGCGTCATCCGCACGCTCGGCGTGTGCGGTCTCCAGCAGGCCGCGAAGGTTGGCCGACGCATCGCCGAAGAAGAGGAACCACGGGGCCGGAGGCCTCGCGCATGGCGCGCGGCGCATCGCCTGCTGCGCCTGCGCCATGCCTTCCTTGAGCGTGTCGATGGCGATCGCCGTCGCACCTGCGTCGGCCGTAGGCTCGCCCATCGCCGCGAGGCGCTTCTGCAGCCCGCGCCGCCGCGCACCGCGGCCGGCGTCGCGCACCACCGCGTACAACAGGCCGAAGCCCAGCAGGCATAGCGAAAGCAGCAGCCAGAAGCGGTGGGCGGGCGACAGCAGCAGGGCATTCATCGCGAGACGGTCTCCAGGAAGACGAAGTCGGCGATGAGCCGGTCGCCGTTCTTGCTGGCCGCGAGCGACTCGCGCAGCCGCAGCAGGTAGGCGGAGGCGAGCTCGAAGGGAGGCCGGTCGGCGGTCTCCGTCAGCGGCGTGGGCGAGGAGATCACGGTGATCAGCACGCTGCCGAACGGCGGGCTCACGAGCCAGCTGGATGGAACGTCGCGTCCCATCTCCAGCGTCTCGCCCGCGCGCAGCCGCGTGGACGCCTGCCCGGCATTGAGGTGCATGACGGAGCCGTCGGCCGTGTAGTAGTCGACCCAGATGTAGCTGTCGTGGCGCGGCGCGGTCACTTGCACGCGCACGTTGTCGCCTTCGCGCAGGCGGCCGTCGCGGGCAGTGGAGGAGCCCACGTCGAGGCCGTAGGACTTCTCGGCATTGCGCATCTGGTAGGGCTTGAGGATGGCGAACACCTCGCAATGCGGCCACACGCGCAGGCCGATGTCGAAGCGCGGCGATCTCACGCCGGGCAGGGCGCTCACTTCGCTCTGCACGCGCGGCAGGTCGCCGGGCTGAGAGACGAAGCCGGTGACCCGCGTGCCGCCTTCGGGGTCGATGCTGGCCGTGAGGTCTGCGCAGGCGAAGGTCTGCAGTTGCTGCTCGATGCGCTGGGCCAGGCCGGTGTCCGCCTCCGGCGGGCGGCCCGGCCACAGCCACGTCAGGTACAGCACGGGCAGCGCGAAGGCCAGGGCGGCGGCGCCGAGCAGCAGGGTGCGGTCGCGCCGGCGCGTGTCGTTGGGCCCGCGCGGGTCGGGCGTCTCGTAGGGCTGCGGCGTGATGTGGTCCTGCAGCAGGCTGCCGGTCGACAGCGGACGCACAAGCAGCTGGCGGCCGTGCAGGTCCTTCAGCTTGCCGAGCTCGCCCTGGTCGCCTTCCTCGAAGTAGTACTGGCCCTTGAAGCCGAGCGCCAGCGCATGCCAGTACACCTCGCGCACCGCGTCGTCAGCCGGTCCCAGGGCCAAGAGGTGATGGAAGAACTCGCTGTGCGCGTTGTTGGAGTTGAAGAGCTGCACCTGCAGCGCAACCGCGGTGCCTGCGGTGCCCGTGGTGCTCGTCGTACCGGCGGCGTCCGGGTGGCGCGCGAGGATCTCGTCGACCCAGGCGACCATCGCGAAGGAGGCCGACTCGACCTGCGCGGCGGGCGTGCCCGCGGCTTCGCAGGCCGCGCGTGCCGCGTCGAGCAGCCCGCGCAGCCGCTGCTGCGCCGCGTCGTGCGGCTGCACGGGCGCGCCGGAGGCGATGGACGCATCCAGCGCCAGACCACAGGAGATGAAGCTGGAAAAGCAGTCGAGAAGGCGGGCCATGAACGGGCCCGCTCATTCATGCGTTGCGAAGGATGCCTTGCACCGGCGTCTGCAGCGATGGCACATGCCCATGTCCCCGGTTCCTTCGAGTAGGCATCCATTCTTTCAAAGGGCTTGCAGCGGGCGCCATACCGCTTGGGGTCTATGCCGTTGGTGGGGGCGGCGGCCTTGCTGCGCGGGGATTTCGCCGGTATCTTCAGCGCCTGCCGTGCGTTGCACGCAGGGACACGGGGAAAAGACATCATGAAAATACTGATCGCCGACGACCACCGGCTCGTCATCGAGGCGGTCAAAGCCAAGCTCTCGGAGCTGGAGCCCGGCATCGAATTCGTCCTGGCGATGAGCGTCGACGAATTGCTTGCCGGAGCCACCGACGACCTCGACCTGGCCCTGATCGACCTCAACATGCCCGGCGCCGACGGCCAGGCCCACATCGACGAGATCCGCCAGCGCCACCCCGCGGTGCCTGTGATCGTGCTGTCGGGCTACGAAGACCCGGCCATCATGCGCAGCGCGCTCGAGCGCGGCGTGCTCGGGTTCATACCCAAGGCCTACTCCCCCGAAGTGATGCTCTCCGCCGTGCGGCTGGTGCTGGCCGGCGGCGTGTACGTGCCGCCGATGATGCTGACGGCCGTGCCTGCGGGCATCGTGGCCGGCATGGCGCAGCAGCCTGGCACCGAGGCGCTCGTGCGCGGCGGCGGTGCCGCCGGTGGCAGCAGCGGCGGCCAGACGCTGGAGCACCTGCGCAGCGTGCTCACCGAGCGGCAGGTCGAGGTGCTGCAGCTGCTTTCGCAGGGCAAGCCGAACAAGCTGATCGGGCGCAGCCTGGGCATCAGCGAAGGCACCGTGAAGATCCACCTGGCCGCGATCTTTCGCGCGCTCAACGTGCGCAACCGCACCGAAGCGGTGGTGGCGGCCCAGGCGCTGACAGAGGCGCAGCAGGCCTGATCGGCCCGCGTCCGCCGCACGCCGGCCGGCCCGCGGCGCGGGTGCGGAAGGCGCCGATCTCTCAACCCTTCGACGCCACGCAGGCCATCTGCAGTTGCTGCAGGTGCGAGCGGAAGGCGACCGCGTCCTGCCAGCCGTCCACCACGAAGCGGTGGTGGGGCGCGGCCGGCACGCCGGCGGCCGGAGCCACGCTCACCCGGTAGCGCTCCTCGGCCGAGAAGGCGACGTGCAGCGTGTCGAGCCGCAGCGAGGCGGTGGATTCGCGCGCGCCCTGCGCGGCGGTCGCGAGCCGCAGGATGCATGGCGTCGCGAGCGTCATCCTCGCCTCCATGGTGCGCGCTTCGTGCTGCAGCATCGTGTTGAGCGCATGGACGTGCTCCGCGGCGCTCATGTCGCCGGCAGCGGGCGCGTCCTTGGTCGGATAGCCGTCGGTGCAGGCGCCCGCCATCGCCGCGATGGCGAGCCCGGCCACGATCCGGCGCCGAAACCGCCTGGCCTCTTGCACCGTCATGCCACCAGCGAGACGATGCCGGCCACGCCCGTGCAGGCGGCCACGCCAGCCAGCAGTCCCGCATCGCGATGGTTCGAGACCAGGCGTTCGCGCCAGGCGAGATACAGCAGCAGAAGACTGGCGCCGAAGATGATCCAGGTGAGTTCGTTCATGAGGTGGTGATGTAGGAATCGATTGCGTGAGGCGCCGCCGCCCGCGCCGGCCACGGCCGCGCAGGACGACGACGAACGCGACGCGCGGGCACGGCGGCTCGACGTCGCGGAATGCGGAAA
>CAJYQC010000590.1 GCA_913776885.1 uncultured Variovorax sp.
CTGAAATCCGACGCCTCGCCAGAGGCGTAGCCACGCAAGTGGCGCGAGCAAGCTTTCGTCAAAAGCGCAAGCCGGATTTCAGCAAGGTCTGAACAGGGTCTAAGTCGGCGAAGGCTTGCGCGCTTACACTGGCCGGCGTGCAAGACCAGGAGACAAGAACGCTCGCAGTGCCCGGCCAACGGGCTTTCAGCGCTACTGAAAAAGTAGCATCCCGCGTCTCGCGCAGGCGTACTTTAGGTTTTCTGGCCGGCGCCCTGGCTGCCCCTTCGCTGGCCCTGGCGCGCATCAGGCCGCTTCGCATCGGCGTCATCGGTTCATGGTCGGGCCCCTACGCGGGCGGCGGGCGGCAGTTCGATGCCGGCATGTCCGTCTGGCTGGCCGCCCACAACAACCATATCTCCGGCCGGCCGGTCGAGCTGCTGCGGCGCGACGTGCCCGGCAGCGCGCCCGACCAGGCCCGCCGCCAGGCTCTCGACCTCGTGGAGAGCGAGCGCGTCGAGCTGCTCGCGGGCCTGGACTTCAGCTCCAACGCCTATGCCGTCGGCAACGTCGCCACGCAGGCGAAGCTGCCTCTGGTGGTGATGAACGCGGCCTCCTCGGGCATCACCGCGCGCTGCCCGTTCGCGGTGCGGGTGTCCTTCACCATCGGTCAGGTCACGCTGCCGCTGGCGAAATGGGCGCTGCAGCAGGGGCTTCGCAACGTTTGCACGGTGGTGGCCGACTACGCCTCGGGCGTCGATGCAGAAAGCGCCTTCGTCTCGGGCATCACCGCCGGCGGAGGGCAGGTGGGCGCGATGCTGCGGGTGCCGCTGTCGACGCTGGACTACTCGGCCTACATGCTGCGGCTGCGCGAACTGAAGCCGCAGGCGGTGTTCTTCTTCCTGCCCTCGGGGCTGATGCCGGCCACCTTCCTCAAGTTCTGGCGCGACCGGGGCATGGCCGACACCGGCATCCGCCTGCTGGCCACGGGCGACGCCACCGACGACCACTACCTGGAAGGCATGGGCGAGCTGGCCGACGGCCTCGTCACCAGCCACCACTATTCGTTCGCCCACGATTCGCCGGCCAACCGCCGCTTCACGGGCGTCTTCGAGACCGAATACGGCAGCCATCTGCGCCCCGGCTACTTCGCCGTGGCTGCCCACGACGCACTCGAGGCCATCGACGCCGCGATGACATCTCCCGCCGCGCGCGGCAACCCGAGCGGAGAACGGCTTGTGGATGCGTTCCGCGGGCTGAAGCTCGAAAGCCCGCGCGGGCCGGTCGAGATCGACGCCCACACGCGCGACATCGTGCAGACGGTGTACATCCGCCGCGTGGAGCGGCACGAAGGGCGGTGGATCAACCGCGAATTCGAACGCTTCGAGCGGGTGCGCGACCCGGGGGTTTGAGGACACGGGGGAGGGGCAGCCGGACGCAGAGGGCGCGAAGGTTTCGCGAAGAACGCGAAAGAAAACCAGAAATTTCTTTGGGTTTCCTTCTGCGACCTCTGCGAAACCTTCGCGCCCTCTGCGTTCGGCTGTCCGGCTCCTTCAGCCGCGAATCAGGCGTCCGGCTTCTCGATCGGCCGCGGACGGCCGTTGTCGTCGATGGCCACATAGGTGAAGGTGGCCTGCGTCACCTTGATGTACTCGCCCTGCGCACGGAAGCGCTCGGCGAACACTTCCACCATCACGGTGACCGAGGTGCGGCCGATGCGCACCAGCTTGGAGTAGAACGACAGGATGTCGCCCAGGCGCACCGGCTGCTTGAAGATGAACTCGTTGACCGCCACCGTTGCCTGCCGGCCCTTGGCATAGCGCGCGGGGATCACCGAGCCGGCCAGGTCGCACTGCGCCATGACCCAGCCGCCGAAGATGTCGCCGTTGGCGTTGCAGTCCGCCGGCATCGGAATGACCTTGAGCACCAGCTCCATGTCGGTGGGCAGGCTCTTGAGGGTGGCGGCAGCCGTGGAGGCGGCACTGGAAGTATCTGACATGGGCACAATCTGGAACAAACGAGCAACCACGATTGTCCCCCATGCGCCGCAGCGGCGAAGCCCTTCCTTCCTCCCACGCCGCCGGCGGCCAGGCGCCGGCACCCGCAGGCGATCGCTCCGATTGGGCGACCCTCCGACGGCTCTTCCCCTATCTCTGGCAGTACAAATGGCGCGTGGCCGCCGCGCTGGCCTTCATGGTCGGCGCCAAGGTGGCCAACGTCGGCGTGCCGGTGCTGCTGAAGAACCTGGTCGACACGATGACGCCCAAGCCCGACATGGCGCAGGCGCTGCTCATCGTGCCCATCGGGCTGCTGCTGGCCTACGGGCTGCTGCGCTTTTCCACCTCGCTCTTCGGCGAACTGCGCGAGCTGATCTTCGCCAAGGCCACCGAGGGAACCGCCCGGCAGATCGCGCTGGAGGTGTTCCGCCACCTGCATTCGCTGAGCCTGCGCTTCCACCTGGAGCGCCAGACCGGCGGCATGACGCGCGACATCGAGCGCGGCACGCGCGGCGTGCATTCGCTGATCTCGATGTCGCTCTACAGCATCGTGCCCACCATCATCGAGCTGGTGCTGGTGCTCACCATCCTGGGTGTAAAGTTCGACTCGCTGTTCGTGTGGATCACGGTGGCGGCGCTGGTGCTGTACATCACCTTCACCGTGACGGTGACCGAATGGCGCACGCAGTTCCGCAAGACCATGAACGAGCTCGACTCGGTGGCGCAGAGCCGCGCGGTCGATTCGCTCCTGAACTACGAGACAGTCAAGTACTTCAACAACGAGGAATTCGAGGCCGGCCGCTACGACGCCAGCCTCGACCGCTACCGCAAGGCCGCCATCAAGAGCCAGCGCACGCTGAGCATGCTCAACACCGGCCAGCAGGCGCTGATCGCGCTCAGCCTGGTGCTGATGCTGTGGCGCGCCACCTCCGGCGTGGTCGACGGGCGCATGACGCTGGGCGACCTGGTGATGGTCAACGCCTTCATGATCCAGCTCTACATTCCGCTCAATTTCCTGGGCGTGATCTACCGCGAGATCAAGCAGAGCCTGACCGACCTCGACAAGATGTTCGTGCTGATGGAAAAGGAGCGCGAGGTGCGCGACGCACCCGACGCGCAGCCGCTGGCCGGCGTCGATTCCACCGTGCGCTTCGAGGACGTGAGCTTCGCCTACGAGCCTGCCCGGCCCATCCTCAAGCACGTGAGCTTCGAGATCCCGGCGGGCAAGACGGTGGCCGTGGTCGGTCCCTCGGGCTCGGGCAAGTCGACGCTGGCGCGGCTGCTGTACCGCTTCTACGACGTGCAGCAGGGCCGCATCACCATCGGCGGCGAGGACATCCGCGAGGTCTCGCAGTCGAGCGTGCGCAAGGCCATCGGCATCGTTCCGCAGGACACGGTGCTCTTCAACGACACCGTCGAATACAACATCGCCTATGGCCGCCCCGGCGCCACGCGCGAAGAAGTGGAAGCCGCCGCCCGCGCCGCGCGCATCCACGACTTCATCGTCGCCACGCCCAAGGGCTACGACACCACCGTGGGCGAGCGCGGCCTGAAGCTCTCGGGCGGCGAGAAGCAGCGCGTGGCCATCGCGCGCACGCTGCTGAAGAACCCGCCGATCGTGATCTTCGACGAGGCCACTTCGGCGCTCGACTCGGCCAACGAGCGCGCGATCCAGTCGGAACTCAAGAGCGCCGCGCAGGACAAGACCACGCTGGTCATCGCGCACCGGCTGTCGACGGTGGTCGATGCGCACGAGATCCTGGTGCTCGAAAGCGGCGTGATCGTCGAGCGCGGCACGCATGCGCAGCTGCTCGCCAAGCAGGGCCGCTATGCGCAGATGTGGGCTCTGCAAAAGAGCGAAGCGGCGCCGGTGCTCTAGGCCCGTCCCCGGTCTCCGCGCACTTCGTGTCGCTTCTCCCACCCCCTGCCGGGGGCAACACCGACGGCCCGGCAAAGCCGGTTGCGTGGTGTTCCACTAAGGGGCACACGCGATCATTTTTCTTGCCATTGAATGAATAGGAGTTCAGACGTGTCGACCAAGATTCCCCTGCTGGTGCTCAACAGCCTCTCGAGCGCCCATCAGGCCCAGATCGCCGAGGTCTACGACATGACCTACGCCTTCGGTCCCGAGCAGCGCGCGGCCGCCATTGCCGAGCACGGCAGGAAGTTCCGCGCGGTGCTGACCATCGGCGTGATCGGCATCACGCCGGAGGAGATCGACGCGATGCCCGCGCTGGAGCTGATCTGCTGCCTGGGCGCGGGCTACGAGGGCGTGCCGCTCGAAGTGACGCGCGCCCGCGGCATTGCCACCGCCAACGGCGCGGGCACCAACGACGACTGCGTGGCCGACCACGCCTTCGGCCTACTGATCGGCATCGTGCGCGAGTTCCGCAAGCTCGACCGGCTGTGCCGCGAAGGCGTGTGGCGCGAAGCCATTCCGCAGCCGCCGAACGTGTCGGGCAAGAAGCTGGGCATCCTGGGGATGGGCACCATCGGCCAGAAGATCGCGAAGCGCGCCGCGGCCTTCGACATGGAAGTGGGCTATCACAACCGCAAGCCGAAGGAGGGCGCGGCGCAGCGCTACTTCGGTGACCTGAAGTCGCTCGCCGCCTGGGCCGACTTCCTCGTGCTGGCCGCCCCCGGTGGCCCGGCGACGAAGCATCTGGTCAATGCCGAAGTGCTCGACGCGCTCGGGCCGCAAGGCTACCTGGTGAGCATCGGCCGCGGCAGCGTGGTCGACACCGATGCGCTGGCCGCGGCGCTGCGCGAGAACCGCATCGCTGGTGCCGGCCTCGACGTGTACGAGAGCGAGCCGAAGCGGCCCGAGCAGCTGATCGGCCTCGACAACGTGCTGCTCACGCCGCACATGGCCGGCTGGTCGCCCGAGGCGACGCAGAAGTCGGTGGACCACTTCCTCGCGAATGCCGAAGGGCACTTCGCGGGGCGCGGCGTGGTCACGCCGATCTGATGTCTTGCTCCTTCCCCCTCCGGGGGAAGGTTGGGATGGGGGCGGGCAGGGCGTCCGATGGATACGCCGCTTGCCCCCACCCCAACCCTCCCCCGGAAGGGGAGGGAGCAAAACCGTGAGCCGGATCGCATTGCTCCTTCCCCCGTTGGGGGAAGGTTGG
>CAJYQC010000591.1 GCA_913776885.1 uncultured Variovorax sp.
GCCAGCCGCTTGCCCGCGCGCGCCCAGCCGGCCATCAGCGGACGAAGGATCTCGTCCGGCGGAAGGCGGGCCGATCCGTCATAGTGGGACGGCAGTGAAACGATGGGTTGCTGGTTCGACAAAAGACTGGGACTCCGGAAGTCGCGGGCTATTGTTCTCCCAATTCGTACCCATCCGCCCGTTGCGCCGAAGATTTGTTACCGGCACGTGTGCGCACCACAACACCTGCGTATACAACGCGGTGTCGGCCGGTGCGCCGGACTACCCGCAGTACGCGCCGACCACCCGGCCGTTGGGCTCGACCTGCACATTGAGCCGCATCATGTCCTGCGCGGGATCTGCCGGCTCGGTGGCGAGCACCGTGCGCGCCATCCTCGCGCCCGAGCGCTGGCGCATTTCCTCCAGGAGCTGCTGCGTGATGCGAAGCCCGAGCCCGAAGCGCACCGACGCAGCCTGGCAGCTATCCGGAGGCGTGACGAAGCTCGGCGGCTCGGGGACTTCCGACGTCAGCGGGCGGTCGGCCGGCGGCGACTGGCAGGCGGCCAGCGCGAAGCACAGGCCCAGGCAGAGTCCGGATGCCGCGGCGCGGCGTCGGCCATTGGTGATGTGCATCTTGGGTGCTCCTTCTCCATTCCCATTCTTCGGATTCCGCCGCAGTTGCCTGCGCGGCGGGACAGCGCCGTGGCAAAGGTTAAGCCAGCCAGCCGCGAAGCTCCAACTAATTCACCCGCCCGCGGCCGGCTGCCACGTTCGGGGGGTATGCTGAAAGCAACGTGCAGTCCTCGGAGGCCCTCGGGCCTCATCCACATGACCCACCCTGCTGCCACCACTTTCCTGATCGACGTCGACAACACGCTGCTCGACAACGACCGCTTCATCGCCGACCTGCACGCGCGCCTCGACGAGACCTTCGGCGCCGAAGACGCCAGCCGCTACTGGACGGGCTTCGAGCAGCTTCGCGCCTCGCTCGGCTACGTCGACTACCTCGGTGCGCTGCAGCTATTTCGCGCTGGCGCAAGCCGCGACGGCATGAGCGATGCGCAGCTGCTGCGGATGTCGGAGTTCGTGATCGACTACCCCTTCGCCGACCGGCTCTACCCCGGCGTTCACGACACGCTCAAGCACCTGCGCCGCCACGGCCCCACGGTGATCCTCTCGGACGGCGACGTGGTGCTGCAGCCGCGCAAGGTGCAGCTCTCGGGCCTGTGGGAGGCCACCGAAGGCCGCGTGCTGATCTACGTGCACAAGGAGCAGATGCTCGACGTCGTCGAGCGCAGCCACCCTTCGCGGCACTACGTGATGATCGACGACAAGCTGCGCATCCTCTCGGCCATGAAGGCCATCTGGGGACCGCGTCTGACAACGGTGTTCGTGCGCCAGGGGCACTATGCGCTCGACGCCGCAGCCAATGCGCCCTACGCCCCCGCCGACATCACCGTCGAGCGCATCTCGGATCTCATCAACTTCGACTTCCCATCGACATGAGCCAAGCAAGCAATCCCCTGGCGGGCCAGCCCGCACCCATCGAAATGCTGGTCGACGTGCCGCGGCTGGTCTCGGCCTACTACACCGGCCGGCCCGATCCGTCGGTGCCCGCGCAGCGCGTGGCCTTCGGCACCTCGGGTCACCGGGGCTCCTCCTTCGACGATGCGTTCAACGAATGGCACGTGCTGGCGATCAGCCAGGCCATCTGCGACTACCGCAAGCAGAAAGGCATCGACGGGCCGCTGTTCCTGGGCATCGACACGCACGCCCTTTCGACGCCGGCCTTCGGCAGCGCGGTCGAAGTGCTGGCGGCCAACGGCGTGGAGCTGATGATCTCGAAGGACGACGAGTACACGCCCACGCCGGCGGTGTCGCACGCGATCCTGGTCTACAACCGCGGCCGCACCACGGGGCTGGCCGACGGCATCGTCATCACGCCCTCGCACAACCCACCCGAGAGCGGCGGCTTCAAGTACAACCCGCCCAACGGCGGGCCGGCCGGCACCGACATCACTTCGGCCGTCGAGGCAGCGGCCAACAAAATGCTGGCGAACGGCCTCGAAGGCGTGAAGCGCATGCCGCTCGCGCAGGCGCTGCGCGCCTCGACCACCCACCGCCATGACTACCTGAACACCTACGTCGAAGACCTGGCCCAGGTGCTCGACATGGACGCGATCCGCGACGTGAACATCGACCTGGGCGTCGACCCGCTCGGCGGCGCCGGTGTGCGCTACTGGCCGGCCATCGCCGAGCGCTACAAGCTCAAGCGCCTGAACGTGCTCAGCCGCGAGGTCGACCCGACCTTCCGCTTCATGTCGCTCGACTGGGACGGGCGCATCCGCATGGACCCGTCGTCGCCCGACGCGATGCACAAGCTGATCGAGCTGAAGGACCGCTTCGGCATCGCCTTCGCCTGCGACACCGACCACGACCGCCATGGCGTGGTCGCTGGCAGCACCGGCCTGATGCAGCCCAACAGCTACCTCGCGGTGATGATCGACTACCTCTACACGCACCGGCCGAACTGGCCTGCGCAGGCGGCCATCGGCAAGACGGTGGTGAGCAGCCAGATGATCGACCGCGTCGCCAACCGGCTCGGCCGCAGGCTGCACGAGGTGCCCGTGGGCTTCAAGTGGTTCGTCGACGGTCTGGTCGATGGCTCGCTGGCCTTCGGCGGTGAAGAAAGCGCGGGCGCGACCTTTCTGCGCAAGGACGGCGCGGTGTGGACCACCGACAAGGACGGCATGGTGCCCGCCCTGCTCTCCGCCGAGATCGCCGCACGCACCGGGCGCGACCCCGGCGAGCGCTATGCCGAGCTGACGCAGGCGCTGGGCCGGCCGGTGTCGAACCGGGTGGACGCGCCGGCCACGGTCGAGCAGAAGAAGCGGCTTTCGAGCCTGTCGCCGCAGCAGATTCGCTCGACCGAGCTGGCGGGCGACAGGATCGTCGAGGTGCTGAGCCATGCGCCCGGCAACGGCGCAGCCATCGGCGGCGTGAAGGTCGTCACCGCCAACGGCTGGTTCGCCGCGCGCCCCTCGGGCACGGAGAACATCTACAAGATCTACGGCGAGAGCTTCAAGGGCGAGGAGCACCTCGCACGCATCCTCGAAGAAGCGCAGCACGTGGTCGACGGCGCGCTCGTCGCCAACTGAAGCCGCATGCGGACGCTGGTGCTGCGGCTGAACCCGGGCGACGATCTGCGTGCGTCGCTCGATGCGGCCCTGGCGGGCAGCGGCAGCGAGGCGGCCTTCGTCGTCTCGGGCATCGGCAGCCTGTACGGGGCGAGCATCCGTTTCGCGGGGGCGCCGACGCCGGCTCGCATCGACGGCGACCTGGAGATCCTCACGCTGGCGGGCAGCCTGTCGCCCGACGGGTCGCATCTGCACATCAGCGTGTCGGACGCCGAAGGCCGCGTCTTCGGCGGGCACGCGGCGCCGGGCTGTGTCGTGCGCACCACGGCGGAGATCCTCGTCGCCGTGCTGCCGGAGTGGCAGTTCGCCCGAACGCACGATCCGCTCACGGGCTATGCCGAGCTGAGCCCGCGCCCAACGCCCTGAAGCTCAGCCTTCGAGCGACTCCACCCGCAGCGTCGCGACCGGCCCCGCAACCTCGGCACGCGCTTGCAGCGCATGCACGGCGAGGTCGAGCGCGCCCTGCTCCACCGGCTCGGTCAGCACCAGCACCTGCGGCCCCACGCCGGGGCGCTCGGCGGCCAGCACGATCTGGCGCACGGGCACTTTCCGCTCGGCGAGGGTGGCCGCAACGGCCTGGATCTCACTGGCCGCGCGCACGGGCACGCGCAGGTAGTGCGAAGTGTGGACGGCTGCGCGTGGAAGCACGGCCAGCGCGTTGGTCGCGTGCGCATGCACACCGAGGTGCGGCACGTGCTGCGCGGCATGGACGCTGTCGAGCCGCGCCACGTCGACCAGATCGGCGATCACGGCAGAAGCGGTCTGCTCCGAA
>CAJYQC010000592.1 GCA_913776885.1 uncultured Variovorax sp.
CTTTGCTGCAGCCCGGCGACATGGTCGCAGTGGACGCCCTCACCTACCCCGGCTTCAAGGTGCTGGCCGAGGCGCACCGGCTGGAACTCGCGCCCCTGCCCGCCGCCGGCCAGGGCCCCGATCTCGACGCGCTGGAGCGCCTGTGCGTACGGCGCCGCGTGCGTGCCGTCTACGCCATGCCGACCATGCACAACCCGCTGGGCTGGGTGATGAGCGCGAGCCGCCGCAAGCGGCTGGTGGCCATCGCGCGGCGGCACGGGCTGCTCGTGATCGAGGACGCGGCCTACGCCTTCCTCGCCGACAACCCGCCCGCGCCGCTGGCTGCGCTCGCGCCCGATACGACGGTGTACGTCTCGGGCCTCTCCAAGAACGTGGCGACCGGCCTGCGCGTGGGCTTCGTCGCCGCGCCCGAAGCATGGGTGCCGAAGCTGGAGCGCGCGATCCGGGCGACGACCTGGTGCACACCGGGCGTGACTACCGCGATCGCGTGCACATGGCTGGCGGACGGCACGGTGGAGCGGCTCGAATCGGAGAAGCGGCAGGACGCGGCGGCCCGGCAGGCCATCGTCGGAGAGGTGCTTGCGGGGATGGGGTGCGTGCGGCACGCGTCTTCGTATTTCGCATGGCTGCCGCTGCCGGATGAAACGCGGGCGGACCTGGTTGCGGCGGCGCTGATGCGTCAAGGCGTCTCGGTGTCCACGGCCGAGCCCTTCGCCACGTCGAAGCAGGTGCCGCATGCATTGAGGCTGGCGCTGGGATCGGTCGGGCTGGATGGTCTGCGCAGCGCGTTGCGGACGGTCCGGCGGGTGGTCGAGGAGCAGTCTTTCTGACCCCCTGCCCGCAGGCTCACGGCGCTCGCACGCCTTCGCCCATTGCGGCGCGCGGCAGCCGAAGATCGGGGCGATGTCGCCGCCCCGCCCTCGGCACGCACAGCTCACCAGCCGTGGAAACGCCCCCATGCCGTCAGCGAACCATCTTCCGACAACGCCTTGTACTCCGGAAACTGTGCCCCGGTCGCGCACGCATGGTTCGGCAGGATGCGCAGCCGCGTCCCCACGGGGAAACGCGCAGCAATGTCCGCATCCGCCTCGCCTTCGCGCGACAGAATGCCGTGCTCCTGGTTCGCCCCGCTGAGCACGTAGCCGTCGAGCACGCGCCCCTGCACATCGCAGACCTGTCCATACCCGAAGTCCCGTTTCTGCTTCTGCGTACCCCTGTCGCGGCTCATCGCCATCCAGCCTGCGTCGACGATGACCCAGCCCTTGTCGGCCTGGTGGCCGATCACGGTGGTGAGCACGCTCAGGGCGATGTCGTCCTCGGTGCACACGCCGATGTTGCGCATGACCAGGTCGAAGAACACGTACACGCCGGCGCGCACTTCGGTCACGCCGTCGAGCGCGTCCGCAGCCAGGGCGGTGGGCGTGGAACCCACGCTGACCACCGCGCACGGCAGGCCGGCCTCGCGCAGCCGTCGGGCTGCACGCACGCAGCCCGAGCGCTCCTGCTCGGCCATCGCCTTCAGGGCCTCGGGCGTGTCGAGTTCGTAGCTGGAGCCCGCGTGGGTCATCACGCCCCGCAGGCGCATGCCGCCTTCATGCAGCACGCGGGCGACTTCGAGCAGCGCGTCTTCGTCGGGCTTGATGCCGCTGCGGTGCCCGTCGGTGTCGACTTCGATCAGCACATCGAAGGCCTCGCCGTTAACGCGGCCGAACTCGGCGATGGCGCGGGCCGAGGCCACGCTGTCGGTGAGGATGCACAGCGCGCAGCCGCGCCGGCGCAGTTCCAGCGCGTGCGGCAGCCGGTGCGGCGCCATGCCGACCGCGTACAGGATGTCGGAGAAGCCTTCGACGAAGAACTGCTCGGCCTCCTTCAGCGTGGAGACGGTGATGCCCTGCGCGCCCGCGCCCCGCTGGGCCTTGGCGACCTCGATGCACTTGCTGGTCTTCACATGAGGGCGAAAGCGCACGCCGAGCTCGTCCATGCGCCTTTGCATGCGTTCGATGTTGCGCTGCATGCGCACGTTCTCGATGAGGGCCGCAGGCGTGTCGATGGTGGACAGGGAGTCGGGCATGGATGATTCGGTGAGCGAGAAGGCGCAGGAAGGTTGCTGCATGGCTCCTGACTCTACGTTTCATAGCCGTACCTGTGCTTCAATGCAGAGTCATCAATCGTTAAGCCAAAGTTAATGACGACGATCCAGATCGAGGACATGCAACTCGCCGCCGCGCTGCTGCGCGAGCCATCGTTGAGCGCGGCGGCGCGGGCGCTGGACGTCACGCCGCCGGCGCTGTCGATGCGGCTGCGCAAGCTGGAGGCCGCGCTGGGCCTGTCGCTGGCCACCCGCACCGCGCGCAAGCTGAGCCTCACGCCCGAGGGCGAGCGCTTCGCGCGCGAGGCGGCCACGCTGCTCGGGCAGATCGAGGGGCTGCGCGAATCGATGCAGCGCGACGACCGGCGCCTCACCGGCACGCTGCGCATCGCCGCGCCCTTCGGCTACGGCCGCCAGTACATCGCGCCCATGCTCGCGCGCTTCGCCAGGCTTCACCCCGGGCTGGGCGTGCAGCTCGACCTGCGCGAGACCCCGTGGCCCGACCGGCACGACGCCGACGCGGTGATCCATATCGGCACGGTGCGCGATTCGTCATGGGTGGCGCGCACGCTGAGCGCCAACCAGCGCTGGCTGTGCGCCAGCCCCGGCTATCTGCGCCAGCGCGGCGTGCCCCGCGTGCCGCGAGACATCGCCGCGCACGACTGCATCTGCATCCGCGAGAACGACGAGGACGTGACGCTGTGGCACCTGCGCACCGCCGGCCGCAAAGCCCAGGAAACCAGGGGCCGGCGCGAGACCCTGCGCATCTCGCCCGCCTACGTCACCAACGACGGCGGCGTGGCACGCCAGTGGGCCGAGCAAGGGCTGGGACTGGTGCTGCGCTCCGAATGGGATGCGGCCGATGCCATCGCACGCGGCACGCTGGTGCGCGTGCTGGCCGATTGGGAGTTCGACAGCGCACCGGTCACGCTGCTGGTGCCCACGCGCAAGGGACGCACGGCCCGCGTGCAGGCGGTCGTCGAATTTTTGGTGCAGAGCTTCGGCACCGGGGAAGGGTAGCGGGCACATCCACTGACATGGCACGCCGCGCCGGGACTACGGCGTTTTCGAGGGTCTCCTGCTATCAATCGATCCTGCTTATCAACCAGGAAAGAGCCAGAGACCATGTCCAATCACGTCTACAAAACACTCGAACTCACCGGCTCGTCACCGAACAGCGTGGAGGATGCAGTGCGCACCGCCATCGCCAAGGCGCACGAGACGGTCCGCGACATCCAGTGGTTCAACATCACCGAGACGCGCGGGCACGTGGTCGACGGCAAGGTGGCGCACTGGCAGGTGACGTTGAAGCTCGGGTTCACGCTGGAGTGAGCCCTCTCGAGCCGGCAAGGCGGCTGGAGCTAGAGCAGGTACCCGAGGTCCCGCACGTCCGAGCGCACCGCCGAGCGGTCGACCCCCTGCATCGGCAGGCTCACCAGCAGCTCGAGGCGGCGGCGCAGCGAGAACAGCGTCAGCACCGCCTCGTGCGCGATCCGCTCCGGATCGCGGCCATCGAGCAGATCGGGGTAGGCCCACAACGCCGCGTCGGGCTGGCCTGGCCATGGCGGCTGGCGCGGGGAGGTCGTCTCGTCGAGCGTGATGACGAAATCGGCAGGATGCGCACTCGCGCGTGCGAGTTCGTCCCAGCCCCGCGGCAGCCGGGCGGGCACGGCAATGCCCGTGTTCTTCAAGGCCGCGACCGCCGCCGGATGGATTTGGCGGGCAACCTGTCCGGGCTGGCCACAGGAAGAAGCAGAGAACCGCTTCAGGTCCAGGTGTGCGAGGCACGCTTCTGCCAGGATGCTGCGCAATGAGTTTCGCCGCGAGACGAAGATCACGCCGATACGTTTTTGCATGGAAGCCCGAATATAGCCAGGCACCATGAACCCGTCCTGACCTTGGCGCCAGGGTGCGGCCATGCTGCACAGCAGCGCCCGAACGGTGCAGACTCGGGGGCATGGACAAGCATTTCCTGACACCGCTTTTCGCGCCCGCCTCCGTCGTCGCCTTCGTCGGCAACGCCGACGGCCCGGGCGGACAGACGCCGGCCGGCCGCACGCTGCGCGAGGCCTTTCGCGCGCAGCGCTTCGACGGCACGCTGCGCTTCCTCGACGTTCGCACCAAGGGCACGCTCGAAGAGCTCGCCCAGACCCACGCCGACCTCGCCCTGATCGCGCTGGCGCCGGGCGACGTGGCGGCCGCGCTGGAGATCGCGGGGCGCATCGGCTGCAAGG
>CAJYQC010000593.1 GCA_913776885.1 uncultured Variovorax sp.
CCATGCCGGCCTTCGCGAACTGGAGCGCGGCAGCTGGGACGCGCTGGTGCTCGACCTGATGCTGCCCGGCATCGACGGCCTGGAGATCTGCCGCCGCGCCCGCGCGATGACGCGATACACGCCGATCATCATCATCAGCGCCCGGTCCAGCGAGGTGCACCGCATCCTCGGGCTGGAGCTGGGGGCCGACGACTACCTGGCCAAGCCGTTCTCGGTGCTGGAGCTGGTGGCGCGCGTGAAGGCGCTGCTGCGGCGCACCGACGCAATGGCGCGCAACGCACGCATGGACTCGGGCAGCCTCACGCTGGGCAACCTCGACATCGAGCCGCTGTCGCGCGAGGTTCGGGTGGACGGGAAGCCGGTCGAACTCACGCCGCGCGAGTTCGACCTGCTCTACTTCTTTGCGCGCAACCCCGGCAAGGTGTTCTCTCGGCTCGATCTGCTCAACCAGGTCTGGGGCTACCAGCACGACGGCTACGAGCACACCGTCAACACCCACATCAACCGGCTGCGCACCAAGGTGGAGGCCGATCCCACGCAGCCGAAGCGCATCCTCACCGTGTGGGGGCGCGGCTACAAGCTCTCGGCCAGCGGCAGCGCGGAGGAGGCCGCATGACGATGGCCTGGGCCACGCTCTCGCGGCGGCTGTCGGCCGTGTTCGCGGTGCTGCTGCTGGTGTGCTGCGGCGCATCGGTGTGGCTGCAGGTGCGCTCCAACGGCATGCACGAGCAGGAAGTGGTGCAACGCCTGTCGCTCGGGCTGGCGGCGCATATTGCCGGGAACTCCGAGCTCATGAAGCCCGGCGGACTCGACCAGGCGGCGGTGAAGGACCTGTTCGACAAGCTGATGGCCGTCAACCCGAGCGTGGAGGTCTACCTGCTGGGCCTGGACGGCCGCATCGAGGCGCAGGCCGCGCCGCCCGGGCACCTGAAGCGCGACAGGGTCGACCTGGGGCCCATCCGCAAGCTGCTGTCGGGTGCGCCGCTGCCGATCGCGGGGGACGATCCGCGCAGCCCGAACGGTGCCAAGGTGTTCAGCGCCGCGCCACTGCAGATGGGCGGGCGCGACGCCGGCTACGTCTACGTGGTGCTGCAGGGCGAGGACCACGATGCGCTGGTCGCCAACGTGGCGGCCGACAACGTGCTGCGCACCACACTGTGGACGATGGGGCTGGTGTCGCTGCTCGGGCTGCTCGCTGGGCTGGCGGCGTTCCGCCTCATCACGCGGCCGCTGCGCGAACTGACCGCGGCGGTGAAGCGCTTCGAGAGCGAGGGCGTTGCATCGCTCGAAGGCGAGGCGCCCACGCTGGAGCGCCTTTCTCGCGGCAGCGACGA
Organism: uncultured Variovorax sp.; assembly: GCA_913776885.1. Classification (GTDB taxonomy): domain Bacteria; phylum Pseudomonadota; class Gammaproteobacteria; order Burkholderiales; family Burkholderiaceae_C; genus Variovorax. The sequence continues at coordinate 1,335 of CAJYQC010000593.1, forward strand.
GATCGCCCAGCTGGGCCAGGCCTTCGGGCAGATGACGCGGCGCATCGCCGAACAATGGCGCGAACTGACCCTGCAGGACCAGCAGCGCCGCGAACTCTTCGCCAACATCTCGCACGACCTGCGCACGCCGCTCACCTCGCTGCACGGTTATCTCGAAACACTGCTGCTCAAGGCCGGCACGCTCAGCGACGAAGAGCGCCGGCGCTACCTCGAGATCGCGCTCGGGCAGAGTCGCAAGGTGGGCCGGCTGGCGCAGGAAGCCTTCGAGCTGGCGCGGCTCGAATACGGCGTGGTCAAGCCCGAGAAAGAAAGCTTCGCGCTCGCCGACCTGGTGCAGGACGTGTTCCAGAAGTTCGAGCTGGCGGCGGAGGCCAGGCACCAGCGCCTGAAGCCCGACATCGCGCCGGGCCTGCCGGTGGTGTCGGCCGATCTCGGCATGATCGAGCGCGTGCTGACCAACCTGCTGGACAACGCCATCCGCCACACCCCCGAGGGCGGCGAGATCGCGGTTCAGCTGCGCGCCGAGAACGGCGGCGTGGCGGTGCAGGTGAGCGACACCGGCCCCGGCATTCCGGGCGAACTGCAGAAGGCGATCTTCACGCGCCCGGTGTTCATGAACGGCTCGCGCTCCGACGGCGCTGCCAGCAGCGGCGGGCTCGGGCTGGTGATCGTCAAGCGCATCCTGCAGCTGCACGGCAGCGACATACGGCTGGTGGAGCAGCCCGACAAGGGCGCGGTGTTCCGCTTCCAGCTCGGTGGCGCGGCGGGCATCTGAGGGGGCCTGAGATACCGTTCGTCAGAACGGCGGCCCCACGTGCTGCTGAAGCCGCTGCGTCAGGCCCTGGATGTCGAAGCCTTGGGCGGCGATCGACTTCGGCACGATGTGATAGAGGCGCGGCATCGGGTAGATCAGCACGAAGCGGTCGTCCTGGCGCCACTTGAGCACGTTCTCCCACACCACCATGCCATCGCCGTGCGGCGACGCGAGGCGCAGGCCGTTGTCCAGCAGTTCCGCCTGGAACTCCGCCTGCATCGCCTTGTACTTTCGGTAATGCCGGCGCGCCATCGCCAGCGTGAGCAGGCGCGTGGCGATCAGCACGACGGCCATGCCGACCATGCCTCCCACAGCGGCCGGCCAGAGCTTCGGGCCGCCAAGCAGGGCGCCGAGCACGAGCAGCGCGCCGATCGCCGCCAGCAGCGTCCAGCGCAGCGGCGTCGGCCGGACGAACAGCTTCATTGCGTCTGCGTAGTCGTCTTCGGAGATTCTGAATGTTGCGATCATTGAAGGAGCCGGAGGTTTGCCTGCAGATGAGCGTGGATGCTACAAGAGCGACGCGACTCAACCCCAGGAGACAAAAGACCATGCCCGCCTTCGAAACCGTGCAGATCGACAAGGACCCGCAGCACCCGCGCATCGCGCGGCTCGTGCTAAACCGGCCCGACAAGCTCAACGCCATCGGCGAGACCACGCCCGCCGAGATACGCCGCGCGGTCGAATGGGCCGAGGCCGACGACGAGGTGCACGTGATCGTGGTCGAAGGCGCGGGCCGGGCCTTCTGCGCTGGCTACGACCTGGGCGACTACGCCGAGGGCCACGGGCGCGAAGGGCGGGGCGATCACCCCTGCCGCCAGGAGAAGACGCCCTGGGACCCGATGCTCGACTACGCCGCCATGAAGCGCAACACCGACGACTTCATGGCGCTATGGCGCAGCCGCAAGCCCACCATCGCCAAGGTGCATGGCTATGCGGTGGCCGGAGGCAGCGACATCGCGCTGTGCTGCGACCTGCTGGCCATGGCCGACGACGCGCGCATCGGCTACATGCCCACGCGCGTATGGGGCTGCCCGACCACAGCGATGTGGCATCGCGGGCGTGCCGAGCTCGTACCTCATGATGCACAAGCTGGTCGTCAACCAGGTCTGGCATTCGATGGGGCTGGAGCAGAGCCAGATGTTCGCCACCGTGTTCGACGGCATCACGCGCCACAACCCCGAGGGCATGTGGTTCAGGCGGCAGGCGCAGGCCGAGGGCTTCAAGAGCGCGGTGCAGTGGCGCGACAGCGGACGGCCCATTCCCGAAGGCGACGAGGCGAGGGCGCGCATCGCCGACCTCGAGGCGAACCTGGCCGCCGCGCGGGCGGCGGTGCCGCC
>CAJYQC010000594.1 GCA_913776885.1 uncultured Variovorax sp.
GCACGAGGCACTGCCTGCCGGAGATCGTGACCACGCTCTGGCGCGCGCGCGACGAAGCCAAGCGCGCCCGCAACGAAGGGCTCTCGCAGGCACTGAAGCTGCTGATGAACTCCTTCGCCGGCGTGCTGGGCGCGTCGGAATGCCGATTCTTCAACCCCAAGCTGGTGTCCGCCGTGACCCTGCGCGGGCACGAGATGATGAAGCTCACGCGCGAATTCGTGGAGCGGCGCGGCTACGAGGCCATCTACGGCGACACCGATTCCATCTTCATCTGGCTCGGCCGCACCCACACGAACGAGGAGGCGCATGCCGTCGCGGCGGGCCTGGTGAAGGACATCAACGAATGGTGGACGCGCACATTGCGAGAGACGCACGACCTCGACAACTTCCTCGAGATCGAGTTCGACACCCACTACAGCAAGTTCTTCATGCCCACCATCCGCGGCTCGGAGGTCGGCAGCAAGAAGCGCTATGCCGGCCTGAGCAAGGACGCCGACGGCAATGAGCAAATGATCTACCGCGGCCTGGAGATGGCGCGCAGCGACTGGACCCTGCTCGCACGGCAGTTCCAGGAAGGGCTCCTGTCGCGGATCTTCCGCGGCGAGCCTTACGAGGAGTTCGTGCGGGAGTACGTGCGCTCGACGCTCTCCGGCGCCAAGGACGAGCTGCTCGTCTACAGGAAGCGCCTGCGCCATCGGCTCGACGCCTACCTCGTCAACGTGCCGCCGCAGGTCCGTGCCGCGCGCCTGGCGGACGAGCACAACGCACGGCTGCAGCGGCCGAAGCAGTATCAGAACGGCGGCTGGATCCAGTACGTCATGACCCGCAGCGGGCCCGAGCCGCTGGAAGCCCGCCACTCGCGCATCGACTACGACCACTACCTCGGCCGGCAGCTGCAGCCGATCGCCGATGCGATCCTCCAGCCCATGGGCATGAGCTTTGCCGTGCTGACGAGCTCGCAGCAGCATCTCTTCTGATGCTGCGCGAGAGCCCGCCGGCAGCCAGGAATCGCATCAAGCCGCGCGGGGCCCTTCGCCCACGTAGGGAATCGCGTGTTCGACGGTGTCCCAGATGTACCGGCCCGAAGGGCTTTGCTGCTCCTCTGTGATGTGCGCGACCAGACCGGCCGCGCGCGAGATCACGGCGAAGCCCCGCATCACGCCAGTCGGCACGCCGATCTCTGCGAGGAGCGCGGCCACGGCGCCCGTCGCGTTGATGGTGATGGGACGCCCCGCGACGGCGTCCACCGCGCGCGACAGGCATTCGAGCGCACGGATCTTGTCGCCTGGCAGCTCGCTCTCGGCGCGGGCCATCTCGAGCAGCTTGTAGGCGCGCGGGTCCACCGGCTTGTGCAGGTGGTGACCGAAGCCGGGCATCGGGCTCTTCGTTTCCTTGTGGTGACGGGCGATCGCGAGCGCCTCGGCCTCCGGGTCGGCGGCGGCGATGACGCGGTCGAGCAGGCGCGAGCAGTTCTCCATCGTGCCGACGAAGGAGCTGCCCACGGCGAGCAGCCCTGCCGACACGGCGCCCTGGAGATTCTCCGGCGCACTCATGTAGATCAGCCGCGTCGCGATGGCGCTGGGTGTCAGGCCATGCTCCATCAGCACGATGAGCACGACGTCCGTGATGCGCTGGTCCACCGGCCGCGGCTCTCGCCCGAGGATCTGCATCAGCATCACCTCGGTGAAGGTGCGCTTGCCCATCAGGTCCTCGACCAGGTCGGCGTCACGGTAGTGCAGGCTGGTGAGGGTGTGTGTGCACAGGCGGGTGACGGGGGTATCGGAGGGAGGTGTCATCGTTCTTGTCCTCAGGCTGCGTTTGCGTTTGCGTTTGTGATTGCGAGTTCGCGCACGGCGCTCTTGAGCACCTTGCCTACGGGCGAGCGCGGCAGGCTCGAATGGAAGTGGATGCGCTTCGGGGTCTGCACGGGGCCGAGGCGCTCGCGCACGAAGGCGATGAGCTCCGCCTCGCTGCACTGGCCGCCGGGGCGCAGCTGGACCGCGGCCTGCACCGCCTCGCCCCATTTGTCGTCGGGGATGCCGAAGACCGTGCACTCGTGCACCGCCGGATGCTGGCCCAGCGCGTTCTCCACATCCACCGGATAGACGTTGAAGCCCCCGGTGATGACCAGGTCCCTGAGCCGGTCCTTCAGGTACAGGTAGCCGCGCTCGTCGATGAGGCCGCGGTCGCCGGTGTGCAGCCATCCATCGACGAGGGTCTCGGCGGTCTTCTCGGGCAGGCGCCAGTAGCCGGACATCAGCAGGTCGCCGCGCGCGACGACCTCGCCGACTTCGCCAGGCGGCAGCAGGCGGCCGTCGGGCGACATGACGGCGACGTCGCTGAACCAGCCGGTGCGCCCGACGGCCGCCCAGTTGCGCTCGTCCTCGAAGTCCTCGGGCCGCATCACGGTGAGGATCTGCGGGGCCTCGGTCTGGCCGTAGGTGGTGCCGAGCACGGGCCCGAAGAAGGAGCGCACTTCGCGGATCTTCTCGGGCGGCATCGGCGCGCCGCCATAGATGAGCCGGCGCAGGCGTGGAAAGTCTGCGCGGCTTGCGCCGGGCAGGGCCATCAGCATGTAGATCAGCGTCGGCGGCATGAAGCACGCCGTGCCGCCTTGCTCGCGGAATGCCGTGCGCACCGCCTCGGCGCCGGCTTCGGCGAGCACGACGTGGCAGCCGCCCTGGGCCAGGATCGGCAGGATGTAGGTCGAGGTGCCATGCGTGATGGGCGCGGCCACGATGTAGCGATCGTTCTCGTCGAAGCTCCAGGCCTGGATCTGGTTGGCGATGTTCGCCATCCAGGCCCGGTAGGGCTGCATGACGCCCTTGGGCGCGCCCGTGGTGCCGCCGGTGAACTTGATCGCCTGGGTGGCCTGATCGGGCAGGGTGAACGACGGCTGGGGCGCGCCCGGGTGGCGGGCGGCGAGCGCGGCCAGGGTCGCGGTTCCTGGTTCAGTGCCCGCTCCGTCGCCGTGCGTGAGGATGCGCGTGCCCGCAGCGCCTTCGAGCAGCCCGGCGCAATCGGCGTCGAGCACCAGGATGGTGGGCGCGGTGGCATCGACGATGCGGCGGATCTCGGGCCGCGTGCTCTTGGGATTGAGCGGCACCCACACCTTGCCGCAGGCCAGCACCGCGAGCAGGGCCGCGATGTGCTCGGCGCTGTTTCTTGCGCAGATGCCCACGCGGCTCTGCGCGGCGGGGTCGATGGCCACGAGGGCGGCCGCGAGCGCAGCGACGCGGGCGGCAAGCGCGTCGTAGCGCAGTGCGCCTTCGGGTGCGTCGATGGCGATGCGCTCGGGCCATCGGGCCGCAGCGCGCCAGAAGAAATCGATGGGGTACATGGGGTCGGCGATCTCCGGGTGAGGATGACGGTGGTTTCGTTGCGGCAGGTTCACTCGACCTTGGCGCCCGAGACCTTCACCACCTCGCGCCAGCGCTGCATCTCGGCCATGGCGAAGGCGCGCATCTGTGCGGGCGTGCCGGGTTCGGGCGTGGCTGCCATCTCCTGGAAGCGGCGGCGCAGGTCAGGCGAGTTCAGCACCTTGTTCAGCTCGGTGTTCAGCCGATCGATGACGGGTTGGGGCGTCCCGGCGGGCGCGGCCAGCCCGAACCATGACTGGACGTCGAATCCGGGGAAGCCCGACTCCGCGATCGTGGGCACGTCGGGCAGCAGCGGCGATCGCCTGGCGCTGGTGATGGCGATGGCGCGCAGCCGCCCAGCGAGCACGTGCGGGAGCGCCGAAGGCGTGTTGTCGAACATCGACTGGACCTGGCCGCCCAGCAGGTCGGTCACCGCGGGCGCGCTGCCGCGGTAGGGCACGTGCAGCATGTTCAGCTTCGCCTGCATCTTGAAGATTTCCCCCGACAGGTGGATCGATGAGCCGCTGCCCGCCGACGCGAAGGTGATGCCGTTCTTCGATTCCCTGGCGAAGCGCTCGTAGTCGGCCACGCTCTTGATCGGCAGGCTGTTGTTCACCACCAGGATGTTGGGGATCTTGGCGATCAGCCCGATCGGCTCGAAGTCCTTCTGCGGGTCGTAGCCGAGCTTGCCGTAGAGCGAGGCGTTGATCGTGTTGGCGATCGTGTAGACGTACAGGGTGTACCCGTCGGGCGGCGACTTCGCGACCACTTCGGCGCCCAGGTTGCTGTTGGCGCCGGCACGGTTGTCCACCAGCACCGGCTGGCCAAGCTGCTCGCCGAGCTTGACCGCGACGAGCCTCGCGATCACGTCGGTGGCGCCCCCGGCGGCATAGCCGACCACGAGCTTCACGGGACGGGCAGGCCAGGCGGGAGGCTGGGCGTGCACGTTGGGCGCGGCGACGAAGAGTCCCGCGGCGAGGGCCAGCAGCTGCCGGCGCATGAGTGGCAAGAGGGGGCCGTTGGGGCGCATGTCCATGTCTCCTTTCGTATGTCGAGAACGTGCCGAAAACCGTGCCTGGTGGCGCTCAGGCACACTCGCCAAGGACCGGTCGACCCACAAATTCTTCGCCATGGCCTCGCTCCCGCCGAATCGAAACGTTCACTCTGCGGACGTTTCAAGCGGCTCCCCCCAAAGCCGAACCCGTCCTGCGCCCACTGGCACACCCACTCGCACACCCGCTCGCGGACGTGCAAAACAGGCTGCCGACACCGCACCGGACCCTGCCGCCGCCGAAGAGGCCGGCAGCCGCACCCTGCGCCGCGGCCTGCAACTGCTCGACGCGGTGCTCGCAGGCGGACAAGAGGGCGTGCGCGTGGTCGATCTGTGTCGAACCGCCCGGCTGGAACGTGCGACCGTGTACCGCCTGCTGGCGACGCTCATCGACAGCGGCTACGTCGTGCAGCAGGGGCGTTTTCGATACCTGCCGGGTGCGCGCGCCGCCGCGCTGGCATCGAAACCGGCGTCGGGCCTTCCCAACATGGCCGTGCGGCTGCAGCCGGTGCTCGCGCGCATCAGTGCAGCCTCGGGCGACGCGGCCTTCGCCGTGGTGCGTGAAGGTCCGCTGTCGCATTGCATCGCGCGGCAGGTGGGAACCCACCCGGTGCAGGTCCTGGTGATCCAGGTGGGCACGCAGCAGCCGTTGGGCGTGGGTGCGGCCGGGCTGGCGCTGCTGGCCGCACTGCCGGACGCGCAGGTGGCGGCCATCACCACCGCCAATGCCCCCAGGTTGCACGCCTACGGCGGCATGACGCCGGAGCGCATGGACATCCTGGTACGGGCCACGCGTGAACGCGGCTGGTCCGTGATCGGCAACCACGCCACCCGCGGCGTGCTGGCGGTGGGCATGGCGGTACGCAATGCCGGCGGCGAGCCGGTGGCCGCGATCAGCGTGGCATCCACCCTGGCGCGCATGCCGCGCGAGCGCCAGCAGCTCATCGCGCGCACCATCCGCGAGAGCCTGCAAGCGCTGCCCTGGGAGGACGCATGAGAGGACTTGTAAGCGAAACCCGGACGTCGAGCCCATCCTGCGGCCCACGGCGCCTGTGCGTCAAATCGTCGGAAAATCGGGTGAAAGGACCCAAAACGCCGGACCAAAGATGCCGCTCTCCATATTTCTCGTCGAAGACGACCCCGTCTTGCGCGATAGCTTGGTTGCGCTGCTCGATAGCTCAGGCGTTGCGAAGGTGATCGACACGGCCGCCAGCGAACATGAGACTCTGGCCTGGCTGGGCTCGGGTGCAAGAACATGGGACTTGATGGTGCTGGACCTCGCCCTGGCGGGCGGCACGGGCTTCGGCGTACTGCGAAAGATGGAAGCGCTCGACCGGGAGCGCGTCATCGTGCTGACCAACTCCGCCACCGATGAAAATCGAGCGCACTGCCGGGCATCGGGCGCGAGTGCCGTATTCGACAAGACGACCGAGCTGGCGGAGTTCCTGGACCATTGCGCTGCGCGCAGGCAGGCTCGACGCTCTCCTGCCGTCCATGCACAGCCCTGAGCAGGACCCCGGGCAGGGCGGCGCGGAGCCTGCTTCTGCGCCGCCTGCGAATGCCGAAGCGCAGGCGGCGCACTGGCCGAGCCCGAGAGCGGCTGTCGCCGGCATCCTGTTCGCCCATGGCGCGTCGGCCGTGTGCGTCTACGACGCCGCGGACAACGTGATCGAGTGGAATCAACGCTATCTGGACTTCTTTCCGGAAGTTCGCGGCATCGTCCGCGTGGGCCTGCCGTTCACCGAAACGGTGCGCCCCTTTCTCCAGATCCAGCATCCGCGCATGACGCCGGCCGAGCTGGAGGAAAACGTGGCCAGCGCCGTGCGCCGCCACCGCACGCAGCTGGGCCCCTTTCGCTACCAGCGCGCCGACACCGGGCGCTGGCTGGAGATGCGGGCCTTCGTCCAGCCCGACGGCACGCGCATCAAGCTGTGGGCCGATGTGACCGAGGCCCATGCCGCGGGCACTGACAGCGACGAGCTCCTTCGTCTCATGGCGGTTGCCAACCTCGGCCTGATCGTTCACGACCGCGAGGGGCGGCTCAAGTTCGTGAATTCGCGCTTCTTCTCGGACCACTTCCTGCGCATCATCACGAGCATGCCGCCGATCGTGACGAGGCCGCACGCGGCCGCGTACTGGAGCGGCTTCCGCGAGATCTTCGAAGGCGACGAGCGCTTCAGCGAGCTTCTGACGCTGAACGACCCGGCAGGTACGCCGCTGCCTGAAGCCGTGACGATGCGCGCACGCACGGGGCGCTACTACCGCATCGAGGAGCAGTCGTGGGAGGGCGGCGTGGCGTCGATCTGGACCGATGTCACGACCTTGCTGGAGCGCAAGGCGCAGCTCAGGGTCGCCAACGAGGCCCTGGCGCAGCTCAACGCGAAGTTGCGCGAAGCTGCCGAGACCGATTCACTGACCGGACTGCCCAACCGCCGACGCTTCGATGCCACGCTCCAAGAAATGGCCCGCACGCCAGCCAGCGCCGCGGCGGAGGAGGGCGAGTCTCCGAGCGTCCCGGTCGTGGCGTGCGTGGGCATCCTCGACCTCGATCACTTCAAGTCCGTGAACGACCGTCTGGGGCATGACGGCGGCGATGCCGTTCTTGTCGAAGCCGCCAGGCGGCTTCGCGACGCGCTGCCGGCCACAGGCTTCATCGCGCGGCTGGGCGGAGAGGAATTCGGCCTGCTTTTTCGCGATGCGTCGCTCGAGCAGGCCAGGCTCATGGCGCAACGGCTCTGCGAGCGCCTGGCTGAGGTGCCGTTCGTGTTCGATGGCGTCGATATCCACGTGACGGCCTCCATCGGCATTGCCTCGTTCGACGGCATCGCTCCCTCCGCATCGCTCAAGCGCGCGGATCACGCGCTGTTCGAGGCCAAGTCGCGCGGGCGCAATCGGGTCGTTTGAGTTCCTCCAGCGCTGGCCGGTGCGGCGGGTGCGGATTCCTCGCATTGCCTCTGGCAACCGCGCGGCGGCTGAAGACCAGAGGCAGTGCACAAGCAGTCAACTCCGACCGAACAGAAGTCGACCCCTGGGATGACGCTGTCTCTACTTGCTGCTCAAGAGGATGAATGAATGCCCGGTCATCAGGTATTCGCTGCTCACTTCATTGCCGCCCAGGGAAGGATCGGCCGTGTCGAATTCAAGCCTCCACGCGCCTGCCGGCGCGGCGGGGAGTTTGAACGGGACCGCCTCGTGCCAGGCGTTGAACACCAACAGCACGCTGGCGTCATGCGCGGGCGCCGGGATCGCACCGGCGGGTGCACGGCCGTCCAGCAACAGCGCGAAAGAGCGCGTCTGCGGGTCGTCCCAGTGTGACGCCTGCATTTCCTCGCCCGCCGGGGTCCACCAGGTCGAATCCTTCGCGCCGATGTCCTCGAACCAGGCGCCGGCCATGAAACGGTTGCGCCGCAGCACGGGCATCTGCTTTCGCAGCGCCAGCAGCCGCGCCGAGAACTCGCTCAGCGCTCGGCCCGCGTCGCTGGCGGCCACACCCCAGTCGACCCAGGAGATCTCGTTGTCCTGGCAGTAGGCGTTGTTGTTGCCCTGCTGCGAGCGGCCGAACTCATCGCCGGCCAGCAGCATCGGCGTGCCCTGCGACAGCAACAGGGTGGCCAGCAGGTTGCGTTGCTGGCGGGCGCGCAGCGCGCGCACGCCCTCGTCGTCGCTCGGCCCCTCCGCTCCGCAATTCCATGAACGATTGTCCGAATGCCCGTCGCGGTTGTCCTCGCCGTTGGCCTCGTTGTGCTTGTCGTTGTAGCTCACGGTGTCGGCAAGCGTGAAGCCGTCGTGCGCACTGATGAAGTTCACGCTGGCCCAGGGCCTGCGCCCGCGCTGGTTGAAGCGGTTGCCGCTGGCGGTCAGGCACTGGGCCAGCTTGCCGGACATCCCTTCATCGCCCTTCCAGTAGGCGCGCACGGTATCGCGGAACTGGTCGTTCCACTCGGCCCAGCCGGGCGGAAAGCCGCCGACCTGATAACCGCCCGGGCCGATGTCCCAGGGCTCGGCGATCAGCTTGACGCTGGAGAGCACCGGGTCCTGCCGGCAGCTCTTGAGGAAGCCGCCGCCTTCGTCGAAGCCGTGCGGCTCGCGCGCCAGGATGGTCGCCAGGTCGAAGCGGAAACCGTCCACTCGCATCTCGGTGACCCAGTAGCGCAGGCTGTCCATCACCATCTGCAGCACGCGCGGATGGCTCAGGTTCACGGTGTTGCCAGTGCCGGTGTCGTTGATGTAGTAGCGCGGGGTGTCGGGCAGCAGGCGGTAGTAGCTCGCGTTGTCGATGCCCTTGAAGGAGATCGTGGGCCCCAGTTCGTTGCCCTCCGGCGTGTGGTTGTAGACCACGTCCAGGATCACCTCCAACCCGTGCGCATGGAAGCGGTCGACCATGTGCTTGAACTCGTCGATCTGGGGTCCGTCCATGTACCGCGGGTCGAGCGCGAAGAAACCGATGGTGTCGTAGCCCCAGAAGTTGGTGAGCCCCTTCTCCAGCAACGACGACTGGTTGAGGAACATCTGCACGGGCAGCAACTCCACGCTGGTCACGCCCAGTGCGCGGATGGGCGCGAGCACCTCGTCGCGCGCCATACCGGCGAAGGTGCCGCGGAACTTCTCGGGCACCTGGGGATGCTTCATCGTGAAGCCGCGCACGTGCGCCTCGTAGAACACGGTCTCCTTCCACGGCACGCGCAGCGCGTCGGATTGCGACCATTCGAAGCGCGAGTCGACGACCACGCACTTCGGCACGAACGGCGCGCTGTCGCGTTCGTCGAAGCTCAGGTCCCCGTCGGGATGTCCCACCGTATAGCCGAACACTTCGGGCCCCCACCGCAGCTCCCCCATGTGGGCCTTTGCGTAGGGGTCGAGCAGCAGCTTGTGGTGATTGAAGCGGTGACCCTGCTCGGGCGCATAGGGCCCATGCACGCGAAGACCGTAGCGCGTGCCGGGCTGCAGTCCGGGCACGTGGCCGTGCCAGATCTCGTCCGTGTATTCCGGCAGCGTCACGCACCCGATCTGGGTGGTGCCGGCCTCGTCGAAGATGCAGACCTGCACCTGCGTGGCATGCGCGGAGAACACTGCGAAGTTGACGCCGTCGCCGGTGAAGTACGAACCGAGCGGGTAGGGCGTGCCCTCGAGCACTGTGAAAGTTTGCTGCGCAGAAGAAGGTTCAGCCATGGGTGTTCAGGATGGGGGATGGGTTGCGATGAGGAGGCCTGTGAAGTGTCCGGGTGGCTGATTCCCTGGGCAGTAGTAGTTTGCGCAGCCGCTTGTAGGGGAGTGGCGCGTCCGGCGTGCGAACGCCCTTTGCCGCTTCCTTTGAACTTGCCGCTTCGCCTGAGCCAAAAACCTGTTTCGCGGCCGCGGGGAATCCGAACGCACCTGCAGAAAGAAGCCTGCGCCGCGTGCATGCGGCATTGGCACGGATGCGGGCGAGGCGTTAGTTCCTGCTCGCAACCATGCACTGCACGACCGTGCTGCGCTTCGGCGATGCGTTGAACGCACTCTAGAACTCCAATCCAGTCGCCGGACCGGGGCAGCGTTGCGACATCTCTATCTGGTCAAAACACGACATTGCCGATCTCCCGCTGCACTTTTCGCTACACAATGCGTGTTATGTTAACTATCTCTTGTTGAATCGCGCACGTTCAAGGCGTCGCTGTCGCCAGAAATTCCTGCCGATGTCGCAGGGCAACCAAGCCTATCGAGTCGCAGACGATTCGCCGATCAGGTTCGCGACGCTGCTGCCCTTCGCTTGTCTGCAGTTGATCTCCACGGAATCCCGCCCGCGGAATTCATCTTCGAGCGCCGCGTCCAGCTTCCGGCGAAATGACGCTTCCTGTGAATCGAGTCCGCCCACCATCAGGCCCTGGCGGCCCCGAATCAGCAGGCGATCAGGCGCCTTCCGGCCTTCTGGCGGCCGCATGGCTCGCCAACGGCACGAAGCGATTCGCTTCCATGTCCAGTGCGTCGATCGATCCGCTCTCGATGTCGTAGACCCAGCCATGCAGGGTGAGCGTGCCCTGGGCCAATGCCAGCGCCACTGACGGGTGAGTTCGCAGATTGTTCAGTTGCGCGACGACGTTTTCCCGGACCATGCCGTCGACGCGTGAGCGTTCGTCGGCATGCGGCTTTGCTTCATTGATCATTCGCGCGGCGTCGGCGTAACGCAGCCACGTCTTCACGGCAGGCATCGTGTCCAGGCAGGCACAGGTGGCGATCGCTTTCATGGCACCGCAATCGGAGTGGCCGCAGATCACGATGTCGCTGACCTTCAAGGCCGACACCGCGAACTCGACGGTTGCCGAGACCCCGCCGGGTTCCGGACCGAAGGAAGGAACGATGTTGCCTGCATTGCGGATGACGAAGAGATCTCCCGGCTCTCGCTGCGTGACGAGCTCGGGAACCATCCTGCTGTCCGAGCACGAGATGAACAGCGCCTTCGGCGTCTGGCTCTTTGCCAGCTCCTTGAAGAGCTGCTTGCGGCTGGGAAAGACTTCCGCCTGGAAGCGGAGAAAACCGGCAATGATGTCTTGCATCCGCGCAGTCTAATCTGCCGCAGATTTCTTCCACAGCCGGCCTGATGGCGCGTGCGCATGCGCCCGGCTGCTTCTGGCGGATGCCTTCACCGGATGGGTCGAGCATCGCCAGCTCCCTCGCTCCAGCCAGCGCGCCCCATCAGGGATTACCCGCCCCATCGCCGCTGAATCCGGCCGAAGCTTCCCGCCGTATGGGTTGTGCGCACGGCCCCGCCTTGCGCAAGTCGCTGCCGCTCATTCCAACATTTGACTATCGAGGTGACGTCGATGAGATTGCTTCCAAAGCCTGCCAATGCCATTGTTCTTGCGCTCGGCGCGGCCACTGCCGTCGGCGCATTCGCCTCCAGCCACCGCGAGGCGCCCTCGATCGCGGGCATGCCCAAGCTCGATGGCACCGACTTCTACATGTTCCGCAGCTACGAGCCCAACCGCCAGGACTTCGTGACGCTGATCGCCAACTACCAGCCCGACCAGGGCCCGTACGGCGGTCCCAACTACTTCACGATGGACCCGAACGGGCTCTACGAGATCCACATCGACAACACCGGCAGCGCAACGGAAGCCCTGACCTTCCAGTTCCGCTTCACCAACACGCTGCGCGACATCCAGCTGCCGATCTCGGGCAAGCAGGTTTCGATTCCGCTGGTGCAGGCCGGCCAGATCTCGGCGCCCAACCAGGCCACGAGCAATCTGCGCGAGACGTTCACGCTGACCGTCGTGCGTGGCGACCGCCGCAAGGGCCAGGCCGCCGCCGTCACCAACGCGGCCAATGGCAGCGCGGTCTTCGATCGGCCGACCGACTACATCGGCGAGAAGACCTTCGGCGGCCCGAACGGCTATGCCGCCTATGCGGCCCAGCAGATCTACAGCATCAACATCCCGGGCTGCGCAGCGGGTGGCCGCGTATTCGCTGGCCAGCGGCAGGACCCGTTCGCGGTTGCGCTGGGCCAGGTCTTCGACCTGATCAACCTCAACCCGCTGGGCTCGACCAGCGCCTACGGCGCGGGCACGCTGGCCACGCGCAACGTGAGCACGCTCGCGCTCGAGGTGCCGATCTCCTGCCTCACCGCGGGCGGCACCGGCCCGATCATCGGCGGCTGGACCACGGCCAGCGCGCGCCAGGGCCGACTGATCGCCAGCCCGCCCAAGAGCGGCCACGGCACCACGACGCTCAACGGCGGCGCCTGGGCGCAGGTCTCGCGCCTGGGCATGCCGCTGGTCAACGAGGTCGTCATCGGCCTGAAGGACAAGGACAGGTTCAACAGCTCCAAGCCGATGGACGACGGGCAGTTCGCGACCTACGTGACCAATCCGACGCTGCCGGCGTTGATCCAGACCCTCTACCCCAGCGCACCCGCGCCGACCAACTTCCCACGCACCGACCTGGTCGCCGCGTTCCTGACCGGCATCGACGGGCTGAACAAGCCCGCCAACGTCAAGGCATCGGAAATGCTGCGCCTGAACACCAGCATCGCTCCCACCGCGATGGCCAACCAGAGCAATCTTGGCGTGGCAGGCGGCGACAACGCGGGCTTCCCGAACGGACGCCGCCCAGGCGACGACGTGGTGGACATCGAGCTGCGCGTGGCCATGGGCGCGCTGTGCGTGCTGACGGGCGCCAACGACGCACTCAAGGTCGGCTGCAAGCCGAGCGATGCGCCAGCCGGCGGCGCGCCCATCACCGACGGCGCGCTGCAGAGTCCGTCGCAGTTTCCCGCCGCTTTCCCGTACCTCAACACCCCGCTGCCCGGCGCCGTCAACGCCGCCGCGGCACCGTGAAAAGGGAGCACGGCATGAACCGGAACATCCATCGCATCGGCGGCGCCCTGCTGCTGGCCGCGGCCCTTGCGGGCTGCGGCGGCGGAGGTGGCGGCGGGGGCGGGTTCTATCCCTTCCCGCTGCCGGTCGGCGGCAACACGCCGCCGCAGAACCCGCCGCCGAACTCGCCTCCCGTGCAGGCCGACGCCTATGACCTGTTCGTCGCCTATGTGCAGGCCATGGTCGCGACCATGCTCGACACGAGCGAGCCTGCCGACGTGGCGGCCTACGACCCGCCTCCGACGTCGGAGACCAAAGACCCGGTCGCCACGCAATAGCCGCCATGCGCCGTCCCGCGTCCGCGACAGCGTGGGCGGCGATCGCCGCGCTCGCCATGGCCGCATTCGCGGCGCATGCGGCGCATGCGGCGCCGCGCGTGCCCGCGAGCGACGACGAGGTGGTGGAAACGCTGCCCGTCGTCGCCGGCTGGTCGAGCGAGCAGCAGCGGTTGCGCCGCGATCTGGCGCAGCGGCCGAAGGACGAGGCCACGGCCATCGCTGCAGCATCCGCCTACCTCGAACTTGCGCGTGAACAAGGGGATGCGCGCTATGCCGGCTACGCCATGGGCGCGCTGCAGGCCTGGGAGGCCACGCCTTTGGCGCAGACACCGCCGGCCGTACTGGTCATGCGCGCCACCGTCGCGCAGTTCCTTCACGACTTCGATGGTGCAGAGGCCACGCTCAAGGCCGCGCTCGCAAGGCGCCCCAACGATGCGCAGGCCTGGATCACGCTCGCCACCATTCTTCGCGTGCGCGGGCGCTACAACGAATCCGATGCCGCCTGCCGCTCGCTCGGGCGGGTGGGCCCCGCCTTGTACGGCATCGCCTGCCTCGCCGAGAACGCCGGACTGCGCGGCAACCACGCCGACGCCCGGGAGGCGCTGCAGTCCCTGCTGGCAGACCCGGCGCTGCGCGGCCCCGACAAGGCCGGCACCCGCCAATGGCTGCTGACCAGCCTCGCCGAAGTCGAGGAGTTGGCGGGCCGCCGCGAGCAAGCCGACGCGGCCTACCGCAAGGCCGTGGCGGCGCAACGCTCCGGCTACCTGCTGCTGGCCTACAGCGACTATCTGCAGCGCGTCGGCCGCCACGCCGAGATCCCGAAACTGCTGGCCGACGAAGCGCGCAGCGACGCGGTGCTGCTGCGGCTGGCGATTGCCGCCGCCGCGCGCGGTACGCGCACGCAAGGCGCACCGAATGCGGGCAGCGAGGCCGACGAACTGCGCCTGCGCTTCGAAGCCGCAGCGCTTCGCCCCGGCACCACCGCGCTGCATGCGCGCGAAGAAGCCATGTTCGCGCTCGACGTGCAGAACGACCCGAAGCGCGCGCTTGAACTCGCGCGGCTGAACGTCAGGCTGCAGCGCGAGCCCATCGACCTGCTGGTGTTCGCGCGAGCCGCATCGGCTGCCAACGACAACACCGCGCGCGGGGAAGTGAAGGCCCTGATGCAGCAGATCGGACTGAAGGATGCGCGTGTCGATGCAACACCGTGAGCGCATCGCGCTTTTCGCGCTGCTGGTGATCGCGCTGCTCTTCGGACCGGCGCCGGCCCACGCCCACAAGGCGAGCGATGCCTACCTGCAGCTGCAGCGCACCGGCGACACGATCGACCTGCGTTGGGACATCGCACTGCGCGACCTCGATGCGGTGCTTGACCTCGACACGAACGGCGACCGCAAGCTCAGCTGGGGCGAGGTGCGAACGCGGCTGGCGGACATCCGCGCCTATGCGCTGCCGCGCCTTCGCCTGCAGCAGGGCCGGTGCGCGCTGGCGGAAGCGCAGGCGCCCGCGGTCGACGACCGCATCGACGGCGCCTACCTGGTGATGCGGCTGCAGGCGCGTTGCGACGCCGGCACCGCGCTCGACATCGACTATCGCCTGTTCCGCGAAGTCGATCCCACGCATCGCGGCCTGCTGCGCGTGGAAGCGGCGAGCGGAGCACAGCCCACGGTGCTGTCGCTCGATCCGTCTGCGGGGGCGGTGTCAGTGGCCTGGCCGGGCTCGTCCGGTGCCGTGGACACGGCCACGCCTCACGGCGGCAGCTTCTTCCGCGACGGCATCCATCACATCCTCATCGGCTACGACCACATCCTGTTCCTGGTCTGCCTGCTGCTGCCCGCCGTGCTGCGCCGGCGCAGCGGCGGCGGCTGGGAGCCGGTGCTCGCCTGGCGCGAAGCGGTGTGGCCGATGCTGGGCATCGTCACGATGTTCACCATCGCGCATTCGATCACGCTGGCTCTGGCAGCGCTGAAGATCGTGACCGTCTCGCCGCGCATCATCGAGCCCGGCATCGCGATCACGATCATGCTTGCCGCCATCGACAACATCCATCCGGTGCTGCGCGGGCGCCGCAAGCTCTTCAGCTTCCTGTTCGGCCTGATTCACGGCTTCGGCTTCGCGGGCGCGCTGGCCGAGCTCGACCTGCCGCTGCGCGATTTCGTGATCGCGCTGCTGCAGTTCAACCTGGGCGTGGAGGCCGGACAGCTCATGGTGGTGGCGGTGGTGCTCGTCGTCTTGCTGGCGCTGCGCAACTGGCAGCGCTATCCGGCACTGGTGCTGCGCGGCGGCTCGGCGCTGGCCGTGCTGGTGGCGGCCATCTGGCTCGGCGAGCGCGTGCTCGACGTGAAGGTGCTGCCGTTCGCCTGAACGCGAGGCTCAGAACGTGTACCGCGCGCTCACGCGCACGGTGCGCGGCTCCATCGGGTGCACGTGGCGGTCGTTCACTCCGCCGTTGCAGCTGCCGCTGGCCACCTCGCCCGCCGTGCATGAAGCGTAGTAGTACTCGATGTCGTTGCCCTTGCGGCCGGTCAGGTTGAACACGTCCAGCCCCAAGGTGAGCTGCCGATTGACCGCATAGCGCGCGCCGAAATTCAGCAGCGTGGTGGCGCGCGAGCGCACGGCGTTCAGCGTATCGAGGGCGCGCGGCCCCATGTAGCGCAGCCGCAATGAGGCGGTCAGCGGCCCCTCGACGTAGGTGATGCCGGCGGCCAGCACGCGCTCGATGGCGTTGTCCACATGGTTGCCCTCCCCTTCCGGCGCCGCGCCCTTGAAGCGGGCGCGCGACATGGCGGCGTCCACCTCCAGGCGCCATGCCCGGTCGAACTTCCAGCGCAGCGTGGCCTCCAGGCCGCGCCGCGTGCTTGCGCGGCCCGGCTCGGTCGTGCCCGCGTCGCCGACGTAGACCAGCTCGGAGGCCAGGTCGAGCTTCCAGAGCGCCACGGTGGCGGTGAGATCTTCATTGGGCTGGAAGCGCCAGCCGACTTCCGCGCCGCGGCCTTTCACGAGCGCGGGCACGCGGTCGGCCGCATCGCCGGTCTTCGGGTCGGCGGTGATGGAGGCGCCACGCACGTCGTTGCTGTGGAAGCCCACGCCCGCGTTGAAGTAGAACTCGTGAGTCGGCACCGGCGCGAAAGCCAGGCCGAACTTGGGGCTCAGCTGGGAGTCGTGTCCCCTGCCGCTGTTGAGCGGGCCGAAGATGGGCTCACGGCCCTGTACGTTGTAGCGCAGAGCGTCGCCGCGCAAACCCACGTAGCCGCGCCAGCGGTCGCTGAAATTGACCAGTTGCTGCCCGTACACGGCGAACGAATCCTGCGAGACCTTGTCGTTGCGTACCGTGCCCAGGCGCTGGCGCGCCTGCGTGTCGTAGAGGCCGACCTCGCCGATGCGGTCGCCGCGCCATTGCGCGCCGAAGCTCAGCACGCCGTCGAGCCCGGCGATCTTGTTGGACATCGTGTGCGAGCCCTGCGCGCCGAAGACGCGGCGGCGGTCGGTCTGCTCGAACTGGTCGCCATTGACCGGGTTGTTCAGGAAGTAGGTGAAGTCGGAGAACAGATCGAAGCGGTAGTCGATGGCGTAGGCGCTGAACTCGGTGTCGCCGTTCGGGCCCTTGTCGAACCACTTGCCCGAGAGGCTGACGCGCCGGGTGTTGCCGCCGTCGGTCGGGTTCAGGCTGCCGAAGCGCTGCAGTCCTCCACTGTCGATCAGCCGCTCGGGCACCTGGTCGGTCGAGGTCCAGCGGCTCTGGTAGGCCATGGCGGTGATGCTGAAGCCGCGCGCCTGCGATCCCTGCGAATAGCGCAGCACGGCGTTGGCCTTCTTCAGGTTCTCCGGCACGTTCCAAGGGCCGTTGTTGCCTTCGAGCTCGATGGCGCCGAGCCACGTCTGGTCCTGCACGGTGCGCGAGCCTGCGGCCAGCAGGCGGCGGAAATCGTGCGAGCCCACGGTGACCTCGGCAAAAGGCGCCTCGAGCACGCTGAAGTAGTCGAGCGACGCGCTTCCGGCGAGCGAGAAATCACCGCTTTGAGCGAAGTAAGGGCCCTTGCGGTAGCGCACGCCCGACACCAGTTCGGGAATCAGGAAATTCAGGTCCGCATAGCCCTGGCCATGGCCGTGCGTGGGCATGTTGACGGGCATGCCGTCGACGGTGACTGCAAAGTCGGTACCGTGGTCGAGGTTGAAGCCGCGCAGGAAATACTGATTGGCCTTGCCGTCGCCTGAATGCTGCGTGGCCACCACGCCGGGAACCGCCTCGACGATGTCACCGGGCCGCAGCTTGGGCCGCGACTGATAGGACTCGCGCTCCACCGCGCCTTCGGTCGCACTGTCGGCCACGCCGATGACGGCATCGCGCGGTCCTGCCACCTGGATCTCGGGGAGATGGTTTTCTTGTGCATGGGCAACGGCGCTGCCGGCCAGCATGCCGATCCACACCGAACGGGAGACAGTCGCCAGGCTTCGAGTCTTCATCGGTGGCGATCACCTTGCCGCCACTGGAGTGGTCTCTGCAGCCCGTGCAACTTGTTTGCAGGCAGTCTTCATGTCGAGAGTCTCCCGGTGTTGGAATGTTGGCGCGTGGCGCGCGTGGGCCCTTTGCATACGGTCGCATCTTCGAACTGGATTCAGTTACCGACGACGTAGTGATGATCTCCTGAACCGCTGCAGCGTTTGCAGGCAGCTCCGAGACCAGCCCAGAGCCTTGCATGAAGCAAAGGCAGAAGGCAGCAACTCTACTTTTTAGCTGAAATCAAGCTATTTGATGAATATCTGGATAAGAGCTAAAATACAAATAGCCTAAATACAGCTATCTCATGGACGCCCTCCCCGCCCAACCGCTCCTCACCGGCGATCAACTCGGCCAGGCGCTGCGCAGCACGCGCAAGCGGCTCAAGATGAATCAGGCAGCCATCGGCGCCAGGTTGAACCTGAGCCAGAACAGGGTTTCCTACCTCGAGCTGCACCCCGAGGAACTCAGCTTCAAGCAGTTGCTGACCTGGTGCTCGGCCCTCGGCCTCGAGCTGAAGCTGGGCGCGCGGGGAGCCGGCCCCTCCACATCTTCGAACACGGAGTGGTGACATGGGGCGCCCCTCGCACAGCCAATCCCTGGGCCTGTGGTCCAACGGCGAGCGCGTGGGCCGATGGACGATCCCGGCGCGCGGCGACATGGAACTGCGCTACGACGAGGCCTGGGTGCGCTCGGAGGTGGGGCGTCCGCTTTCACTGTCCTTGCCTTTCACTCCGCACAACGACGCGCTCAAGGGCTCGCATGTCGCGCATTACTTCGACAACCTCCTGCCGGACAGCGAGTCCATCCGCAGGCGCATCGCGGCGCGATTCAAGACGGGGTCGGTCGACTCGTTCGACCTGCTGCGCGCCATCGGGCGGGATTGCGTGGGCGCCATCCAGTTGCTCACCGACGACGAAACACCGACTGCAGTCGACCAGATCGAAGCGGTCCCGCTGGACGAAGAGTCCATCGAGCGCCATCTGCTGGGCGTCGTGTATCCGGACCGGTTCGACGCCGCGGTCGACCCGAACGACGATTTCCGCATCTCGCTCGCCGGCGCACAGGAGAAGGACGCCTACCTCTGGTGGAAAGGCGCCTGGCACAAGCCTCGCGGCACCACCGCGACCACGCACATCTTCAAGCTTCCGCTGGGCCTGATCGGCGGCCGCCAGGCGGACTTCACGACCTCCGTCGACAACGAGTGGCTGTGCCTGAAGCTGCTCAAGGCCTACGGCTTGCCCACGGCCGATGCCACCATCGCCAGGTTCGGAAGCCAGCGCGTCCTCGTGGTCGAGCGCTTCGACCGGCGCATGACGCCGGACGGGCGGCTGCTGCGCCTGCCGCAGGAAGATTTCTGCCAGGCCACCGGAACGTCGCCCTTGGCGAAGTACGAGAACGAAGGCGGCCCGGGCCTCATGAAGCTGTTTTCGCTGCTGCAGCAGTCCGCCAACGCAGCCGAGGACCTGCGCAACTTGATGGCCTCGCAGGTGCTGTTCTGGCTGCTGCGAGCGCCGGACGGCCACGCGAAGAACTTCAGCATCCAGCTGCTGGCCGGCGGCGCGTTCCGGCTCACGAGGATGTACGACGTGATGTCGGCGTACCCGATCCTGGGCAACGGGCCGAACCAGTGGTCGCCCTACGAGGTGAAGATGGCCATGGCACTGCTTTCGAAGAACAGGCACTACGCGATGTCGACGATCCGGCGCCGGCACTTCAACAGCACCGCGCAGAAGATCGGATACGGCCACGATGCAGAAGACGTCATCCAGGCGTTGATCGCAAGGACGCCGGCCGCCATCGCACAAGTCCGTGAACAGCTGCCTGAAGATTTCTCGCCATGGGTGGCAGACCGGATCCTGAACGGCCTGCAGGCCGCGGTCGCGTCTCTCGAAGGCATGCCGGCGACCTGAGCCGAAAGCACTACACGGTCGACACGACCGTTGCGCACTGCTCGCCTCGCCCCGGGTTCCGCCATTGCGATTGCGCTTCCGTGCCCGCCTTGCGCGCCGCCGGCCCCGGCCTTTGTTCACAGCCGCGCGATTCGCCATGAACATGTCTGTTTCTTCTTCTCCCGCGGCAGGGACCAGGGACCGCGCCGCTCCTGCAACATTCAACGAAGCCCGCCGCCTCGAGGTGCTGGAGAGCGACCAGGTGCTGGACACGGCCGTAGAGCAGGCCTATGACGACCTCACCTCGCTCGCGGCCGCGGTATGCCGGACACCGATCGCGCTGATCTCCCTGGTCGACAGCGGCCGCCAATGGTTCAAGTCGCGCGTGGGCCTGCTCCGTCGCGCAGACGCCGCGCGAACTCGCATTCTGTTCGCACGCCATCCTGCAGCCGGATCACGTGCTGGAAGTACCCGACACTTTTCTGGACACCCGCTTCTCGGAGAACGCGCTCGTCACCGGCGACCCTCACATCCGCTTCTACGCGGGAGCGCCCCTGGTCTCGCTCGAAGGCATGCCGCTGGGAACCATCTGCGTGATCGACCGCGAGCCGCGCAAGCTGATGGACGTCGAGCGCAAGGCGCTGCAGTCGCTGGCGCGCCAGGTCGTGGCACAACTCGAATTGCGGCGCACCGTGGCCGGACTCGAGCGGCAGCGCATGACGGACGCATTGACTTCGCATCGGGGATGGCGAAAGTGCTGATGGCACAGGCGGCACGGTCTTCGACGCCTGGGCTTGAAGAAGCTGCAGGCCGGAATCACCGCTGCGGCCGGCAGCACGAAGTTCTCGGCATCAGCTCTCACGCGCGGCAGATCGTGCTCGCACAGAGAACCGCAGGCGAGCGCCAGCAGCTGGCGCGCGCGCAGGGTGGTCGATGCAGGAGTTTGTCAAGTAACTGTGCCGACGAGTGCTTGACCGGATGCTGTCCGACATACAGAAGGCCGACTTCAACGCAGAGTTGGGCCACCATGCGTTACACCCTCCTCGAGTCATTCGTTCATTGGAAGGCAGCCCTAGTCACTCAGCTGGAACGGCGGGGCCAGAAGTCTCCGGCGCACTGGGTCAGTGTCAATGGACACCAGTTGGCAGTAGTCTTCCATTCGGGCTGGTCACCTGCCCAGTTGGCTGAGCACATGACAGGAAAGGGTGACCGTCGCTCGCGTTGAAGACGCTGCTGCGGTGCATGTTGCCAGGACAGATCATCCCTGCCATCTCGAGCCTGGCAAAGGCGAGGCGCGAGAGGCGTCCCCGCGAGCAGTAGCGGCGCGACGATCGTAGCGAACCACAGGAAGTTATCAGCCATCGACCACCGGCTCGAAGGCCGAATCGGCATCAACGACTCAGGCCAATGAACGCCTCATGCGGCCGAGGCCGCAACGGGCGTGGCGCGCGCCAGCAGCCGGATGTGCTCGAAGTCGAGCTGGTCCAGCGCATCCCGCACCGCCTCCACCAGCGCGGCGTGGCGCCTGTCGCTGGCGAGCCTGTCGGCCCATTCGTGCAGGTCGCTCCAGCGGCCGTCGCGCGCGAGGGCTTCGAGCTCGTCGCGCACCGCCGCGGGCAGCGGCGCGATGACCTGCACCGGCAGGCCGCCAGGGGTCTTGCGTGGCGTCTGCGGCATGGGCGGCTGCGCCGGGTGCGGCAGCGGCGTCGCCACGGCGGGTACCAGCTCCTTCGGCGCCTCCTTCACCACGACCGAGAAGCGCACGCGCGTGCCCAAGTTGCGGCGGCTTTCGAGCTGCAGCCTGCCGCCCATGTGCTGCACGATGCGCCGCGCGATGGCCAGGCCAAGGCCGTGGCCGTTGGCGCTGGGCGCGTCCTGCTCGAGGGCTCGCATGATGCGCGCCTGCTCTTCCTTCTCGATGCCCACGCCGCTGTCCCACACGTCGAACTCGAGGCGCCATGAGTCCTCGCGCGCCCGCGCCTGCACGCGCAGGCCGATCCTGCCGTCGCGGGTGAACTTGGCGGCGTTCGACAGCAGGTTCAGCAGCAGCTGCTGGAAGCGCTTGCTGTCGAGGTACACGGCGGTGGGCAGCGCACCCGACACGTCGAGGTCGAAGCGGTTTCGCTGGCGCTGCGCGAGGGTGTCTGCGTACTGCGCGATGTCGTCGATCAACGCACGCAGGTGCACCGGCCTGGAGTCGAACGAAAAAGGCAGCAGCTCGCTCCTGGCGTAGTCGAGCAGGTCGTCGATCAGCGCGAGCTGGTAGGCCGCGCTGCGCTCGATGGCCTGCAGCCGCTCGGGCGGCGACGTGCCCTCCTCGCCGAGCCGCCGCACGTTGCCGATGATGGTCGACAGCGGTGCGCGCAGGTCGTGGCTGATGTAGGCCAGCAGCTGCGTCTGCTCGCGCGCCTGCAGTTCGGCCTGCTCCAGTGCGGCATTGAGGGCGCGCGTCTTGCGCTCCACTTCCTCGCGCAGGCGCTGCTGTTCCTGCGCCTGCCACAGCGCCAGCGCGCGCTGCGCGCAGTGCTGCTGCCGCGACAGGTGGTGCGCCCACCCCGCCAACGCCACGAGCCCGATCAGCATGCCCGGAAAACCCAGCGCATAGGCGTCGAAGCCGCGGATCATGTGCGTCGGCGCCACCAGTTCCGCCACCCGCAGGCACATGCCGACGGTGACGATGATCATCACCGGAAAGGCCAGCCGCCCGCCCGGCCCCGCGCGGCGCATGTAGAGGAAGGCGCTGACGGAAAGCGAGAGCACCACCAGCGGACCGCTGACCATGCTCGCCGTCGCGAACGGCGCGTAGGGCCCCACAAGCGTGCCCAGCACCACCACGCATTGCGCCGCCGCGAGCCCCAGGAGCCACGGCAGCCCGGGTACGCGCACCGGCCCGCGGCGCGAAACGGTGTACAGGTAGCACATCAGCGACAGCACGCAGCAGCCCGCGGTGACGCCGGCCGCGCGATAGCTCCACTCGATGCTGTCGGGCCACAGCGCCAGCCGCGCGTGGCCGCGGTAGGTGCTCTCGTAGAGCGCCACCAGCGCGAAGCCCAGGCTCTGCAGCGCCATCGCGAGATTGCGCGAGATGGCCCAAAGCGACAGCGAATAGACCGACAGCACCATCAGCCCGCCGATGAGCAGGCCGTCGAGCAGCGCATGGCTGCTCTCCGACATGCGCCAGGCGTCCGCCGAGTACAGCCTGGGCACGAGCTTCACGCTGCTGTCGGTGCGCACGCGCACCAGCACGCGCGCCTGCTCGCCGGGGCGCAGGTCGAGATCGAGCGTGGGCACGCGGTCAAGGTCGCGGGCCGTGCTGGAGCGCACGGACACGCCCGCCTGCTCGTGCGTCCAGCTGGCCCAGCCTGCGAGTTCGCGGCGCGCGTGGAAATCGACGTGCTGCAGCCAGGTGGCATCGAGCACGAGGCGCAGCGGCTGGATCGAGGCGCCGGCGTTCACCACGGTCAGCCGCAGCCAGAACGCGGACTTCGAGAAGCCCGGGCGCATGCGCGCGGCGCTGCCCGGCTGGAAGCCATGGGGCGATCCGTCCGAGGCTTCCGGCATCGCGTCGACCTCGTCGAGCGTGAGCTGCGCGCCGGGGTCCTCGAAGAGCTCGGCGCGCGTGTCGAGCGCGACCGGCCAGCGGGTCTCGTCGTCGATGCGCAGCACGTCCGCCCATGCCGCGGGAATCGCCATCAGCCACAGCACGGCGCACAGCGCGGTGCACAGCGCGAGCGCGCGTGCGCAGCGAATGCCGCGAGGGCCCGAGGTGGTCACCGCCTTCGCGCTGCCGCGTCAGGCCGAAGGCACCGACGGAGGCGCGACGGGCACGATGCGCGCCTGGCGGAACGCCGTGGGCGTGTTGCCATAGCGCTCGCGGAACGCGGTCGAGAAATTGGCCGCGCCGGAGAAGCCCACGGCCAGCGCCACTTCCTCGACGCTGAGCGCCGAGCCCGCGAGCAGCCGCTGCGCCTCCGCGAGCCGGGCCTCGCGCGCGAACTCGAACACGGTGCGGCCGGTCTGCTCCTTGAACACGCGCGACAGGCGCTTCTCGTGCGTGCCCACGCTGGCGGCCAGCACGGGCAGTGCCGGCACGTTCGCGAGATCGGCGCGCACCATCCGCTCCACGGCCTGGGCGAGCACGCGGTCGGCGTGATCGGAGGAAGGCCCCCCTCGCGCCTGCTCCAGCGCGTTATCGGCCTCGTCGATGCAGGCCTGCGCATGGTCGCGGCAGCTCGCGAGCGCGAGGTGCACCTCCACGCGCGCCAGCACCTCGGCCGGCTCGAAGGGCTTGAGGATGTAGTCGACCGCGCCTTCGCGAAGCCCGGTCAGGCGCTCCTCCACGGAGCCCGACGAGGTCACGAAGATCACCGGGATGCGGGCGGTCGTCCGGTCGGCCTTCAGCAGCCGGCAGGTGGCGAAGCCGTCGGTGGCGCCCATGTGCACGTCGAGCAGCACCAGGTCGGGCAGCAGCGCGGTCGCCCTGCGATAGCCCTCCAGCGCGTCGAACGCCAGGCTGATGCGGTGTCCGGCCTCGCGCAGCACCCCCAGAAGCAGCTGCAGCTCTTCGATGTTGTCGTCGATGACGAGGATGTGCGCGCGGCGTGGCGGCGTGGTCGACCAGTAGGACATAGACATCGAGCGTAGGAGTACGCCCGCCAAAAGTAGCGTGAATTAGTTCACATTCAGTTCACATTATGTTGCATTAGTAAACAAATGTCATTAGTGGCAAAACTTTCGTCCTGAATCGCAAAGGTGGCCTCGGGGGTGCCGCCGAAGAATCCCGCCCTTTCCGGAGCACCTGCCGCCGTCATGGCGCCACAACAGAAACGGTGCCCGGCCACCAGAGCCATCACGAGGGACGGGATGTTCAGGACCCCATCGAATCTGTCGCACGCGCCGGCGCGCCGCGACGCGTCTTCCACTGCCGCGCGCTCGCGGCCCGGCCTGTGGCGCCGCTGCATGCGAGGCATCGTCTCGCCATTCGCGGCGCCCCTGGCCGCATCGCTGGCCGGGCTGCTCTTCGCCACGGCCGCGCATGCCGTGCCGCAGGTGTCGAGCCTGGTGCATTCGCCGGACATCCTTCCCGCAGGCGGCACGGTGACGAGCACCGTCACCATCGCCGAGAGCGACAGCCTGCCGATCGGCGCGCCCGGGGCATCGTTCACCTACACCATCCCCGCCAACTCGATCTACATGGGCACCGGCCCGTTGCCGGTGGGCAGCTGCTCCTCGACCGTCGCCGAGGGCGCGGCCGGCCCGGGCACGCTGACCTGCTCGGGCATCACGCTGGCCGCGAACCAGCTGCGCGACTTCCAGGTACTGCTGCGCACGGTACTGCAGGGCACGCTGAGCGTGACCGCCACCCCCAGCGGCGGCGGCTCGAGCGAGACGAAGGCCATCACGGTGAACCAGGGCGCCGACATGGCGGTGGCCATCAACGCACCGGTCAACGCGCCGAGCGGCTCGACGGTGCCGATCGTCTTCACGGTCACCAACAACGGCCCCGACACCAGCACGGGCACCACGCTGAGCTACCCGATCCCGACGGGGCTGTCGGTGGTGACCGGCAGCCTCCCCGCGGGATGCTCGATCACCAGCAACGAGCTGCGCTGCAACGTGCCCGCCACCCCGGCCACCGCCGGCAACAACACGCGCACCTACAGCATCAACGCCGTGGTGACTGCGGGCGCAGGCTCCACCGTCACCCACCAGCCGGCCGTGACCGCGGCGGGCTCGGTGGGCGACGGCGTTTCCACCAACAACACCGTCACTGCCAACACCACCGTGACCGCCGGCTACGTGCTCGCCCTGGCCAAGAGCCACAACGGCGGCCAGCTGCTGGTGGGCCAGCACTTCAACTTCAGGCTGAGCCCCAGCTTCAGCGGCAGCCCGCCCACCGGCGTGACGCTGAGCGACACCATCCCCGCCAACTTCGCGATCCAGCCGCTGCCCGCGCAGTCCTCCGGCTGGACCTGCTCCGTCAGTGGCCAGACGGTCAGCTGCACGCGCAGCAACATCGGCGGCAACAACGGCGCGAGCGTGCCGCTCGGCGACATCGTGATCCCGGTCATCGCCATGACGGCCGGCACGGGCATCGTCAACGAAGCCACCGTGAGCGCGACCGGCCCCATCTCCAACTCGGCCACCGGCAGCACGCCGGCCGACGTGGCGGTCTCGGCGGCCGACTTCCGCGCCGACAAGCGCCGCAGCTGGCCGCAGAACAACGTGCCGCTGGGCCAGGCCTTCGACTACCAGGTCGGCAGCACCAACCTCGGCAGCACCCGCCTGCTCGCGGGCAGCACCATCCAGCTGGTGGACGACCTGCCGGCCGGCGTGCAGATCAACAGCGTCACCCAGCGCGACGGCTACACCTGCACGGTCACCAAGGGCGGCGCCACGGTAACGCCGACGCCCGCCACGCCGGTGCCCGGCCCCGCCACCGTGACCTGCACGCGCACGCTCTCGGCCGACATCGGCGTGGACACGTCCAACGGCAACAGCGCGCGCAACGGCGGCTACATCATCGTGAACGCCACCATCCCGTCGCTGCCGGCGGGCGGGCAGATCGTCAACAGCATGTGCGTGAACGTGGCGCTGCCCGCGGGCGCGCCCACGCTCGGCGCCGACCCCGACGCCAACACCGGCAACGACTGCGTGAGCCTGGGCACCGGCGCGAACGACGGCGCCACCGCGGCCGACGTGAAGGTGCTCAAGCGCGTGGTGGGCATCGGCGACAGCGCCGGCAACCGCCAGGTGGTGGGCCAGAACGTCACCTGGCAGATCGAGGTGGTCAACGCCGGCCCCTCCGAGGCGCAGAACGTGGTCGTCACCGACAACTTCGCGCAGGTCATCGGCGCAGGCACCGTGACGCAAACGCCCAACGGGGGCACCTTCGCGGGCACCTGCGCGCTGCCGGCCAACGGCAACGGCTTCGGCCAGGCGTCGCTGTCGAGCTGCACGCTGTCGACCCTGCCGGTCTGCCGCGCGAGCACCGACCCCGCCAGCGCCCTGCCGCTGTGTCCGGTCATCCAGGTCGTCACCCGGCACTACGGCGATGGCGCTTCGGCCAGCGACCACGGCTTCCAGGTCAACAACACCGCCAATGCACTGGCGACCACGCCGGCCGACCCCGACCTGGCCAACAACAACGGCAGCACCAGCGCCTACCTGCTCGCGCGCGCCGACGTGGTGGTCACCAAGTCGGCCAGCCCGTCCTCCGTGCCCGTGGGCCAGCTGCTGACCTACACGCTCACCGCACGCAACCAGAGCCTCGCCCAGGGCAGCCTCAGCCGCGCCTACGACGTGCACGTGGTCGACACGCTGCCGGCCAACCTGATGTTCATCTCGGCCACCGCGTCGGGCGGCGGCAGCTGCAGCACGACGCCGAACACCACCCAGCCCACGGGCACCGGCACCACCAACAACCAGCTCGAGTGCGCCTGGACCTCGCTCGACCGCAACGTGCAGCAGACCGTCTCCGTGAAGGTGCGGCCGCTGTACGCGCTCAACGGCTCGACGGTGACCAACAACGTCCACGTCTCCACGACGACCCCCGAGATCACCACCGCGAACAACGACGCTGCCACGCCGGCAACGATCACCGCGCCGGTGTACGACCTGGTCGTCACCAAGCGCGACGACGTCGACCCGGTGAACGTGGGCGACGACGTGGGCTACACCATCACGGTGTCGAACAACAGCGCATCGACGGCCGAGGACGTGCGCCTGGTCGACACGCTGCCGCTGCCCGGCCCGGGCGGTGAGGCACCGCCCACGCTGGTGTCGGTGAGCCTCCCGGCCAACGCTCCGTCGGGCACGACCTTCGCGCTGGCCAGCGGCGCGGCCATCGGCTCTGCCGGCGGCCAGATCGTGTTCACCATTCCCACGCTGGGCGGCACGGGCGACACCGCCACCGGTGAACTCAACTCGCTGCAGTTCCGCGTGGTGCTGCGCGGCGTCTCGCGCGGCACCTTCCAGAACAACGCCAAGGTCGATTTCTTCGACGCCGCGCGCAACGCCTTCGACACCGTCCAGGGCAACAACACGGTGGCCGAGAACACCACCTTCCGCTTCAAGGCCGACGTGCAGGTGGTCTCCAAGGCCGCCGTCATGGCCGGCACCGCCACGCCGCTGAGCACCGCCTCCTCGGCCGTGCCCTTCGACTGGCTCGTGCAGCTGCGCAACAACGGCCCCGACAGCGCCGAGACCACCAGCTTCACCGACACCCTGCCCGCATCGCTGGTGCTGGCAGGCCCGCCGGTGTTCACCGTGACCGGCGGCAGCTTCACGCCCGCGGCGCCCACCTGCACCGGCACGGCCGGCAGCAATGCCGTGAGCTGCGCCATCACCTCGATGCCGGCCAACGGCACGGCCACCGTGCGCATTCCGGTGCGCTTCAGCGGCGCGGCGCCGGCCAACGGCACCGTGCTCACCAACCGCGCACACATCGTCACCACCGGCTCGGGCGACACCAACGGCGGCACCGACCCGAACGGCGGCAACAACTTCAACGACGGCAGCGTCACCGTGCAGAACAGCGCGCTGTCGGGCCGGGTGTACGAGGACCTGAACGGCAACGGCCTGATCGACGGCGGCGAGCCCGCCATCGCCGGCGTGACCATGCGCCTGAGCGGCACCGACGGCTCGGGCAACCCCATCGCCCTCACGACCACCACAGACGCCGGCGGCAACTGGAGCTTCATCGTGCCCGCAGGCACCTACAGCGTGGTGGAAGACCAGCCCGCCGGATACCTGCCGGGCATCACCCGCGCAGGCACCGTCAGCGGCGCGGGCAGCACGCCCGGCACCGTGCCGCCGGGCACCGGCAACGGCCCGAACGGCTCCAACGCCAACCGCATCGACAACATCGTGCTCGGCACAGGCGGCGCCTCCAGCGCCAACAACTTCGGCGAGGTGCGCGCGTCCAGCCTGGCCGGCCGCGTCTACCAGGACGCCGACTACAACGGCGCCTCCAGCGCAGGCGACCCCGGCATCGCCGGCGTGACCGTCACGCTCACCGGCACCGACATGTTCGGCAACCCGGTGTCGCTGACCACCACCACGGCGGCCAGCACCGGCAACTACGCCTTCAACAACCTCACGCCCGGCACCTACGTGCTGACCGAAACGCAGCCCGCGGGCTTCGCCGACGGCAGCGACACGGCCGGCAGCGCCGGCGGCACCGCGGGCAACGACGTGGTGAACGCCATCACGCTGGCTTCCAACGTGAACGGCACCGGCTACAACTTCGGCGAGCTGCTCACCCGCATCACGGTGCGCGTGTT
>CAJYQC010000595.1 GCA_913776885.1 uncultured Variovorax sp.
GCTCGCGGGGCTCCTGCTCGACGCCGGCGACACCTCCTCGTCGTCGCCCATCACGAGGTAGACCGTCTGCCTCGGCTTGAAGCCGCTGCCGATGAGCAGCTCGATGGCTTCCATCTGCGCGAACAGGTTGCTCTTGTTGTCGAGCGTGCCGCGGCCCCAGATGAAGCCGTCCTTGATCTCGCCGGAGAAGGGATCGACCGTCCAGGCCTTCTCGGTGCCAGGCGCGATGGGCACCATGTCCTGGTGCGCCATCAGTGCGACGGGCTTGGCCTGCGGGTCGGTGCCGGCCCAGGTGTAGAGCAGCGCCTTGTTGCCCACCACTTCCTTCTTCAGGGTGGCGTGCACCTTCGGGAACTGCTGCTCGAGGTAGGCGTGCAGTTTGTCGAACTCGGCCGCGTTGGCGGCCGGGTCGTCCAGTCCTGACACCGTGCGGAACGTGATTGCCGTAGACAGCCGCTTGGCGGCCGCCTGAAGGTCGATGTCCAGCTTGGGCGCGGGCGCCACCGCGAGCTGGCGCGACGGCGTGGTCCAGGTCTTGACCGCCACGGCGGCCGCCAGCAGCACGATCGCCAGCAGCAGCCCGAGGAAGATGCGTTTCAACATTGGCGGTCTTGGTCCCGGTCCAGGTTCGTCGCTGTCAGTCGGCTCAGCCGAAGGACTTGCCTTCTGCCACCAGCTTCTGGATCAGCGGCGCGGGCTGCCAGAACTCGGCGTCGTCGCGCGGGTTCTTCGCGAAGCGCTTCATCGTCTCGGCCACGTTGTACAGGCCGACCTGCGAGGCGTAGTGCATCGGGCCGCCGCGATAGATCGGGAAGCCGTAGCCGGTGAGGTAAACCATGTCGATGTCGCCCGACTTCGACGCAATGCCGTCTTCCAGGATGTGCGCGCCTTCGTTCACCAGCGCGTACACCAGGCGCTGCACGATCTCCTCGTCGGAGATCTTGCGCGGCGTGATGCCCAGTTCCTTGCGATGGTCTTCGATCATCTTGTTGACGAGCTCCGACGGAATGGCGTCGCGCTTGCCGGCCTGGTAGTCGTACCACCCTGCCCCGGTCTTCTGCCCGAAACGGCCCAGCTCGCAGAGCTTGTCGGCCGTGCGGCTGTACTTCATGTCGGCGCGCTCCACGGCGCGGCGCTTGCGGATCGCCCAGCCGATGTCGTTGCCGGCCAGGTCGCCCATGCGGAACGGTCCCATGGCAAAGCCGAACTTCTCGATGGCCTTGTCCACCTGCTGCGGCGTGGCACCTTCGTCCAGCAGGAAGCCGGCCTGGCGGCTGTACTGCTCGATCATGCGGTTGCCGATGAAGCCGTCGCACACGCCGGAGACCACGGCCGTCTTCTTGATCTTCTTGCCGATGGCCATCACGGTGGCCAGCACGTCCTTCGAGGTGGCCTTGCCGCGCACCACCTCCAGCAGCTTCATCACGTTGGCGGGGCTGAAGAAGTGCATGCCGACAACGTCCTGCGGACGCTCGGTGAACGAGGCGATCTTGTCGACGTCGAGCGTGGAGGTGTTCGATGCCAGGATCGCGCCCTTCTTGGCGACGCGATCGAGCTCCTTGAACACCTTCTCTTTCACGCCGATCTCCTCGAACACCGCCTCGATGATGAGGTCGGCGTCCTTCAGGTCGTCGTAGCTCAGCGTGGTGCTCAGCAGAGCCATGCGCTGCTCGTACTTGTCCTGCTTGAGCTTGCCCTTCTTGACCTGGGCTTCGTAGTTCTTCTTGATGGTGGCGATGCCGCGGTCGAGCGCTTCCTGCTTCATCTCGAGGATCTTCACGGGAATGCCGGCGTTCAGGAAGTTCATCGAGATGCCGCCGCCCATGGTGCCCGCGCCGATCACGCCGACCGACTTGATCTCGCGCTTGGGCGTGTCTTCCGGCACGTCGGGGATCTTGCTTGCGGCACGTTCTGCCATGAACAGGTGGCGCAGCGCCAGCGATTCGGGCGTGAACATCAGCGAGGTGATGATGCGGCGTTCTTCGGCCATGCCGGCGTCGAACTTCATCTTGGTGGCGGCCTGCACCGCATCGACGCACTGCAGCGGCGCGGGATAGTTCTTCGACATGCCGCCGACCATGTTCTTCGCGAACTGGAAGTAGGCATCGCCCTGCGGGTGCTTGCAAGGCAGGTTGCGCACCAGGGGCAGCTCGTCGCCCGTCTTGCCGGCCACGCTCTTGGCGAAGGCCACGGCCTCGTCGAGCACCGATTCGGCAGATGCGGCCAGCTTGTCGAACAGCTTCTGGCCGGGCAGGCTCGCGAGCACTTCGCTCTTCACAGGCTCGCCGCTGACGATCATGTTGAGTGCAGTCTCCACGCCGATCACGCGCGGCAGGCGCTGGGTGCCGCCCGCGCCGGGGATCAGGCCCAGCTTGACTTCGGGCAGCGCGACGTTGGTACCGGGGGCGGCCACGCGGTAGTGGCAGCCCAGGGCCAATTCGAGGCCGCCGCCCATGCACACGGTATGGATGGCTGCGACGATGGGCTTGGAAGAGGCTTCGAGCGCGAGGATCACGCTCAGCAGGTTGGGCTCCTGCAGCGCCTTGGGCGTGCCGAATTCCTTGATGTCCGCACCGCCCGAGAACGCCTTGCCGGCGCCGGTGATGACGATGGCCTTGACGGCTTCGTCGGCATTGGCCTTCGACAGGCCGTCGGTGATGCCGATGCGCGTCGAGAAACCGAGACCGTTGACCGGAGGGTTGGTCATTGTGATCACGGCGATATCGCCGAGCACTTTGTATTCAGCCGTCATGCTGCGTTCCTTGGTGTGTGAAGAAAAAGAAGAAAAAGCACGAGTGTTCTTTTTCGGGGGATTCTAGGCGTTTCGCGCGACCCAACAATGGCACGCAGTCGCTGTAGAGACAAGGGTCGTGAATGCGGGAACGGGTGCCGGACGCAGAGGGCGCGAAGGCCACGCGAAGGACGCGAAAGAGAAAGCAGATCTTTTTTCTGACTTTCTTTCGCGTTCATCACGAACCTTCGCGCCCTCCGCGCCCTCCGCGCCCTCCGCGTCCGGAGATCCGCGCCCAGCGGCCTAGACCTCCAGCCACTCCTTGCGGATGGTGGCGTCGGCGCGCAGGCCGGCTGGCGTGCCGTCGAAGACGATGCTGCCGTGGCCCATGACGAGCGCGCGGTCGGAGATTTCCATCGCGATGGTGAGCTTCTGCTCGATCAGCAGCACCGAGATGCCCTTGTCCTTGAGGGTACGAAGGTACTGCCCCACCAATTCGACGATCTTGGGCGCAAGGCCCTCGGTGGGCTCGTCGATGATGATCAGGTCGGGGTCGCCCATGAGCGTGCGGCACAGCGTGAGCATCTGCTGCTCGCCGCCCGAGAGCACGCCGGCCTCGGTGTGCTGGCGCTCCTTCAGGCGCGGGAACATGCCGTACATGTCGTCGAACGACCAGCGGCTGCCCTTGCCCGATCCCTTCTGCCCCAGCAGCAGGTTCTGGTGCACCGTGAGCTTGGGGAAGATGTCGCGGTTCTCGGGCACGTAGCCGATGCCGAAGTGCGCGATCTCGTAGGCCTTGCGGCGCAGGATGTCCTGCCCCTTCCAGTGCAGGCCGCCTTCGGCGTGCACCAGGCCCATGATCGCCTTGGCGGTGGTCGAGCGGCCCGAGCCGTTGCGGCCCAGCAGCGCCACGATCTCGCCCGGATTCACATCGAACGAAACGCCATGCAGCACATGGCTCTTGCCGTAGTAGGCGTGGATGTCTTGGAGCTTCAGCATTTCAGTGTCCCGCTCCCTGCGCGTCGGCAACCGAGGAGCCCAGGTAAGCCTCCTGCACCCGCGCATTGGCGCGGACTGCCGCCGGCGTGTCGAAGGCGATGACCTCGCCATACACCACCACCGCGATCTTGTCGGCAAGGCCGAAGACCACCCCCATGTCGTGCTCCACCGTCAGGAGCGTCTTGCCCACGGTGACGTGCTTGATGAGCGAGATGAAGTGGGATGTCTCGGTCTTGCTCATGCCGGCCGTCGGTTCGTCCAGCAGGATCACGCTGGCCCCGCCGGCGATGGTCACGCCGATCTCCAGCGCGCGCTGCTCGGCGTAGGTGAGGTTCATCGCGTGCACGTCGCGCTTCTTCTCCAGGCCGATCTGCCGGATGAGTTCTTCCGTGCGCTCGTTGGCATCGTCCAGGTTCGAGAGGAAGCGCAGGAAGGTGTACTTGTAGCCCAGGCTCCACAGCACGCCGCAGCGCAGGTTCTCGAAGACGCTGAGCTTGGGGAAGATGTTGGTGATCTGGAAGCTGCGCGACAGCCCCATGCGGTTGATCTCGTACGGCTTCATGCCGTCGATGCGCGTGCCGTTGAGCAGCACCTCGCCGCTGGTGGGTGCGAGCCTGCCGCTGATGAGGTTGAAGAGCGTGGACTTGCCCGCGCCGTTCGGCCCGATGATGGCGATGCGCTCGCCGGCCGTCACGGCCAGGTCCACGCCGCGAATGATGTCGGTCTTGCCGAAGCTCTTGCGCAGGCCCTTGAGTTCGAGTGAATAGGTCATGCCGTCTCCCGCCGCTTGATCTCGGCTTCGATTTCTTCCTGCGCCTGGCCCCAGGTCTTCGCGAAGCGCCTGCGCACCACCTCGAAGACGCCCAGGCCCACCGCGAACAGCGCCGCCGCGACGATCCAGCTCTTGGCCGACGACGTGTCGAGCTGCAGCCCCGCGAAAGGCACCATCGGGCCGAGCGCCGCATTGAGCTGCATGTGATAGATCATCTCCACGATCGCCGCCGCGCCCGCGAGCATGACGGCCGCGCCGACCAGCAGGCCGAGGTACAGCAGGTAGAAGCGCTTGATCTTGCCGAACAGCGCCACGCGCACGTTCATCATGATCAGGCTGGCCACGCCGCCGGGCGCGAACATCACCATCAGCAGGAACACCAGGCCCACGTACAGCAGCCAGGCCTTGCTGAGCTCCGACAGCAGCACCAGCGCGAACACCAGCAGCGCCGCTCCGATGATCGGCCCGAAGAAGAAGGTTGCGCCGCCGAGGAAGGTGAACAGCAGGTAGCTGCCCGAGCGCAGCCCGTTGAGGCTGTCGGCCGCGTTCACGATCTCGAAGTTGATGGCCGCCAGCCCGCCGCCGATGCCCGCGAAGAAGCCCGCGATGATGAAGGCGTAGTAGCGCACGCGCTGCGTGTTGTAGCCGATGAACTCCACGCGCTCCGGGTTGTCGCGCACCGCGTTGAGCATGCGCCCGAGCGGCGTGCCGGTGAAGGCGAACATCAGCCCGGTGCAGATGAAGCAGTAGACGGCGATCAGGTAGTACACCTGCCGCTGCGGACCGAAGTTGAGCCCGAAGAAAGAGGCGCCGTACACCCGGTTGGTGGTGATGCCGCCCTCGCCGCCGAAGAAGCTCGGGAACATCAGCGCCATCGCTGCCACCAGCTCGCCCAGGCCCAGCGTGATCATCGCGAAGGTCGTGCCCGACTTCTTGGTCGACACATAGCCGAAGAGCGCGGCGAAGAACATGCCGCCCAGCCCACCTACCAGCGGAATGAGCACCAGCGGCACCGGCAGGCTGCCGCCGGCGGCCAGGTTCATCGCATGGATGGCGATGAACGAGCCCATGCCCACGTACACCGCATGCCCGAAGCTGAGCATGCCGCCCTGCCCCAGCAGCATGTTGTAGCTCAGGCAGATGATGATGAGATAGCCGATCTGCGACAGCATGGTCAGCGCCAGGCTGCTGGTGAAGACCAGCGGCGCGACGATGAGCAGCAGTGCGAAGAAGGACCAGACCAGGAAGCGGCCGATGTTCAGCGGCTTGAACCGGTAGTACTGGACGGGGTTGTTTGTCGTGCTTGCGGTGTTCATCGCGTCAGTCCTCCCGCGTTCCGAGAAGGCCCTTGGGCCTGAAGATGAGGATCAGCACCAGGAAGAGGTACGGAAGGATCGGGGCGACCTGCGAGATGGTCAGCTTGAGCAGCTCGTAGCCGAAGGTCTGGTCGGTCACCGCCACGCCGAAGGCCTGCAGGCCGGTGGCCAGCGACTGGTCCATGGCCACGGCGAAGGTCTGCACCACTCCGATGATCAGCGAGGCCAGGAATGCACCGGCGAGCGAGCCCATGCCGCCGACCACCACCACCACGAAGATGATCGAGCCCACCGACGCGGCCATCGCCGGCTCGGTGACGTAGGTGTTGCCGCCGACCACGCCGGCCAGGCCCGCCAGCGCGGCACCGCCGCCGAACACCAGCATGAAGACGCGCGGCACGTTGTGGCCCAGCGCCTCGACCATCTCGGGGTGCTTGAGCGCCGCCTGGATCACCAGGCCGATGCGCGTGCGCGTCAGCAGCAGCCACACCGACACCAGCATCAGCACCGCCACCAGCATGATGAAGGAGCGCGACTTGGGGAACTGCGTGCCGTAGAGCGTGAAGAGCGGGCCCTGCAGCGCCGAAGGCAGGCCGTACGGCACCGTGGAGCGCCCCCACACCAGTTGCACGACCTCGAGGATCAGGTACGAAAGGCCGAAGGTCACCAGCAGCTCGGGCACGTGGCCGAACTTGTGGACGCGGCGCAGGCAATAGCGCTCGAAGGCCGCACCCAGCGCGAACACCAGCAGCGGCGCGATGAAGAGCGCGGGCCAGAAGCCCACGATGCCCGACAGCGTGTAGGCGAAGTAGGCGCCCAGCATGTAGAAGCTCGCGTGCGCGAAGTTGAGCACGCCCATCATGCTGAAGATCAGCGTGAGGCCGGAGCTCAGCATGAACAGCAGCAAGCCGTAGCTCACGCCGTTGAGCAGCGAGATGACGAAGAATTCGACGTTCATCGGTCTTTCGTGTCAGTTGAAAAAGAAAGAGGCCCGAGTGTTGAAGTCGGGCCTCGACCAACAAGCAGGCTGCCGGGCTCAGTCCTTTGCCGTGCGCTGCTCGGCAGCGACACGCGGTGCGCGCAGCCTGCGGGTGAACGTCATCCCGGACGCTTCATCTGGCAGGAGGTGGGCGTGCTCGCCACGTAGGCGTCGTAGAACTTCACCGGCACCAGCGTGTAGCCGGTGTTCTCGGGGCTGTAGGGGTACTTGGCGGTGGCCTTCTCCCAGCGGGTGATGTAGAGGCCCTGCTGCGCCTGGTGGTCGGTCTTGCGCAGCTCGATGTCGCCGTTGAAGCTCTTGAACTTCAGGCCTTCCATCGCGGCGGCGACCTTCACCGGGTCGGTCGACTTGGTCTTCACGAAGGCTTCGGTGAGTGCCTGGAACACCGTGTAGATGTCGGTGGTGTAGAGGTCGTCGTTGAACTTCTTCTTGAAGTCGTCGGCGTACTTCTGCATGTCGCCGCCCATGTTGTAGTGGGCGTAGCCGACCTGGTAGACCTTGCCGTCCGAAGCCGCACCCATGGCCGTCGGTGTGCCGGTGGTCACCGCGTAGTAGGTGTAGAACTTGACGTTCAGGCCCGAGTCATTGGCGGCCTTGATCAGCAGCGCCAGGTCGGAGCCCCAGTTGCCGGTGATGACGGTGTCGGCACCCGATGCCTTGATCTTCGCGATGTAGGGCGAGAAGTCGCGCACCTGGGCGAGCGGATGCAGGTCGTCGCCGACGATCTGCACGTCGGGGCGCTTGGTCTTGAGGTTGTCCTTTGCGAACTTCGAGACCTGCTGGCCGTGCGCGTAGTTCTGGTTCAGCAGGTAGACCTTCTTGATCTCCGGCTGGTCCTTCATGTAGGTGGTCAGCGCCTCCATCTTCATCGACGTGTCGGCGTCGAAGCGGTACTGCCAGTAGCTGCACTTGCTGTTGGTCAGGTCGGGGTCGACGGCCGCGTAATTCAGGTACAGCGCTTCCTTGCCGGGGTTGCGCGCATTGTTCTTCTCGAGCGCATCGATGATGGCCAGGGCCGGGCCGGAGCCGTTGCCCTGCACGATGTAGCGCGCACCCTGGTCGAGGGCCGAGCGCAGCGCGCTGGTGGTCTCCTGCGGGCTGAGCTTGTTGTCGATGCCGATGATCTCGAACTTCACGCCCGCGGCGTTCTTCTTGTTGAATTCCTCGGCGAAGAACTGGAAGGTCTTGAGCTGGTTCGTCCCGACCGCGGCCATCAGGCCCGACAGCGGGTCGAGCCATGCGATCTTGACGGTTTCACCCTTCTGGGCAAAGGCACCGGTGGCGGTGGCAGCGATGACTGCTGCGGCGGCGATTTTCAGAGCGAAGTTCAATCTATATCTCCTGGTCAAACCGATTCAAAACGCCGCACGAGAGTACAAGCGTTTGCAGCCCCTCCCCTCAGGGAATGCCCGTAAGAGGGGTGCCGCAAAGGCCCGTTTCTATCGCGCATGCGACACCGCGTTTCTCCAATTTGCTACCCGGCGGTAGGCAGTTGCTACCGCCGGGTAGGAAACGCGTTTCACAAAGCGCCTAGGGACGCTTCATCTGGCACGACGTGGGCGTGCTCGCCACGTACGATTCGAAGTACTTCACGGGAACGTTGGTGTAGCCGGTGTTCTCCGCGTCGTACGGGTACTTCGCGCTCGCCTTCTCCCATCTCGCGATGTAGAGGCCCTGCTGCAACTGGTGGTCGGACTTGCGCATCTCGACCTCGCCGTTGAAGCTCTTGATCTTCATGCCTTCGAGTGCCGCAGCCACTTTCACCGGGTCGGTCGACTTGGTCTTGGCGAAGGCCGCATCGAGCAGCGCGAACGCGTGGTAGATCGACGACTGCGTGAGGTCGTCGTTCATGCGCTTCTTGTAGCCCGCGAGCAGCTGCTGGATTTCGCCGCCCATGTTGTAGTGCGCGTAGGCCACGGTGTAGACCTTGCCTGCCGAGGTCGCGCCCATCGCGGTGGGTGTGCCGGCGCCTGGCGCGTAGTAGGTCAGGAACTTGACGTCGAGGCCGGCGTCGTTGGCGGCCTTGATGAGCAGCGACAGGTCGGAGCCCCAGTTGCCGGTGATGACGGTGTCGGCGCCCGAGGCCTTGATCTTCGCGATGTACGGAGAGAAGTCGCGCACCTGCGCGAGCGGATGGAGGTCGTCGCCCACGATCTGGATGTCGGGGCGCTTCACCTTCAGGTCTTCCTTGGCGTACTTGGACACCTGCACGCCGTGCGCGTAGTTCTGCCCGAGGATGTAGACCTTCTTGATGTCAGGCTGGTCCTTCATCCAGGTGGTCAGCGCCTCCATCTTCATGGAGGTGTCGGCGTCGAGCCGGAAGTGCCAGTAGCTGCACTTGCTGTTGGTCAGGTCGGGGTCGACGGCCGCGTAGTTCATGTACAGCAGCTCCTTGCCCGGATTGCGCGCGTTGTTCGTCTCGATCGCGTCGATGATCGCGAGCGCGGGGCCCGAGCCGTTGCCCTGCATGATGTAGCGCGCGCCCTGGTCCTGCGCGGAACGCAGCGCCGCGGTGGTCTCCTGCGGGCTGAGCTTGTTGTCGAGCGCGATGATCTCGAACTTCACGCCCGACTGGTTCTTCTTGTTGAACTCTTCGGCAAGAAATTGCGTGGTCTTGAGCTGGTTGGTGCCCACCGCGGCCATCAGGCCCGACAGCGGGTCGAGCCAGGCGATCTTGACGGTCTCGCCCTTCTGCGCGAACGCGGTGGCGGCGCACGCCAACATGGCACAGGCAGCGACGGACTTGATGGCAACTTGCATGAAGAGTCTCCAGTGTGAAAGGCTGGCCGCCAGCGTACAAGCGGCCCTTTTTCCGCCGCACAGGGATTGCCCGCAAGAAAGGCCGCCGGGAACCGCTGCGCTATCGCGTATGCGACAGCGCAGCGTCCCGCGCGGCCCCCGGCGGTCAAGCCGTGGGCAGCTTGTAGTCCTTGAGCAGCTCCCGCAGCCTGGTCTTGAGGATCTTTCCAGTGGCGCCCAGCGGGATGGCGTCGACGAACACCACGTCGTCCGGGATCTGCCACTTGGCGGTCTTGCCCTCGTAGAACTTCAGCAGCTCCTCGCGCGTGACTTCCGCGTTGGGCTTCTTCACCACGGCGATGATCGGCCGCTCGTCCCACTTCGGATGGAACACGCCGATGCACGCGGCCATCGCCACGCCCGGATGCGCGACGGCGATGTTCTCGATGTCGATGGAGCTGATCCATTCGCCGCCGGACTTGATCACGTCCTTGCTGCGGTCGGTGATCTGCAGGTAGCCCTCGGCGTCGATGGTGGCCACGTCGCCGGTGGGGAACCAGCCGCGGTTGCGCTCGTCGGGAATGAGCGGATCGCCGCCCTCGCCCTTGAAATACTCCTTGACGATCCACGGGCCCTTGACCAGCAGGTCGCCGTAGGCCTTGCCGTCCCAGGGCAGTTCCTTGCCGTCGCCGTCGACGATCTTCATGTCCACGCCGAAGATGGCGCGGCCCTGCTTCATGCGGATCTGCAGCTGCGCGTCGGCCGGCAGCGACAGGTGCTTGTTCTTGAGCGTGCACAGGGTGCCCAGCGGGCTCATCTCGGTCATGCCCCAGGCGTGCAGCACTTCCACGCCGTAGAGCTCCTGGAACGCCTTGATCATGGCCGGCGGGCATGCCGAGCCGCCGATCACCGTGCGATTGAGCTTGCTGAACTTCAGGCCGCCGGCCTGCATGTGGCCCAGCAGCATCTGCCACACGGTCGGCACGCCGGCAGCGAAGGTCACGCCTTCGGCCTCGATCAGCTCGTACACCGACTTGCCGTCGAGCGCGGCGCCCGGAAACACCAGTTTGCAGCCCACCAGAGCGGCCGAATAGGGAATGCCCCAGGCGTTGACGTGGAACATGGGCACCACCGGCAGCACCGAGTCGCGC
The DNA here is from genome assembly GCA_913776885.1 of uncultured Variovorax sp. Lineage (GTDB taxonomy): Bacteria > Pseudomonadota > Gammaproteobacteria > Burkholderiales > Burkholderiaceae_C > Variovorax. The sequence continues at coordinate 10,709 of CAJYQC010000595.1, forward strand.
GCCGACAGGCGCATCACGTCGGGCAGCGCAGCCGCGTATGCATGCAGCATGGTGGAGCGGTGGCTGTAGAGCGCGGCCTTGGGGTTGCCCGTGGTGCCGCTCGTGTAGCACATGCTCGATGCGGAGTTCTCGTCGAATGTGGGCCACTCGTATTCGGTGGACTGCGCTCCCATCCAGGTCTCGTAGCTCACGAGGTTGGGCACGCCGCTGTCGGCCGGAAGCTTGTCGGCGTCACACAGTGCAACCCATTTCCGGATCGTGGGACAGCGTACATGCACCGCCTGCACCAGCGGCAGGAACGTCAGGTCGAAGCAAAGGATCTGGTCTTCGGCATGGTTGGCGATCCACGCGATCTGGTCGGGGTGCAGGCGCGGGTTGATGGTGTGCAGCACGCGGCCGCTGCCGCTCACGCCGTAGTACAGCTCCAGGTGGCGGTACCCGTTCCACGCCAGGGTGGCGATGCGGTCGCTGAACAGCAGCTGCTCGCCGTCCAGCGCATTGGCCACCTGCCTGGCGCGCGATGCGATGTCGCGCCACGTGCAGCGGTGGATATCGCCTTCGACACGGCGCGAGACGATCTCGCCGTCGCCGTTGTGGCGCTCGGCGAACTCGATCAGCGACGAGATCAGAAGCGGTTGGTCTTGCATCAAACCCAGCATCTACGGACTCCTATGTGAAATGACTTCTTCAAAGCTCGGGAACAACGCATTCACGCAAGCTTCGGCCATTTGCACAATGACACAAACCCGCACTGCACGATTGAACGAAGCGGCTCATTGCACCGGGGTGATCTTGACGGCGGTGGGCGTGGCGTCGAGCAGCAGCTGTGAGGGCCACGGCGCCCAGGCTGCACCAAGTTCGGGCGTGTTCGGATCGCCCTTTCGCATGAAGGCGCCCACGCTGGCCATGACCGCGTTCGACAGCGCCAGCCTCCCCTTCTCGTTGGCCTTGCCACGGATCACGTTCGACAGCACCGAGGGCCCGAAATTGCCGAACACGAACGGCAGGTCGAAGGCGTGTGACGCGCCGTAGACGTCGTTCCACGGAGAGGCCTCCTGCGTCCAGTCGAGGCGGTAGTGCCAGATGTTCGACTGGCGCGTCTTCATCGTATTGAGCAGGTTGTCGCGATTGGCCTCGAACAGCCCCTTGGTGATGAGAGCCGTCGCCGCGTTATAGCCGGTGCCTGGCTTGTCTACCGGAAGGTAGAACGGGTCGATGATGTCTTCCACCTTGAGGGTGGGGGCCGCGTCGGGGTCGAAGCTGAACATCATCGAGAAGCGCTGTGCGTCATTGACGATCCAGCCCGACTTGGGGAAGCCGATGGTGCCCAGCAGCGACGCGAACAGCTTGCCTTCGTCGCGCGTGTTGCCCGCGAGCATCGGCACCTTCACGTACTGGTCTGCGGCGATGGCGCCGATGGGGTCGGTGGGGATCACCGTGCCGTCGGGGATGGGCGCGACCGCGCCGAGGCCGGCCGCGACGACGGTGCTCAGCATCTTGCCGGCATCCTGCGCGCGCAGGTAGTCGGCGATCTGGGCGGGCGTGCGGGTGGCGATGTAGGCCTTGGCTGCGGTCGCGTCGGCGGCGGTGCCGTCGGCGACGAGCAGCTTCTCGATGATGGCCTCGCCCTGCGCCAGCGAGGCCGAGGCCGGCGACAGCGAAGGCAGCGTGCCCGCCGGCAGGTTGCTCGCCAGCGAGATGCCGCCGCTCATCTCGAAGGCCTTGTGGAACAGGCCCTTGGCCATCGGCGAGGTCATCACCGACAGCAGGTTTGTGGCGCCCGCCGATTCGCCAGAGAGCGTGACGTTGCCCGGGTCGCCGCCGAAGCTGCCGACGTTGTCGCGGATGAAGCGCAGCGCCGCCATGTTGTCGAGCAGCGCGAAGTTGCCCGAGTCATCGCCCTCGCTGCCGCCGGGGCGCAGCTGCGGCACGTTCAGGAAGCCCAGGATGCCCAGCCTGTAGCTGGCGGTGATGACCACCGCGTTGGCGGCCTTGGCCAGCGTGGCGCCGTCGTACAGCGGGTCTGCCGTGTAGCCCGAGATGTTGCTGCCGCCATGGATGAAGAGCAGCACCGGCAGGTTCTTTTCGTCCGTGGCGGGGCGCCAGATGTTGACGAAGAGGCAGTCCTCGCTGCCCAAGGGCTTGCCCAGCGTGGTGCCGATGGTCTCGTCATAAGTGTTGTTGGCGCCGGGCCCGAAGATGCGGCCGATCTGCAGGCAGGCGTTGCCGAACCTGGCGGCCTGGCGGATGCCGCTCCAGGGTTCTGGCACCGCGGGGGCGCGCCAGCGCAGCGCGCCGACCGGCGGCTTGGCGAAGGGAATGCCCTTCCAGAACCAGGTGCCGGTCCGGGCGCTGTCGTCCACGCCCTCGACCTTGCCGGCGGTGGTCTGGCGGACCATGGGGCCGTCGGCCGCGGGTGGCGGCGGCGATGCGGGGGGCGGCGCGGGCGGCGGTGCGCTCGGCAGGAACGCGAACCCCGACGAATCGGACCCGCCACCGCCGCATGCCGAAATCGCCGCCAGCGCGGCCGTGGCCATCACCAGCGCTGCGGCCCTGGCCGTCGCCGTCTTTCCTGCTGCCGCAGGGCCCTGCCGGCCTCGTGCGCTTGACTGTGTCTCCATGTTTCTTGTCTCCACACCGGGTTAATCGGAATTCCTGGCCTGACGCGCCGCGCCCATACTGCGGGGCCGCCGAACACGTAAAAAAATTCTAGGAACCGGCACGGTTTTCATCGCTATCGCAACAAAGCCAAACGAATGACTTCAGGAGCCTCCACGCCGCTGCGCCAGCGCAGCCCCCAACGCCGGGCGGGCTGCATGCCGCAGCCGGAGCTGCGCACCAGCTCGGCCGCCTGGCTCGAGGGCGTCCTGTCGATGTTCGAGGCCGAGGGGCTGGACGTGCCCTCGCTGCTGCGCGAGGCCGGCTTCGATCCCGAGTCGCTTCACCGGCAGAACACCCGCATCCCGGTCGACGAGATCTCCGTGCTCTGGCAGCTCGCGGTGGCCCGCGCCGGGCGGCCCACGCTGGGCCTGCATCGCGACCTGGCCTCCACGCACAGCAAGCTGGGCACGGTCGGACATGCGATGTCGTGCAGCTCCAGCCTCGAAGCGGCGCTGGTGCTGCTCACGCGCTACATGCCCGTGATCTCGGACGCGACGGCTTTTTCGCTGCAGTCCGATCCGCGCGGCTGCTGGATGGTGATGCGCCACACCGGCGGCAGCCTGCCCATTCCTCGCCAGCGCGTCGAATACGCCCTGCTGACAGTGCTCATGCAGTGCCAGTGGCTCACCCGGCGCGACCTGCAGCCGCTGGCGATGGAATTCGTCTACCCCGCCCCGGCCGACGACCGGCTGCACCGCGAGGCCTTCGGCTGCGAGATACGGTTCAACGCCGAGGCCAACCGCCTGCTGCTGTCGGCTGCGGACATGGCCACGACCCTGCCCACCTTCCACGAAACCCTCGGCCAGATGCAGGAGCACCTGCTCGAGGAGCAGCTCGACCTGCTGGGACAGACCACCACCAGCACGCTGGTGTGCGCCGAGATCGCGCGCCGGCTTCAGTACGGGGAGCCGCGCCGGCAGGACGTGGCATCCGGACTCGGGCTGGCCGAGCGCACGCTGCAGCGGCGGCTGCAGGAAGAGTCGGTTTCCTTCCAGGCGCTGCTCGACCGCACCCGCCGCGAGTTGGCCCAGCAATACCTCGCCGAAGACCGCCGCACGCTGACCGAGGTGGCCGACATGCTGGGCTTCGTCGACACCAGCAACTTCTTCCGCGCCTGCAAGCGCTGGTTCGGCGTGCCGCCGGCGCAGTACCGGGCCCGCATCTGGGACACCCCGGCTGCCCTCGCGGCCTGACACTCCAGCCGGCCCGATGGCCCGCCCGGCCAGGGGTTACGCGCCGTGCCGGACAATCCGGGCATGAGCTTGATTGCTGAAGACACCGAGGCCGCGGACCTGGGCTTGCGCTGGAAAGCGGGATTCGCCGCCCTGGGACCGGCCCTTTTCACCGAACTGCGCCCCACGCCCCTGCCCGATCCCTACTGGGTGGGCCGCAGCGAAGCCGTCGCCCGCGAACTCGGGCTGCCGGCCGGCTGGCACGAATCGAAGGCCACGCTGGCGGCGCTGACCGGCAGCATGCCGGTGGCCGGCGCCCGCCCCATCGCCACCGTCTACAGCGGCCACCAGTTCGGCGTGTGGGCCGGACAGCTCGGCGACGGGCGCGCCATCATGCTCGGCGAGACCGAGGGGGGCCTCGAGGTGCAGCTCAAGGGTGCGGGGCGCACGCCCTACTCGCGCGGCGGCGACGGCCGCGCGGTGCTGCGCTCCAGCATCCGCGAATTCCTCTGCAGCGAGGCGATGCACGGCCTGGGCATCCCGACCACCCGCGCTCTATGCGTGACCGGCTCCGATGCCCCCGTGTACCGCGAGGAGATCGAAACCGCCGCCGTCGTCGCCCGCGTGGCCCCCAGCTTCGTGCGCTTCGGCCACTTCGAGCATTTCGCGGCCAACCAGCGCGACGACGAACTGCGCGCCCTGGCCGACTACGTCATCGACCGCTACTACCCGGCCTGCCGCACCACCGACCGCTTCGGGGGCAACGCCTACGCCGCCTTCCTGGAAGCGGTGAGCGAGCGCACCGCCGCCCTGCTCGCCCAATGGCAGGCCGTCGGCTTCTGCCACGGCGTGATGAACACCGACAACATGAGTATCCTGGGGCTCACCATCGACTACGGGCCGTTCCAGTTCCTCGACGGCTTCGACCCGCGCCACATCTGCAACCACAGCGACACCCAGGGGCGCTATGCCTTCAACCAGCAGCCCAACGTCGCCTACTGGAACCTGTTCTGCCTCGCGCAGGCGCTGCTGCCTCTGATCGGCGACCAGGAAGTGGCCGTGGCCGCGCTGGAGTCGTACAAGACGGTTTTCCCGAACGAATTCGAGGGCCGCATGCGCGCCAAGCTGGGCCTGCTTGAAGCAGCCGATGGCGATCGTCAGCTGGTCGAAGGCGTACTCAAGCTGCTGGCAGCGGGCAAGGTCGACTACACCATCTTCTGGCGCCGGCTCTCGGGCTACATGGCCGACGGCAACGTGGAGCCGGTGCGCGATCTCCTCCTGGACCGCGCGGGCTTCGACGCTTGGCTGCTATCGTTTTCGAAGCGCCATAACGCCGCCGACCGCGCCCGGGCGGCCGAACTGATGCTGCGCTCCAACCCGAAGTTCGTGCTGCGGAACCACCTGGGGCAGCAGGCCATCGAAGCAAGTCAGCAAAAGGACCACTCGGGTGTGGCAGTCTTGCTCGCTCTGCTGCAGACCCCATTTGAAGAACATCCCGGCGCCGACGCGTATGCCGGGTTCCCGCCCGACTGGGCTTCCACGATCGAAATCAGCTGCTCATCATGACCACTCCCGTACAGAAAACCGACGCCGAATGGAAAGCCCTGCTCGCTGAGAAAGGCGCCGAACCCGCGGCCTTCGAGGTGACCCGCCACGCGGCCACCGAACGCCCCTTCACCGGCAAGTACGAGGCGCACTGGGAAGACGGCATCTACCACTGCATCTGCTGCGGCGCCAAGCTGTTCGAGTCGAGCACCAAGTTCGACGCCGGCTGCGGCTGGCCCAGCTTCTCGCAGGAGGCGGTGCCGGGCGCCATCCGCAACGTCATCGACCGCTCGCACGGCATGGTTCGCACCGAGAACGTCTGCGCCAACTGCGGCGCCCACCTGGGCCACGTCTTCCCGGACGGCCCGACCGAAACCGGCCTGCGCTACTGCATGAACTCGGCGTCGCTCGACTTCCAGAAGAAATAAGAGAAAAAGCGGCCCGCTCGATGAAACTGATCCTCGACTTCTTCCCGATCCTGCTCTTCTTCATTGCCTACAAGATGGGCAACATCTACACCGCCACCGGCGTGCTCATGGCCGCCACGGTGGTGCAGATGGCGATCATCTACGCCACCGAGCGCAAGCTGCAGGCGATGCAGAAGGCCACGCTGGTGCTGATCCTGCTGTTCGGCACGCTCACGCTGGCGCTGCACGACGATCGCTTCATCAAGTGGAAGCCGACGGTGCTGTATGGTGCTATGGCGCTGGCGCTCGCGGTGGCGCTCTGGGCACTCAAGAAGAACTTCCTGAAGATGCTTCTGGGCTCGCAGCTGGAGCTGCCCGACCGCATCTGGGGCCGGCTCAACGTGGCGTGGATCGGCTATTGCGTCTTCATGGCCGTCATCAACGGCTACGTGGCGGCGTACTGCACCACCGCGGCCTGGGTCAACTTCAAGCTCTGGGGCTACGTGTTCCCCATCGTCTTCCTGGTGGCGCAGGGCCTGTACATCGCGCCGCACCTGAAGAACGAAGAAGACAAGCCCGCGGCATGACGAGCACGACCGCCCCCCTTCCCACCACAGCCGGACTCGAGGCGGCGCTGCGCAAGGCGCTCGCGCCCACGGCCCTCGAAGTGATCGACGAAAGCGCGGCCCACGCGGGCCACGCGGGTGCCAACGCCGAGGGCCGGGGCACCCATTTCCGGGTGCGCATCGCCTCCCCCCTGTTCGAGGGGAAGCCCCGCGTGGCGCGGCATCGGCTTGTGTATGATGCCCTCCAGGTTTTTATCGCACAGGGTCTGCACGCCATCGCCATCGAGGTGCTCTGAGTCAGTCGTCCAACGGACCGAACGCCGCGCTTGCACCGGCCGCTGCTCCTCTTCCCCTCCAATTCCTGCTTTCTTCCCCGCGCCTTTTCCTACACGCGCATTTCCCTCCCAGCTCGATATTCATTCCATGAAAAAACACATCATGCAGGCCGTCGCGGCCGCAGCGCTGCTCGGTGCCATCCCCATGGCGGCCCTGGCGCCGAACGCAGCCATCGTGAACGGCAAGCCGGGGCCCAAGGCCCGCATGGACGTCCGGGCCCAGCAGCTGGCAGCCGCCGGCCGCCCGGTGACGCCCGAGATGCAAGGCCAGCTGCGCGAGGAGATCGTGGCTCGCGAAGTGTTCATGCAGGAAGCCCAGAAGCAGGGCCTCGACGCCACCGAGGACTACAAGAACCAGCTCGAACTCGCCCGCCAGGCCATCCTGATCCGCGCGCTGTTCGAGAACTACCGCAAGACCAACCCGGTCTCGGACGCCGACGTGAAGGCCGAGTACGACAAGTTCGTCGCGGCCAATGGCGGCAAGGAATACAAGGCGCGCCACATCCTCGTCGAGACCGAAGACCAGGCCAAGAAGATCATGGCCGACCTGAAGAAGGGCGCCAAGTTCGAAGACATCGCCAAGAAGCAGAGCAAGGACCCGGGTTCGGGCGCCAATGGCGGCGACCTCGACTGGGCCAACCCCGCGAGCTTCGTGCCCGAGTTCTCGGAAGCCATGATCAAGCTCAAGAAGGGCGAGACCACCCCCGCCCCGATCAAGACCCAGTTCGGCTGGCACATCATCCGCGTCGACGACATCCGCCAGGCTCAGCTGCCGAAGCTGGAAGAAGTCAAGCCGCAGATCACGCAGCAGCTGCAGCAGCAGCGCCTGCAGAAGTACCAGGAAGACCTGCGCGCGAAAGCCAAGGTCGAATAACAAGCACACCCCCAGGCTTCGCGCACTTCGTGTCGCTTCGCCAACCCCCTTGCAGGGGGCGACACCTGCGGCCCGGCAAAGCCGGTTCCGCGGTGTTCTGGAAATAAAAAGGCGGCCTTCGGGCCGCTTTTTCGTGGGCGCTCAGATCGCCCAGGTGCCGAAGTTGTCGCCCGGGCCATCGAGCTTCCCGAACGCCTGCCACGCTGCATCAGCGTCAGCGCCTTGCACCGTGCGTCCCAGCGCATCGAGCGTTCGGTGAATCTTCTTCGAGGCACCGAAGTGCTCGGCGTTGAGTGCCTCGAGCTGCGGCAGCAGGTTGCACAGGATGTCAGCCCGCACGGATGATGCGAGCGCCCGGTCGTCGCGCCACGCGAGCAGTTGCCTGCGGATCAGGTCCTCGATCCGCGCCGCTTCCAGCACATGCCGGCTTCGCGGGTGATCGAGGTCGAGCATCGCGCCGTCAGCCCACCCAGCGGCGCGCGTTGCGCCAAATCTGCATCCAGGGGCTCAGTTCGCTCCTGTCGCCCGAGGTCCAGCTCATCTGGATGTTGCGGAACACGCGCTCGGGGTGCGGCATGACGGCGGTGAAACGGCCATCGGGCGTGGTCACCGAGGTCAGGCCACCGGCGCTGCCGTTCGGGTTGAACGGGTACTGCTCGGTGGGCTTGCCGTGGTTGTCGACGAAGCGCATCGCGGCGATGGCCTTGCCGGCGTCGCCGCGGTACTTGAAGTTGGCATAGCCCTCGCCGTGTGCCACCGCGATCGGCAGGCGGCTGCCGGCCATGCCCGCGAAGAAGATGCTGGGCGATTCGAGCACCTCGACCATCGACAGGCGCGCCTCGAAGCGCTCGCTCTGGTTTGTGGTGAAACGCGGCCAGGCCTCCGCGCCCGGAATGATGTCGGCCAGCTCGGCGAACATCTGGCAGCCGTTGCACACGCCCAGGCCGAAGGTGTCGGCGCGGCCGAAGAAGGTCTTGAACTGCTCGGCCAGCTTCGGGTTGAAGGTGATGCTGCGCGCCCAGCCGATGCCGGCGCCCAGCGTGTCGCCGTAGCTGAAGCCGCCGCAGGCGACCACGCCCTTGAAGCTGGCAAGGTCCGCCCTGCCCGACTGCAGGTCGGTCATGTGGACGTCGAAGGCCTCGAAGCCGGCCTCGGTGAAGGCGTAGGCCATCTCGACGTGCGAGTTGACGCCCTGCTCTCGCAGGATCGCGACCTTCGGCCGCGACTGCAGGAGGGCCGGGGCCACCGGTGCGGCAGCCTGCTGTGCGTTCGGCAGGAAAACGTGCATGCCCGGATCGGCCGGGTCGCCAGCCGCCGCGTGCTCGGCATCGGCGCAAGCCGGGTTGTCGCGCTCGCGTGCGATCTTCCAGCTGACCGAGTCCCACACCTGCTGCAGGTCGTGCAGGCTCGCGCTGAACACCGACTTGGCGTCGCGCCAGACCTCGACCTTGCCCTTGCCGGCGTCCATGGGCGAGCTGGCGGGGCGCGTCTTGCCGACGAAATGGCTGTGGGTGCTCAGGCCGTGGGCGCGCAGTACCTGCATGACGTCGTTGCGCTCGGCGGTGCGCACCTGCAGCACCATGCCCAGTTCCTCGTTGAACAGCGCCTTGAGCGTGAGCTCCTCGCGGCGCGCGCTGACCTGCTGCGCCCAGTTCTTTGCGTCGCCGGTCTCCATGCGGCTGTCGGAGATGCCGTCGCCTTCGGTGACGAGCATGTCGACGTTCAGCGCCACGCCGACGTGCCCGGCAAAGGCCATCTCGCAGGCGGTGGCAAAGAGGCCGCCGTCGCTGCGGTCGTGCATCGCGAGGATCTTGCCGTCGGCGCGCAGCGCGTTCACGGCATTCACCAGCGCCACGAGCTGCGCAGGGTCGTCGAGGTCGGGCACGGTGTCGCCGCTCTGGTCGAGCGTCTGGGCGAGGATGCTGCCGGCCATGCGGTGCTTGCCACGGCCCAGGTCGATGAGCACCAGCGTGGTGTCGGGCTCCTCGGCGTCGAGCTGCGGCGTGAGCGTGCCGCGCACGTCGGGCAGCGTGGCAAAGGCGCTGACGATCAGGCTCACCGGCGACGTGACCTTCTTCGCTTCGCCGCCGTCCTTCCACTGCGTGCGCATCGACAGGGAATCCTTGCCCACCGGAATCGACACGCCCAGCGCCGGGCACAGTTCCATGCCGACGGCCTTGACGGTCTCGTACAGGGCCGCGTCTTCGCCGGGCTCGCCGCAGGCGGCCATCCAGTTGGCCGACAGCTTCACGCGCGAGAGCTCGATGGGCGCGGCCAGCAGGTTGGTGATGGCCTCCGCCACCGCCATGCGGCCGGAGGCCGGAGCGTCGAGCGCGGCCAGCGGCGTGCGCTCGCCCATGCTCATGGCTTCGCCGGCGAAGCCCTTGTAGTCGGCCAGCGTCACGGCGCAATCGGCCACCGGCACCTGCCACGGGCCGACCATCTGGTCGCGGTGGCTCAGGCCGCCCACGGTGCGGTCGCCGATGGTGATGAGGAAGCGCTTCGAGGCCACGGTCGGATGCGAGAGCACGTCGATGGCTGCCTTCTGCAGGTCGACGCCGGTGAGGTCGAGCGGCTTGAAGCTGCGCGCCACGGTCTTCACGTCGCGATGCATCTTCGGCGGCTTGCCCAGCAGCACGTCCATCGGCATGTCGACCGGCTGCACCTCGGCGCCTTCGTCGGCCACCAGCAGCTGGCGCTCTTCGGTCGCCACGCCGACCACCGAGAACGGGCAGCGCTCGCGCTCGCAGAAGGCCTTGAACTGCTCGAGCGATTCCGGCGCGATGGCCAGCACGTAGCGCTCCTGGCTCTCGTTGCACCAGATTTCCTTCGGCGCCATGCCCGACTCTTCGAGCGGCACCGAGCGCAGGTCGAAGCGCGCACCGCGGCCGGCGTCGTTGGTGAGTTCGGGGAAGGCGTTGCTCAGGCCGCCCGCGCCCACGTCGTGGATCGCGAGGATGGGGTTGGCCGCGCCCTGCTGCCAGCAGTGGTTGATGACCTCCTGCGCGCGGCGCTCGATCTCGGGGTTGCCGCGCTGCACCGAGTCGAAGTCGAGCTCGGCCGCGTTGGCGCCGGTGGCCATCGAGCTGGCGGCGCTGCCGCCCATGCCGATGCGCATGCCGGGGCCGCCGAGCTGGATCAGCAGCGAGCCGGCGGGGAACTGGATCTTCTTGGTCTGCGCCGCATCGATGCTGCCGAGGCCACCCGCGATCATGATGGGCTTGTGGTAGCCGCGCTGGACGGTGTCGACGTCGCTGGCCACGGTCTGCTCATACTCGCGGAAGTAGCCCAGCAGGTTGGGACGGCCGAATTCGTTATTGAACGCGGCGCCGCCCAGCGGGCCCTCGGTCATGATCTGCAGCGGGCTGGCGATGTGCTCGGGCTTGCCGTAGCTGCCCTCTTCAGGCCAGAGCTTCGACACGGTGAAGCCGGTGAGGCCCGCCTTGGGCTTCGAGCCGCGGCCGGTGGCGCCCTCGTCGCGGATCTCGCCGCCCGCGCCGGTCGAGGCACCGGGAAACGGCGAGATGGCCGTGGGATGGTTGTGCGTCTCGACCTTCATCAGCACATGGCTCAGGGCGCTATCTTTTTGATAGCTCTGCGAGCCGCTGGCCGGCACGAAGCGCTCGATGTTCGTGCCCTCCATGATCGAGGCGTTGTCGGCATAGGCCACCACCGTGTGCTGCGGGTTCAGCTTCTCGGTGTTGCGGATCATCGAGAACAGGCTCTGCGGCTGGGCCTGGCCGTCGATGGTGAAGTTGGCGTTGAAGATCTTGTGGCGGCAGTGCTCGCTGTTGGCCTGCGCGAACATCATGAGTTCGACGTCGCTGGGGTTGCGGCCCAGGCGGGTGAAGGCGTCGACCAGGTAGTCGATCTCGTCCTCGGCCAGCGCCAGGCCGAAACCGGTGTTGGCCGCCACCAGCGCAGCGCGGCCCCCACCCTGCACGTCGACCTGCGCCATCGGCTGGGCGGGCAGTTCGCTGAAGAGGCTGGCGGCCTGCTCGACGGTGGCCAGCACCGATTCGGTCATGCGGTCGTGCAGCGGCACAGCCACGGCCGCCAGTGCATCGCCCTCGAGCACGGGGGCCTTGCCGATCAGCGGAGCCTTGAGCTTCAGGTGGTACTGGGTGACGCGCTCGACGCGGCGCAGCGCCAGGCCGCAGTTGTGGGCGATGTCGGTGGCCTTGGAAGCCCAGGGCGACACCGTGCCCAGGCGCGGCGTGACCACCACCGTGGTGCCCGCCTTGGCCGGCGCCTCGAAGGGGTCGCCGTAGGCCAGCAGCGCGGCGAAGCGTTCGCGATCGGCCTCGGCGAGCGACGCGTCGGTGACCACGAGGTGCACGAAACGGGCCGAGATGCCCTCGATGCGCGGCTCGATGGCCTGCAGCTTCGGCAGGAGCTGGCGTGCGCGGAAGTCGCTGAGCGCGCTGCCGCCCTCGAACATGGTTACGACAGGAAGGGCTTGAGGTGCGGGCTGCGTCACGGTCGATGGGGCCTTGGAGGCCTCGTTGGGAAGTCAAGGAATCGAGGCGGATGGCCGCTGACTGGGGCCATCCGCGTTAACCCGTGATTTTAGCCGGGCCAATGGGATAATTCGGCCCATGAGCATTAACTACAAAGACGCTGCAGGCATCGAAGCCATGCGGGTCGCCTGCCGCCTGGCCTCCGAGGTTCTGGACTATCTCACCCCCTTCATCAAGCCCGGCATCACGACCAACGACGTCGACCGTCTGGCCGCCGAGTACATGGTCAAGCAGGGCACCACCTCGGCCACGGTGGGCTACATGGGCGCGAGCAGCGTCCCGTTCCCCAAGTCGTTGTGCACCTCGGTGAACCACGTGGTGTGCCACGGCATCCCCAACGACAAGCCCCTGAAGAAGGGCGACATCATGAACGTCGACGTGACCGTCATCAAGGACGGCTGGTTCGGCGACAACAGCCGCATGTACGTGATCGGCGACGCCTCCATCGCGGCCAAGCGCCTGTGCCAGATCACCTTCGAAGCCATGTGGCACGGCATCCTGCAGGTGCGTCCGGGCAACCACCTGGGCGACGTGGGCCACGCGATCCAGAAGTTCGCCGAGGGCCAGGGCTTCTCGGTGGTGCGCGAGTTCTGCGGCCACGGCGTGGGCCAGCGCTTCCATGAAGAGCCCCAGGTGCTGCACTACGGCCGCCCGGGCACCATGGAGGAGCTCAAGCCCGGCATGATCTTCACCATCGAGCCGATGATCAACGCCGGCAAGCGCGACGTGAAGGAAGACTTCAAGGGCGGCCAGTACGACGGCTGGACCATCGTCACGCGCGATCATTCGCTGTCGGCCCAGTGGGAGCACACGGTGCTCGTCACCGAGACCGGCTACGAGGTG
>CAJYQC010000596.1 GCA_913776885.1 uncultured Variovorax sp.
CAAAAATGCCCTTGGGCCCACATGCCAGCTCTTTCATCTCCGGCCGATCCCCATCGCGACCTCTCCCCCCTCTCCGATCTTTCTTGATCACCTCCGGACGGCTGCCACTGCCGTCCGTCTTCGCGTCGTCGTCGTCGCCGCCGCCTCGGCGCTGGGTGCGTCGTTCCTGGCGCGGTCCGGCGCTCGCCGGCTGCTGGTGCTGGGCACCGGCCGCATCGCGCGCATGCTGCCGGCCGCGCATGCGAGCGTGCGGCCCATCGACGAACTGTGGGTGTGGAACCACCGGCCCGAAGGCGCGCAAGCGCTGGCCGCGCAGTGGCGCGCCGAAGGCTGGAACGCGCGCGCGGCACCAGACCTCGAAGCCGCGGTGCGGCAGGCCGACATCGTGAGCTGCGCGACGCTGGCCACCTCGCCCCTCGTGCGCGGCGAGTGGCTGGCTCCGGGCTCGCACCTCGACCTGATCGGCAGCTTCACCCCCGCGATGCGCGAAGCCGACGCGAGGTGCTTCGACGGCGCCCTGACCTGGGTCGACACCGACGAGGCGCTGCAGAAGGCCGGCGACCTGCTGGACGCGATGGCAGCCGGCACGCTGCGCAAGGAGGAGGTGCGCGGCACGCTGGCCACACTGTGCCGCTGCGAGCGCCCGGGCCGCTCGGACGACGCCGACCGCTCCGTCTTCAAGGCCGTCGGCAGCGCGCTCGAAGACCTCACCGCCGCCACACTGGTGTGGCAGGCCGGCAACGCTGGCTAAGCCTTATGGCTTAGCACAGGTTGTCTTCTCCTACATCTCGATACGTCATGTAGCTAATAGCGCACATGGCCAGACGCCGCTAATGTGCTCCCATCATCGAACCGGGGGCACGCCATGCTGAGCACTGAACACAAAGCCAACATCCTGCGCAAGGCCGGATACGCCGTCCCCGCGAGCCCCGGAAGCGCCAGCAGCCCCTACCAGACGGTCCAATGCTGGGCCAAGGCGATCGAGACGCTCTACGTCACGTACGCCGCCAGCCGCGCAGCCAAGAGCCTGCGTGACGCGGAGGAAGCCCGCACGCTCGCCCTGCTGCAGATGCGTTCGGCCAAGGCCTGGGCCTGAAGGCCGGCAGTCTTCCTTACCTGCCTGCCCTATCCGCCAGCCTTTCCGGGCCGGTCCCGGCTCGCGGCGCGGCGCGCCGATCGGCTTCAGGGCTTCTTCTGCTTCTCGGGTGCGTCGCCGCTGCCGCCGCGCGACATCTGCCCCGCCTTCATTGCCTCTCGGTTCGCTGCACGGCGCTTGGCCGTTGCGGCGCGGCGCTCTTCCTTCGACATGCGGGGCGCGGTCGTCGCCCTGACTTCGCCCTCCTGCATCTGCGGCCCGCGCGCCGCCGCGGCGCCTTCTGCGCGGCGCTCCTTGCGGGCCTCGGCGCGCTCCGCCTTGGTGGTGGGCGCGGTGGGCCGGGCCTTGCCCTGGGCGGGATCCGCTTCGCCCGAGGACTGAGCGGATGCCACCTGTACGACCATCATCTGAGCCGGGGCCAGGCAAGCCGGCACGAGCATTTTTTTCATTTCGATGACCTTTCTGCACCCGCAAAGGCACGGGGCGCAGGCATTGTGGTCAGGCAGCGGGGCGGTGTCCACGCGGGCAACCCGCATGCCGGTGCATGCTTCAGCCCGCGTGCCGGCGGTCGCTCAGATAAGCGAGCACCAGCCTGAGGAGTTCGGCCCTCATCGCGGGCGCGTCGAGGTCGCCACGCCGGGCCGCCGAGTGCACGGCGCCCTCGACAGCCGACGAGAGCATGCGGGCGGCGACGTCGGAATCGTCGCTTTCGCTTTCCGTCTCCCGTCGGCTTTCGGCGACGAGCGCCCGGTAGCGCCGCTGGTACTCCGCCTCGAACTCCGGATAGCTCGATCGCGCGGCCAGCGGCACTTCTTCGACGAGCACGCGATGCAGCGCCTGGTCCACCGAATGGGCCGCAATGACACCATCGACGAAGCGCTCCACGCGCTGCGGGAGCGCAGCCGCCGCCACATCGCCCTTCTCGTCGGAGCCGGCCAGCGTAGCTAGCACCTCGTCGAGGTGGCGCTGGCGTATCGCCTCGGCGATGGCCAGCTTGTCCGGGAAGTACTGGTACAGCGAGCCGTCGCTGACGCCCGCCACCGCCGCGATCTCGTTGGTGGTGAAGCGCGCCCATCCGCGGCGCGCCAGAACGCGAGTTGCGGCCTCGACGATCACGTCCACCGTGACGCGCGAACGCTGCTGCCGGGGCGCCTTGCGCATCGTCTTGCGCTGTGGAGGAATGCGAGTACCCAAGTTCGAGGCTCCACTCAAGAATGGGAGCGCACGCAAAAGGCGTGCGTTCGACGTTCAATTGTCCGAGGAGAGATTGTGATGAGTACGCAGACGCTTCTGGCTTCGCTGTTCCGCTACAAGGCCTGGGCCGACGAGGGCCTGCTGGCGGGCCTGGCCAGTCTCGAGGCCAGCGGGCCGACCGACGAATACCGCGCGGCCGCGCGCGTGTTCAACCACGCCTGCATCGTCGACCGGATCTTCGTCGCCAACGTGCAGCGGCTGCCGCACGGCCACACCGCGACGGGCGCATCCGAGCCGCCACCGCTGCAGGCGCTGGCCGAAGCGGTACGGGAAACCGATCGCTGGTACGTCGACTATGTCGCACGCCTGGGCCCGCGCGAGTTCGAGGAGCACATCGACTTCAGCTTCACCGACGGCGCAGCGGGCCGGATGTCGCGCGAGGAGATGCTGGCCCACGTGGCGACGCACGCGGGCTATCACCGGGGCGAGGTCGGCCGCATCCTGACCCGGCTCACCGGCTCGTCGCCGCCGGACACCTTCACCGGCTTCCTGCATCGCACCGAGCCCGATCGCCGCGCACGCAACGCGTAGCGGCGGCGGCTTCTTCCGGCGAAGCGCTTACTTGCCCTGTGCCGACTGCAGCACCGGGTTCTGCATGGTCGAGATGACCTTGCTGTTGACGCGCGAGCCGCTGGTCACGTTCTGGTCGGGCGCAGCGGCGGTGGCCATGGCTTCGCGGTAGACCTGCGCCGGATCGCGGCTGGAGGTGAACGGGTCCGCACCGCGCGAGCCGCGCGTCACGTTCTGGTTGGGCGCATGGGCGGTGTCGACGGCCTGCTTGTACATGGCTTCGGGGTCGGCCGTGGAGGTGAACGGGTCGGCACCGCGCGAGCCGCGCGTGACGTTCTGGTCCTTGGCGTGGGCGGCGGCGATGGCTTCGGCTTCGACGGCTTCGCGGGTGCGCTGCTGGGCCTGGGCGGGCACGGAGGCGATGGCGAGCAAGGCTAGCAGGGCGAGCGCAGGGGCAAAGGTGATCTGGGAGGTCTTCATGGCTGGGTCTTTTCTGTGAGTTGTCTGTGGTCCTTGGAGGTCTGCCCGTGGATGCGGGAAAACCCTGAACAAGGCTATTCAGCGCAAAAGGCAGATCGGTGACGCCCCCGCTGCAGGCACCAGCTCTGATGCACGCGCTGCAGCCGCTGCGAACTTCTGTTAGCACTTCGGCCGAGTTCACCGGCATCCTGCGGCGCGGTCGAACTTCGAGCTTGCGTGCGGGCCATCGCTTCTGAGACAGTCGCTCGGGCTCCAGCCGGAGCGCTGCCTTGTCTTCATCGCAAAGAACGAAGGAAAACCGCCAAATGGGAATGTTCGACTTCCTCAAGAAGAAACCCGCCATGCCCACAACACTGGAGGAAGGCATGGCCTCCCAGGCCAACGATTTCGTCGACGCCTTCTCGCGGCCCGGCGCCCCCATCGACGGCGCTCGGCTGGACTACACGGCGGCATCGCTGCCGCTGGTCGACCGCGTGCTGGACGACTTCTTCAAGCAGCAGGCGCCGCTGCCGGACGATCTGCACTTCCTCGCGTCGGCCTACGTCTTCGAGGTCGCGCGCCGCGAGTTCGGCGGGCGCTACCTGCGCGGTGACGAGGACAACCCCTTCGTGCTCGTGATCGGCCAGGGCGATGCGCAGGTCGGCGTGTGCGTGATGGGCAAGGTGCGCGGACGCGCCACCAACGGCCCGGAAGACGACCTGGGCTTCTTCTACGCCGGCATCGCGCCCGTGGTGGCGCGCGGCGTGGCCGCGACGCTCATCTGAAGGCCGGCGCTGCGGCGCGTAGTCTTCTTCGACGTGTCGTTCATCCTCTGATTCTTCTCTTTCGTCCTCTCTGGTTGAAAAAATGCCATCGGGCCGCTGTTACCGCGGCTGCCGATGGCCTTGTCTTCTTGCTTCTCTGGTTGTTCTTCGTTTCGATGCCGCCCTGTTGGAGGCCGGGCGCGCGTCAGACGCGCTCGAGGATCACCGCGATGCCCTGCCCCACGCCGATGCACATCGTGCACAGCGCGTAGCGGCCGCCGCCCTTGTGCAGCTGGTTCACCGCGGTGGTGGCCAGGCGCGCACCGCTGGCGCCCAGCGGGTGGCCCAGCGCGATGGCGCCGCCGTTGATGTTGACGCGAGCGTCGTCGTCCTTCAGGCCCAGCAGGCGCAGCACGGCGAGGCCCTGCGCGGCGAAGGCTTCGTTGAGTTCGATGACGTCGATCTGGTCGAGCTTCAGGCCGGTGAGCGCCAGCACCTTCTGCGTGGCGGGCGCGGGGCCTATGCCCATCACGCGCGGCGCGACGCCAGCGGTGGCCATGCCGACCACGCGGGCACGCGGCGTGAGGCCGTGCTTGGCGGCGCTGGCTTCGTCGGCCAGCAGCAGCGCGCAGGCGCCGTCGTTCACACCGCTGGCATTGCCCGCGGTGACGGTGCCGTCGGGACGCACCACGCCCTTGAGCTTGGCCAGCGATTCGAGGCTGGTCTCGCGCGGATGCTCGTCCTTGTTGACGACGATGGGGTCGCCCTTCTTCTGCGGCACGGTCACGGGCACGATCTCGGCGTCGAAGAAGCCCGACTTCTGCGAGGCCACTGCGCGCAGCTGCGAGTTCAGCGCCATCAGGTCCTGCGCCTCGCGCTCGATCTTGTAGTCGGTGGCCACGTTCTCGGCCGTCTCGGGCATCGAGTCGACACCGTACTGCGCCTTCATGAGCTTGTTGACGAAACGCCAGCCGATGGTGGTGTCGTACACCGCGTTGTTGCGGCTGAAGGCGGTCTCGGCCTTGGGCATGACGAAGGGCGCGCGGCTCATGCTCTCCACGCCGCCGGCGATCATCAGGCCCGCCTCACCGGCGCGGATGGCGCGCGCCGCGGTGCCCACGGCGTCGAGGCCCGAGCCGCACAGGCGGTTGATGGTGGCGCCGCCCAGTTCGATCGGCAAGCCCGCCAGCAGCGCCGACATGCGCGCGACGTTGCGGTTGTCCTCGCCGGCCTGGTTGGCGCAGCCGTAGAGCACGTCGCTCACGGCCTGCCAGTCGACGTTCTTGTTGCGCTCCATCAGCGCCTTGAGCGGCACGGCGCCGAGGTCGTCGGTGCGCACGCTGCTGAGCGAGCCGCCGTAGCGGCCGAAGGGGGTGCGAACGGCGTCGCAGATGAAGGCTTGGTTGGTCATGGATGTCTCTGTTTGAAGAAAGTTGAATTCGGGTACCGAACGCAGAGGGCGCGAAGGTTACGCGAAGGTCGCAGAAGGAAAACCACAAAAGGTTTCCATGTTCTTTTCTGCGACTTCTGCGTAGTTTTTGTCTTCCTTCTGCGTTCGGCTGTCCGCCTTAAGCGGCGATGGGCAGACCCACGAGCTTCTCGAGCTCCTCGCGGCTCAGGCCGTCGACGAGGTCGACGAGCTTCAGGCCCTGGGGGGTGCATTCGAGCGTGGCGAGGTCGGAGTACACGCGCTTGACGCAGCCGATGCCGGTCAGCGGATAGGTGCATTCCTTCACCAGCTTGCTCACGCCCTGCTTGGTGAGCAGGTCCATCATGACCCAGGTCTGCTTGGCGCCGATGGCGAGGTCCATCGCGCCGCCGACGGCAGGAATGGCGTCCTTCTCGCCGGTGTGCCAGTTGGCGAGGTCGCCGGTGGCGGACACCTGGAAGGCGCCGAGCACGCAGATGTCGAGGTGGCCGCCGCGCATCATCGCGAAGCTGTCGGCGTGGTGGAAGAAGGAGCCGCCCGGCAGCAGCGTGACGGGCTGCTTGCCGGCGTTGATGAGGTCGTAGTCTTCCTCGCCGGCCTCGGGTGCGGGGCCCATGCCGAGGATGCCGTTCTCGCTCTGCAGGATGACTTCGCGGCCCTTGGGCAGGTGGTTGGCCACCAGCGTGGGCTGGCCGATGCCGAGGTTGACGACGGCCCCGTCGAAGATGTCCTGCGCCACGCGGGCGGCGAGCTGGTCCTTGGTGCGGCGTGTGTAGTTCGTGCTCATGGTCATGCTGCCTTCTTGAAGCCGCCGGCCTGGGTGGCCACGCGTTCGATGCGCACCACCTGGTGCACGAAGATGCCCGGGGTGACGACGGTCTCGGGGTCGAGGGTGCCGAGCTCGGCGATGTCGTGCACGGTGGCGATGGTCTTCTTGGCGGCCATGGCCATCACCGGGCCGAAGTTGCGCGCCGCCTTGCGGTAGACCAGGTTGCCCCAACGGTCGCCGCGCTCCGCCTTGATGAGGGCCACGTCGCCGTGGATGGGGTACTCGAGCACGTACTGCTTGCCGTCGATCTCGCGGGTCTCGCGGTTGCCTGCGAGCTGCGTGCCGTAGCCCGTGGGGCAGAAGAAGGCGCCGATGCCAGCGCCCGCGGCGCGGATGCGCTCAGCGAGGTTGCCCTGGGGCACCAGTTCGAGCTCGATCTTGCCGCTGCGGTAGAGCCCGTCGAACACCTGGCTGTCGGCCTGGCGCGGGAAGCTGCAGATGATCTTGCGCACGCGGCCGGCCTTCAGCAGCGCCGCGAGGCCGGTCTCGCCATTGCCTGCGTTGTTGTTGACGACCGTGAGGTCCTTGGCGCCCTGCTCGACGAGGCCGTCGATGAGCTCGTTGGGAATGCCGGCGGTGCCGAAACCGCCGATGAGAACCGTGGCGCCGTCGGGGATGCCAGCGAGGGCATCGGCGACCGAGCGCGCGATCTTGTTGATCATGAAGCCTGTCTCCGGAAGTGAGGAAAGAGAACGAAGAAACGAATCCGCCTGAACGCTCCGACCGATTCTGCGAACCGCCGATTTGTTCGTCTAAAGAACATTTGTTCGTATAATGAATTCTAGATAGGAAGACGAACCATGGCAACCCACGCGTCACAACCCGAGACACCGGCCCCCGGCGACAGCTACGTGCAGTCCTTTGCGCGCGGGCTGCAGGTGATCCGCTCCTTCAGCGCCAACGCGCCGCACCAGACGCTCAGCGAGGTGGCGGCCGGCAGCGGCCTGACGCGCGCGGGCGCAAGGCGCATCCTGCTCACACTGCAGACGCTGGGCTACGTGGTGACCGACGGCAAGCTCTTCACGCTCACCCCGCGCATCCTCGACCTGGGCTTCGCATATCTCTCATCGATGCCGATCTGGAACCGCGCCGAGCCGGTGATGGAGGCGCTGGTGCAGCAGGTGCAGGAGTCGTGCTCGGCCGCCGTGCTCGACGCGACCGACATCGTCTACGTGCTGCGCGTGCCGACCAAGAAGATCATGCACATCAACCTGGGCGTGGGCTCGCGCCTGCCGGCCTACTGCACCTCGCTGGGCCGGCTGCTGCTGGCCGACCTCGACGACGACGAAGTGCGCGCGCGGCTCGAAGCCTCGAGCATCGAGGCGCTGACGAGGCACACGATCTCCGACATCGACGCGCTCATGGCCTAGGTCGCTCAGGCGCGCAAGCAGCAGTGGTGCCTGGTGAACCAG
>CAJYQC010000597.1 GCA_913776885.1 uncultured Variovorax sp.
GGCGGTTGAGCGGCTCGTACATCTCGCGCGCCGCGGTGATCGGCATGTAGTTGATGACGTTCTTGTCGAACTGCACCGGCATCGCCGCCATGTTCTGCGCCGTGCCGATGTGGCCGGCCATGATGAAGATCTTCTCTTGGTTCACCAGCTTCTGCGCCGCCAGCACCGCCTTCTTCGGGTCGTAGCCCGAGTCCTCCACGAAGAGCTTGAGCTTGCGGCCGTTGACGTTGCCCTGCTCGTTGAGCTCGTCCACGCGCAGCTGCATGCCGTTGCGCGCCTGCTTGCCGAAGCCCGCGAGCGGGCCCGACAGGTCCTGGATGGTGCCGATGCGGATCTCGTCCTTGGTCACGCCCTGTTGCTGCTGGGCGGACGCGAGCGTCGCGGTCAGGCCCAGCACGGCCAGCGTCGTCAGTGTCTTGAGCTTCATGCGGTTGTCTCCTCGGGTTGACGAAAAAAACGGATCAGCTGTACATCGCCTCGATGCGCTGCGCGTACTTGGCCTGCACCAGCTTGCGCTTGAGCTTCATCGTGGGCGTGAGCTCCTCGTCCTCGGCGCTGAGCTGCGTCTCCAGCAGGAAGAACTTCTTGATCTGCTCCACGCGGGCGAACTTGGCGTTGACGCGATCGATCTCGCCCTGGATCAGCTCCTGCACTTCCTTGGCGCGCGTCAGGCTCTCGTAGTTGCTGAACGGCACGTCGTTGTCCTGCGCGAATTTCTCGACGTTCTCCTGGTCGATCATGACGATCACCGTGAGGTAGGGCCTCCTGTCGCCGATGACCACGGCATCGGTGATGTAGAGGCTGAACTTGAGCTCGTTCTCCAGCTCGCTGGGCGTCACGTTCTTTCCGCCCGCCGTGATGATGATGTCTTTCATGCGGTCGGTGATGCGGAAATACCCGTCCTCGTCCATCACGCCCACGTCGCCGGTGTGCAGCCAGCCATCGGCGTCGATGGTCTCGGCCGTCTTCTCCGGCAGGTTGAGGTAGCCCATAAACACATTGGGGCCGCGCACCAGGATCTCGCCGGTGGCCGGGTCGACGCGCACCTCGTTGTAGCTGGTGGCCGGACCGATCGAGCCCGGCTTGATGCGCGCGGCCGGCACCGCGGTGGAGGCGCCGCACGACTCCGTCATGCCCCACACCTCCAGCATCGGCACGCCCAGCGCGAGGTACCACTTCACCAGCTCCGGCGAGATGGGCGCCGCGCCCGTCACCAGGAAGCGCGAGCGGTGGATGCCGATCAGCTTGCGCGCGTTGTCCAGCGCGAGCATGCGCGCCAGCCTGAACTTGAGCTTGAGCCCTGCCCCCACGGGCCGGCCTGCCAGCACGCGCTCGGCGATCCGCTCGCCCACGCCGATGCTCCATCTATAGGCCGCCTGCTGCAGCGGACTCGCTTCCTTCAGCGCGATCATCACGCCCGAATAGAACTTCTCCCACACACGCGGCACCGCGGTGAACACGGTGGGGGCGATCTCGCGCACGTTCTCGGGCACCGTCTCCGGGTTCTCGACGAAGTTGAGGATCGAGCCGGTGTACATCGCGAAGTACTCGCCGCCCATGCGCTCGGCGATGTGGCACAGCGGCAGGAAGCACATGCGCTCGTCCTTGTCGTCCTGCGCCACCAGCGTGTTGTAGCCGCGCGCGGTGTACACCAGCCCCGCGTGGCTGTGCATCGCGCCCTTGGGCTTGCCGGTGGTGCCCGAGGTGTAGACGAGGATGGCCAGGTCTTCCGGACGGCAGGCCGCGACGGTGCGCTCCACGGTTGGCGGGTCGGCCGCCAGGCGCTCGCGGCCGAGGGCGCACAGCGCGTCGAGGCTCATCACGCCGGCGTCGTCGAGCTCGCGCAGGCCTTCCATGTCGAACACGATCACGCGGCGCAGCGCCGGCAGGTCGCCGCGCACTTCGAGCGCCTTGTCGAGCTGCTCGTCGTCTTCCACGAAGAGCACGGTGGTGCGCGAGTCCTCGCACAGGTAGTGCACCTGCGAGGCCGCGTCGGTCGGATAGATGCCGTTGGACACGCCGCCGCAGCTGAGCACCGCCAGGTCGGCCAGCACCCATTCGATGACGGTGTTCGACAGGATCGACGCGCACTCGCCCGGCGCGAAGCCGATGGCCTGCAGCCCCGCCGCGATCTCCCGCACCGCGTCGGCGGTCTGGTGCCAGCTCCAGCTGCGCCAGATGCCCAGCTTCTTCTGCCGCATCCAGATGTTGTCGCCGCGCTGCTTCACCGCGTTCCAGAACATCGCGGGAATGGTGTCGCCGGGCACGACCACGTCGAGCTTGGGCGCGAAGGTGTTCAGGTCCCAGAGTCCTTGCTGCATGGCGACTATCTCCAGGTCTTCTTCTTTTTCCAGCGCCGCTCGCCGCGCACGCCGTCGTCCTTCATGCCGAGGTAGAACTCCTTGATGTCCTCCTTCTCCCTCAGGCGTTCGCAGGAGTCTTCCATCACGATGCGGCCGTTCTCCAGCACGTAGCCGTGGTCGGCCGCGTTGAGCGCCATGTTGGCGTTCTGCTCCACCAGCAGGATCGTGGTGCCGCGCTCGCGGTTGATGCGCACCACGATCTCGAAGATCTCCTTCGTCAGCTTCGGGCTCAGGCCGAGGCTGGGCTCGTCGAGCAGGATGAGATGCGGCGCCGCCATGATCGCGCGCGAGATCGCCAGCATCTGCTGCTGCCCGCCCGACAGCAAGCCCGCGTCCTGCGCGGCCCGCTCGCGCAGGATCGGAAAGTAGCCGTACACCGTCTCGATGTCGCGCGCCACGCCGTCACGGTCCTTGCGGGTGTAGGCGCCCATCAGCAGGTTGTCCTTCACCGACAGCAGCGGGAACACCTCGCGCCCTTCGGGCACGTGGCTCAGCCCCTGCTGGACGATGTAGGCCGGGTCCTTGGCGGTGATGTCCGCGCCCTGGAACTCGATGCTGCCCTTGCGCGGATCGATGATCCCGGAGATGGTCTTGAGGATCGTCGTCTTGCCCGCACCGTTCGAGCCGAGCACCGTCACGATCTCGCCCTTGCGGACCCTGAGGCTCACGCCCCTGATGGCCTTGATCGGGCCGTAGGCGCTCTCGACGTTCATGAGCTGGAGGACTGTGTCGCTCATGTCCGCCCTCCACCACCCAGCCAAGCCCGGTGTGCGGTGCGGCGCGGCCGCCCCCTCTGTGCCGCCGAGGAGCGCAGCGTTTCGCGGACAAGGGCTCGCAGCTGTTTGAGCGAAGCGAGTTCTGCGAGACCCCGCGAAACGCGAGCACCGCAGGGTAGCCGCGAAGCGGCCGGCATAGTGGGGGCGGCCGCGCCGCACCGCATGCCGGGCGCCCCCAAAGAGGCAACGAACGAAGCTTTCACGCCGCCACCCTCCTCAAACTGCTCACGTCGTCCACGGTCCCCAGATAGGCCTCGACAACACGAGGATCAGCCTGCACTTCGCCGGGCGAGCCAGTAGCCAGCACCTCGCCCTGGTTCATAGCCAGCACCCGGTCCGATACCTTCGACACAAGCGACATGTCGTGCTCGACCATCAGCACCGACACGCCCAGCTCATGCTGGATGTCCTGGATCCAGAAGGCCATGTCCGCCGTCTCCTCCACGTTGAGGCCGGACGAAGGCTCGTCGAGCAGCAGCAGCTTCGGCTCCGTGCACAACGCACGCGCCAGCTCCACCACCTTGCGAACGCCATAGGGCAGCCCCGCCACCATCGAGTCGCGATGATGCTGCAGGTCCAGCAGGTCGATCACCTGCTCCGCCTTCTCGCGCGCCGCGATCTCGGCGCGCCGCGTGGCCGGCGTGAAGAAGACCTCGCTCCAGAAGCCCGTCCGCCGGTGCGTGTGGCGGCCGATCAGCAGGTTGTGCAGCACCGTCGCATGCTCGAAGAGCTCGATGTTCTGGAAGGTGCGCGCGATGCCCAGTGCCGCAATCGCGTGCGGCGCCTGCTGAGTCAGCGCGATCGGCCCGCCCGCCTCGCCGTGCCACTCGATCGCACCGGTGGTCGGCGTGTAGATGCGGCTGATCAGGTTGAACACCGTCGTCTTGCCCGCGCCGTTCGGCCCGATCAGCGTGAACACCTCGCCGCGGCGCACGTCGAAGCTCACCTTGTTGACCGCGAGCACGCCGCCGAAGCGGACGCTCAGTTCCTTCGCGGAAAGAAGAACGTCGCCGCTCATCTCAGCCTGTCCGACTTGGTGAACGACTTCTGCCGCTTGAACAGGCCCTTGCGGTAGAACGGAAAGAGCTGCAGCCAGGTGCGGATCTTCAGCCAGCGCCCGTACAGCCCCAGCGGCTCGAACAGCACGAACGCGATCAGTACCAGGCCGTACACCAGCCCCTGCAGGCCCGGCGCCTGTCCGATGGCGGCAGGCAGCCAGTCCTTGCCGATGGAGATCAGTTGCGGCATCGCGATCAGGAAGATCGCGCCCAGGAACGCGCCGTGCACCGAGCCCAGCCCGCCGATCACCACCATCAGCAGCAGGTCGATCGACTGCAGGATGCTGAACTGGTCCGGCGAGATGAAGCTCAGCTTGTGCGCATACAGCGCGCCGCCGAGCCCCGCGAGCGCGGCCGAGATCGCGAACGACATCGTCTTGTAGCGCGCCAGGTGGATGCCCATGCTCTGCGCCGAGATCTCCGAATCGCGGATCGCGACGAAGGCCCGCCCCGTCGGCGAGCGCAGCAGGTTCAGGATGCCCAGCGTCGCCAGCACCGCCACCACCAGGCACAGGAAGTAGAAGCCCTCGCCCGAACCCAGCGACCAGCCGAAGAGCTGCGGCGACTTCACGTGAAGGCCCGCGTTGCCGCCCGTCATGCTCTCCCAGCGCGCGAACACCTCCTCGACGATGAAGCCGAACGACAGCGTCGCGATGCCCAGGTAGATGCCCTTCACCCGCAGCGCCGGCAAGGCCACCACCACGCCCACCGCCGCCGACAGCCCAGCAGCCGCAATCAACGCGAGCGGAAACGGCACGCCGATGTTCGTCAGCACGCCCTGCGTGTACGCCCCCGCGCCGAGGAACGCCGCGTGCCCGATGGAGAACTGGCCCGTGAAGCCCGCCAGCAGCATCAGCCCCAGGCCGACGATGCCGTAGATCAGCACGAAGGTCAGCTGCGCGAGCCAGTACTCGTCGATGACCCACGGCGCCGCGAGCAGGAAGGCCACCAGCAGGCCGTACCAGAACACGTGGCCGCCATGCTTGGCGAGGCGGATGTCCTGGTCGTAGCTTGTCTTGAAGATGAAGCGCATCTGAGATTTACACCTTCTTGCGCAGCTTCTCGCCGAACAGCCCGTTCGGCTTGATCATGAGCATCAGCAGCACCACGATGTACGGCGCCGTGTCCTTGAAGCCATCGGGCAGGTAGAAGCCCGCGAAAGATTCGACGATGCCGATCACCAGCCCGCCGACGATCGCGCCCGGCAGGCTGCCGAAGCCGCCCACCACTGCCGCCGGAAAGGCCTTGAGCCCGATGAAGCCCATGTTCGCGTGCACGAAGGTGATGGGCGCCAGCAGCATGCCCGCGACGGCCGCCACCGCCGCCGCGAGCCCCCACACCAGCCCGTTGAGCCGCTTCACCGGAATGCCCATGTAGTAGGCCGCGAGCTGGTTCTGCGACGAGGCCTGCATCGCGATGCCCAGTTTGCTGTAGCGGAACATCGCGAACAGCAGGCCGCACAGGATGGCCGTGGCCACGATGATCACGAACTGCTCCAGGTTCACCACCAGCTCGCCCAGCTTCCAGATCTGGTCCTTGTAGGGCACGGCCAGCGTGTGCGTCTCGGTGCCGATGCCCGGCACCATGGTGACCAGCCCGCGCGCCACGTACGCGATGCCGATGGTCAGCATCACGATCGAGAACTGCGGCTGCCCGAGGATCGGCCGGATCACCACCAGCTCCAGCAGCACGCCGAAGGCCGCCATCGCCACCACTGCGAGGACGGCCGCGAGCCAGAACGGCATGCCGAAGAGCGACATGCCAGCGAACGCACCGAAGGCGCCGAGCATCATCAGGTCGCCCTGCGCGAAGCTCACCGTCTCGGTGGCCTTGTAGATGAGCACGAAGCCCAGCGCGATCAGGCCGTAGATGCAGCCTTGCGCGATGCCCGACAGCAGCAGCTGAAGAATCTGCATGGACGCTGTTCCGCCGCGCTCATTGCCGCGTGAAGCCGCCGCTGCCGCCGGCCGCGTCATGCAGCACGAGTCGGCGCGAGCCCGCCACGATGTCGCTGGGCTTGAGGCCGTAGACCTGGCGGATCGAATGGCTGAAGTGCGTCGAGTCTGGGTAGCCGGTGTCGAGCGCGATGTCGGTCAGCGTGCTGCTCTGGCGCACATGGCGCAGCAGGCTGCGCGCGCGCTTCCAGGCCCTGAACGCACGGAAGGCCAGGCCGGTCTCCTGCTTGAACAGGTGCAGGAAGCGAGAGAACGACAGGTGCACCGAGGCCGCCCATTCCTCCGCCGAGGCCGGCGCGGCCGGATCGGCGTTGATGGCGTCGGCCACCTTGCGGATGCGCGCGTCGAGCGCGCGCGGTGCGAGCGGCTCGCCGAAGAACATGGTGTCGAAGTCGAATCCCTCGAAGTTCATGCCGCGCGCAGAAGCGGCGAGCAGGTTCGCGTGGGCTTCGCGCACGCGCTGCACGAAGGCCGGCGCGTCCACCGGGCCGCAGTGCTGAAGGAAGGCCGGCATGCGCGCCGGATCGACCGACTCCGACTCGACGAGCAGGTTGAAGATCAGCGGATGCGCGGTCTCCACCTCGTGCGGCACGTGCGGCGGCACCACGATGAACTCGCCACTCATCCAGGCTCCGCCGCCGATGCGGATGCGCGTGGGCGGCGCGCCGGCGGGCGACACATACACGCCGTGCCCGCCCATCGTGCGCTCTGCAGCGGCGCCGAGCAGGCCGGCGTAGAACACGCGGTGCGGCGTGAGCCACATCAGGCGTTGGCCTTGCCTCTCGGCACCGCGCGCGGGCGGCGGCGTCGTCCTCGTTCGCTGCATGGTGCTTGTCTCCTGCATCGGTGGACTGCCGCTTCGTGGGGGCGTCCTTTGTTGGCTGGATCGTAGCGGCGCAGGCCGCCAGCGCGATATGGGTTTGCGCCGATTTGCGCGAGGACTTTCCCTATGCCGCCGCGAACGCGCGGCGCAGCTCTGCGGCGCACAGTGTGACCGCGGCGTTGGCCTCGTCGAGCACCTTGCCCATCGGCACGAAGCCGTGGATCTGGCGCTCGAAGCACACGTAGACCGCGCTGTTGCCCGCGGCCGTGAGCGCCTGCGCATACGCGGCGCCTTCGTCGCGCAGCGGGTCGTAGCCGGCGGTGAGCACCAAGGCCGGCGGCAGCTTCGAAAGATCGGGATGCAGCAGCGGCGAGGCGCGCCAGTCGAGGTCGTGTTTCGGGTCGGTGATGTAGTGGTCGTGGAAGTAGCGGATGGTGTCGGCCGTGAGCAGGTAGCCCTGCCCGTTGCTCTGGTGCGATGCGTGGCCGCGCCGCATGTCGGTGGCCGGGTAGATCAGCAGCTGGTAGACGATGGGCAGGTCGCCCGCGTCGCGCGCGGCGATCGACACCACCGCCGCGAGGTTGCCGCCAGCGCTGTCGCCGCCCACGGCCAGCCGGTTCGCGTCGAGCCCCAGCGCGGCGGCCTCGCGGCGCACCCAGCGGGTGGCGGCCAGCACGTCGTCGACGGCGGCGGGAAAGCGGTGCTCGGGGCCCATGCGGTAGTCGACCGCGATCACCGCGCAGCCCGCGCCGTTGGCCAGCTGGCGGCACAGCACGTCGTGCGTGTCGAGGTCGCCGATGACCCAGCCACCGCCGTGGTAGTACACCAGCACCGGCAAAGGCCCCACGCCAGAGCCCATCGGACGGTACAGGCGCACCGGGATGGTGCCGTGCGGACCGTCGGCGGCGAGGTCCCGCACCTCGGCCACCTCCGGCGGCAGCGGCTGCGTCGCGGTGCGGCGCTCGCGATAGAAGGACCGCGCATCGGCGGGCGACAGGGTGTGCGTCGGCGGAATGCCGCGCGCCTCGATGAAGTCCAGCAGGGCGCGCGCCTGGGGATGCAGCATGGTGTCTCCGGTGGATCGTTGCGAGCGTCCAGTGTGGGAGTCATCGGGCCCGCGCGGTATCCGCACGCACCCGCACCCGACCGGGCCGGCAAGCCCCCGCACCATGCCCGCGCGCACCAAGGCACGGCTTGCGGAAACTGGCTACATCTATCGCGCAGCTTCCTTCTCCGCAAGCTCACGCACCGGGACCGCCCGAGCCAGGGACCACCGAACCGGCTTCGCAGGGCCGCCGGTGTCGCCCCCGCAGGGCGTTGGCGTAGCGGCACGAAGTGCGCGAAGCCTGGGGGCGAGCTTACTTCCGGGGCTTCACGCGCGAGGCGGCTTCCTTGGCGAGCTTGCGGGCCGTGTCGGTGTCGGCAGCATGCACCAGCGCCACGCCCATGCGGCGCTTGGTGAAACTCTCCGGCTTGCCGAACAGGCGGATGTCGCTGCCGGGCACCTGCAGCGCCTCGGCCACGCCGTCGAAGGCGATGCCGGTGGCGTCCACGCCGCCGTAGATCACGGCGCTCGCGCCCGGGCTCTTGAGCGAGGTGTCCACCGGCAGGCCGAGGATGGCGCGTGCATGCAGCTCGAACTCGTTCTGCCACTGGGTGGCCATGGTGACCATGCCGGTGTCGTGCGGGCGCGGGCTGACTTCGCTGAACCAGACCTCGTCGCCCTTCACGAAGAGTTCCACGCCGAACAGGCCCTGGCCGCCCAGGTCGGCCGTGACGGCCTGCGCGATCTGCTGCGCCTTGGCCAGCGCGGCGGGCGCCATGGGGTGCGGCTGCCAGCTTTCGACGTAGTCGCCGCTGACCTGCACGTGGCCGATGGGGTCGCAGAACTGCGTCTGTACGCCGCCGGCTGCATCTTTCGCGCGCACGGTCAGCAGGGTGATCTCGTAGTCGAAGTCGATGAAGCCCTCGACGATCACGCGGCCGTGGCTCACGCGGCCGCCGGCCATGGCGTAGTCCCAGGCCTTCTGCACGTCGGCGGGCCCGTCGATCTTGCTCTGGCCCTTGCCGGAGCTGCTCATCACCGGCTTGACGATGCAGGGGTAGCCGATGCCCGCGTCGATGGCCGCCTGCAACTCGGCCAGCGAGTCGCAGAACTTGTAGGGGCTGGTGGGCACGCCCAGCGTCTCGGCGGCCAGGCGGCGGATGCCCTCGCGGTCCATGGTCAGGCGGGCGGCGCGGGCGGTGGGGATCACGCGCACGGTACCGGCTTCTTCCAGCTCCTGGAGCATGGGCGTGGCGATGGCCTCGATCTCGGGCACCACGAGCGCGGGCTTCTCGGCCTCGATCAGCGCCTTGAGCTGCGCCGGGTCGCTCATGGTGATGGTGCGGGCATGGTGCGCCACCTGCTGGCCGGGGGCGTTCTCGTAGCGGTCGACGGCGATGGTCTCGACGCCGAGGCGCTGCAGGGCGATCAGCACCTCCTTGCCGAGTTCGCCGGAGCCCAGGAGCATCACGCGGGTTGCGGAAGGGGAAAGGGGGGTGCCGAGGGTGGTCATGGTCGGGAGTCGAAAAAGGCTGGAAAAAGCAACCGCAGGACTGTAAGCCACCCGCAGCCGCCGGTGTCGCACGCGGGAACGGCGCGGGCGCGGTGCTGCTTCACAATCGATGTCTTTGCCGCGGCGCCCGCCGCGCGCGCCTCATTCTTTTTGCTTTCCCCAAGGAGTTCTCTCATGGCTATCCAGACTGTCGGCATCATCGGCGCCGGAACGATGGGCAACGGCATCGCGCAGGCCTGCGCAGTGGCCGGCGTGAAGGTGGTGATGGTCGACATCGCCCAGGCGGCGGTCGACAAGGGCCTGGCCACCGTGTCGGGCAGCCTCGACCGCCTCATCAAGAAAGAAAAGCTCACCACCGAGCAGAAGACCGCCGCGCTGGCGCTCATCCAGGGCTCGACCAACTACGAAGACCTGAAAAGCGCCCAGCTGGTCATCGAGGCCGCCACCGAGAACCACGCGCTCAAGCTCAAGATCCTCAAGCAGGTCGACGAGATGCTGGCGCCCGAAGTCATCATCGCCTCGAACACCTCCTCGATCTCTATCACCCAGCTGGCCGCCGCCACCTCGCGCGCCGACCGCTTCATCGGCATGCACTTCTTCAACCCGGTGCCGATGATGGCGCTGGTGGAGCTGATCCGCGGCTATCTCACGAGCGACGCCACGCACGACACGGTGAAGGAGCTGGCCGAGCGCCTGGGCAAGTCGCCCATCACGGTGAAGAACGCGCCGGGCTTCGTGGTCAACCGCATCCTGGTGCCGATGATCAACGAGGCTTTCTTCGTGCTGTCCGAGGGCATCGCCACGGCGGAAGACATCGACGCCGGCATGAAGCTGGGCTGCAACCAGCCCATCGGACCGCTGGCGCTGGCCGACATGATCGGCCTGGACGTGTGCCTGGCGGTGATGGAGGTGTACCTGGAGCAGTTCGGCGACTCCAAGTACCGCCCCTGCCCGCTGCTGAAAGAGATGGTCGCGGCCGGCCAGCTGGGCCGCAAGACCGGCCGTGGCGTGTATACCTACTAACCCCCAGCCTCGCCCACTTCGTGTGGCTCGGACACCCCCTTGGCAAGGGGGGCAACACCAGCGGCCCGGCAAAGCCGGTTCCGCGGTGTTCCTTGAAAAGACAAGAAAGGAGACTGCTCGCATGACTGCCACGCCCACCACCCCGCCCGCAGAAGGCTGCATCGACACACAGGTGCTCGGCCACGTGCTGCTGATCGGCATCAACCGGCCCGCCAAGCGCAACGGCTGGACGCCGCCGATGTTCAAGCAGCTGGCCGAGGCCTACACCCGGCTCGACGACGATCCGGAACTGCGCGTGGGCGTGCTGCATGCCTTCGGCGACCACTTCACCGCGGGCCTGGACCTGCCGGCGGTCACCGAATACATGAAGCGCGGCGAGAAGGCGATTCCCGCCGGGCTGGTGGAGCCGCACGACTTCGGCCTGCCCGACTACCGCCGCCGCGCCAAGCCGATGGTGGTGGCGGTCAAGGGCATCTGCTTCACGGTCGGCATCGAGCTGATGCTGGGCGCCGACATCGTGGTGGCGGCCGACAACTGCCGCTTCTCGCAGATGGAAGTGCAGCGCGGCATCATGGCCACGGGCGGCGCCACGCTGCGCATGGCCGAGCGCGCGGGCGTGGGCAACGCGATGCTGCACCTGCTGACGGCCGACGAGTTCGACAGCACCGAGGCCTTGCGCCTGAACTTCGTGCAGAAGGTGGTGCCCGCCGGCCAGGAGCTCGACGCCGCGCTGGCCATCGCGCAGCGCATCGCGGCGCAGGCGCCGCTGGCGGTGGTGGCCACGCGGCTGAACGTCATCAAGGCCGTGGAGCACGGGCCGCTGGCCGCGGTGTCGGAATTCATCGAGACGCAGAAGCGCCTGTCTAACAGCGAGGACGCCGCCGAGGGCGTTCGCTCCTTCATCGAACGCCGGCCGGCACGGTTCTCTGGCCGCTGACCCAACCCATCTCAGAAAAACCATGCCTCTTTTCACCCGCACGGCGCTTGCCGCCGCGCTCACCCTGTTCGCAGTGACCACCACCAACGCACAGACTCCCGCGCCCGCCGCGCTGCCCGAGCCCGCAGCCACCTCGGTCGACGCCATGGGCTGGATGAAGGGCTTCCCGCCCCCGCCCGACAAGCTCATCACCTTCGACAACCCCGCCGGCGGCGTCTTCCCGCGCACGCGCTGGAGCTTCTCGCACGTGCGCGAGACGGTGCCCACGGCCAACGTGTGGCGCGGTCCCGGCGCGGCCAGCCCGCTGCCCTCGGCGCCGGCGCGCTTCGACATCGAGGCCGTCGCCTTCAAGCCCCTGGGCAGCGACCAGACGCTGAACTTCGCCCAGATGATCTCCGGCACCTACACCGACGGCATCCTCGTGATGCACCGCGGCAAGGTGGTCTACGAGAAGTACTTCGGCGCACTCACGCCCGAGCGCCCGCACATCGCGATGTCGGTCACCAAGTCCTTCGTGGGCACGCTGGCGGCCATCCTCGCGGACGAGGGCAGGCTCGACCCGGCCGCGCCCGTCACGAAGTACATCCCCGAGCTCAAGGACAGCGCCTACGGCGACGCCACCGTGCGCCAGGTGATGGACATGACCGTGGGCGTGCACTACTCCGAGAACTACGCCGACCCCAAGGCCGAGATCTGGGACTACGCGCGTGCCGGCGGCATGCTCACCCAGGGCGCCAACTACACCGGCCCGAAGTCGTTCTACGAATTCCTCGTCACCCTGAAGAAGGAAGGCGAGCACGGCGACGGCTTCGCCTACAAGACGGTCAACGCAGAGGTGCTGGCCTGGATCGTGCGCCGCGCCAGCAACCAGTCGCTGGCCGACCTGCTGAGCGAGAAGATCTGGCGCCGCATCGGCGCCGAGCAGGACGCGTATTTCATGGTCGACCGCATCGGCACCGAATCGGGCGGCGGCGGCCTGAACACCGTGCTGCGCGACCTGGCCCGCTTCGGCGAGACCATGCGCAACGGCGGGCGCGCCTCGAACGGGCAGCAGGCCATTCCGAAGGCGGTGGTGGAAGACATCCAGCGCGGCGGCGACCCGGCCAAGTTCGTGAAGGCGGGCTATCCGCTGCTCAAGGGCTGGTCGTACCGCGACATGTGGTGGGTCTCGCACAACCCGCACGGCGCCTACATGGCGCGCGGCATCCACGGCCAGAGCATCTACGTGGACCCGAAGGCCGAGATGGTGATCGTGCGCTATGCGGCGCACCCGGTGGCGGCCAACGGCGCGAACGATCCGCTCACGCTGCCGGCCTTCCAGGCGATGGCCGAGGCGCTGATGCGCCCCTGAGCCCTTCTCAGTTCGAAGCCCGCTCGCGGGCTATCACCAGGAGCCCGTCCATGATGAGGCTCTCGACCAGCTCGAAGTGCCCATTCATCACGGGCGCCATCTTCCATCCCGCGCCGCCGGTCATGTAGCAGGCCGGCTCGGCGCCGCAGTGCGAACGCACGTGCTGCACCATGCGCTCCACCGCGCCCGCGATGGCGTAGGTGCCGCCGCTGGTCAGCGCGTCGCTGGTGTTGGTGGGAAATTCCCGAACCTCGCCGGTGGGCACGTGCAGGCCCGCCGTGCCCGATTCGAGCGCGCGCAGCATGATGCCGTGGCCCGGCAGGATCAGGCCGCCGAGGAACTTGCCGTCGGCGTCGATGGCCTCCACCGTCACGGCCGTGCCGATCAGCACCACCACCATCGGCCGCGGCGGCTGCCCCGGCTTCGCTTCGGCCAGCATGCGGTGGCGCGCGCCGATCATCGCCACGAAGCGGTCGGCGCCCAGGCGCGTGGGATGGTCGTAGCCGTTGACGATGCCAGCCTCGCCCGCGCTCGACATCACCCAGCGCGGCGTGCAGTCGAAGCGCTCGACGATCTGCTCCTCGGCGCGACGGCGCACCGCGTCGCCGGCCACCACGCAGCCCAGCATCGAACCCGGCGAAGCAAGGTCGGCCCAGGGGCCGTCGGCCAGCCGTTCGATGTGGTCGAGGAATTCGGCGCCCTGCGCCTGCAACGCGGCGCCGGGGTGGGCCGAGTCGTAGAGCGCCCACTTGAGGCGGGTGTTGCCGATGTCGATGGCGAGGAAGGGGGATGACATGCGCGGGATTATTGCGACTTTGTCCTCAGTCCGGCTGCCGCGCCGTTGACACACGCGGCATGGACCTACGGCCGCATGCCCGGTTGCGCGCCTACATTGGCAGGTTCCACCCACCACCGTACAAGGAGAGAACCATGGGATTGCTGAGTTTCATCAAGGAGGCTGGTGAGAAGCTCTTCGGCGGCTCGTCGGCCCACGCCGCCGCGCCCGATGCCAACCAGGCCGCTGCCGCAGCCATCAAGACCTACATCGAGACGCAGAACCTCGGCCTCACCGGCCTGGAAGTGACCTACACCGCCGCCACCGGCGTGGTCACCCTCGCGGGCCAGGCGCCATCGCAGGAAGCCAGCGAGAAGGCCTCGCTCGCAGCCGGCAACGTGGCGAACGTGACCAGCGTGGAGAACAACCTCGTGGCCCCGGCCGCACCGCCCGCCCAGTACCACGACGTGGTGCGCGGCGACACGCTCTCGGCCATCTCGAAGAAGTACTACGGCGACGCCAACAAGTACAACGTGATCTTCGAGGCCAACAAGCCGATGCTGACGCATCCGGACAAGATCTATCCCGGGCAGAAGCTGCGGATTCCGGCGCTGGGCTGATCTTTTCCAGTCGTGCAATGCAGAAGGCCCGCGGCGTGCCGTGGGCCTTCGTTCTTTCTGGTGCAGCCGATGAAGAGCAAGCCCACCCGGCGCGCGTACCGCCGCGCGCCGGGTGCCTGTTGCCCAATCAGCGACGATCGTCGCCTTTCGGGCAACGAATTCTTCGTGGCCCTGCCATGAGGCACTCAGCCGCCAGGCTTCAGGCTCAGTTCTGCCGCCACGGCAGACCGCGCTTGCGCCAGCCGCCCGTCAGCCCGCGGTGGCCGTTCTCGTCCAGATTTCCCTCGAAGCCTTCGAGGATGTTGTAGGCCTCCACGCCCAGCTCGGTGGCGCGCTTCGCAGCGGCAATGGAGCGCACGCCGCTGCGGCACAGCAGCACCACCTTCTTGCCGCCTGCGGCCGCCGCGCGCACGCCGTCGTCGAAGGCCGGGTTCATCGCCATGCCAGGCCACTGCTTCCACGCCAACGGCACGGCGCCGGGCACGTAGCCGACCCATTCGCGCTCGGCGTCGGTGCGCACGTCGACCAGCACGGCCTCTCCGCTGGCAGCCCACTGGGCAGCCAGCTCGGGCGTCACATCGCCGGCGTAGCCCTTGTTCTCGACGGGTTCTGTCATTTCTCTGGTGTCCTTGGGATGCGGGTTTTCATGGCCCGGAATTTTTCACCGGTTCGTGGAAACCCTGTTTGTTGCGTGCTCCCGCGCGCCAAAGATGGCGCCTTGGGCCTGTCGAACCATAACTCCAAGACGGACAGCCTGGGTTTTCCCAAGTCAGAACCGTTTGGAGAGAGACAAATGACAGACAGCAAGATGCCCCGCCGCCGCGGGCTGCTCAAGGGCGCGGCCGTGGCCGCCGGCGCCATGTCCGTGCCGATGGTCAGCATGGCCCAGACCACCACCCTGCGCTTCCAGAGCACCTGGCCCGCGAAGGACATCTTCCACGAGTACGCGCAGGACTACGCGAAGAAGGTCAACGACATGGCGGGCAGCCGCCTGAAGATCGAGGTGTTGCCCGCCGGCTCGGTGGTGCCCGCCTTCCAGCTGCTCGACGCGGTGGCCAAGGGCACGCTCGACGGCGGCCACGGCGTGGTCGCGTACTGGTACGGCAAGAACTCGGCGCTCGCGCTGTGGGGCTCCGGTCCGGGCTACGGCATGGACGCCAACATGGTGCTGGCCTGGCACACCTACGGCGGCGGCAAGGCGCTGATGGAGGAGATCTACAAGGGCTTGAACCTCGACGTGGTCTCCTACCTGTAC